>DASTOD010000757.1:0-14721 GCA_035762645.1 Binatia bacterium | reverse complement strand
GAAGTGCGGTTCTTTAACCATGATCAAAGAGCCAGGGCGGCGAACTCGAGCACGTCTTGAGTTGCCAAACCGCTCTGCGGCGGTTCAGCGAAACTCCGCTGGCAGAGCGAGCTCGATGTCAAAAGCAGCTCGGCGCCGGTCTGTTTCGCTTCGCGTAGCCGGTCCTCGGCATTCCACTGCGCCAATTCCGGATAAGCCTCGGGAACCCCCCCGCCGCCGCCGCAGCACCAGGCCCAGCGTCGGTTCCTTTCCATCTCAACGAACTCGACCCCGGGGATCGAACGAAGAATGATTCTCGGCTCCTCGTAAATACCGCAGCCCCGGCCGAGATGGCAGGGATCATGGTACGTGACTTTTTTTGGAATCGCCGTGGCGAATTTCAACCGCCCGGCTTGTAGCAGTTGGGCGACATATTCGACGCCGTGAAGAACTTCGATCCCGGCGCCTGCAGTCTTACCGTACTCGTTCCAGGCGCGCCGGCAGCTGCCGCACGCCACGACCACTTTTTGAATCCCGGCGCCTTTGATCGTGGCGATGTTCTCGTCCCGTAGTCGCTCAAACTCAGCGCGAAAGCCCAGATCGAAGCCGTATAGACCGCAGCACCTTTCCTCTTCGCCGAGTATGGCGAAATCTTCTCCGCTCCTTTGCATGAGCCGGGCGAGAGCGACAACACCTGGCTTGCCGCTGGCTCGATCCGCCGAGCAGCCCGCGAAGAGCAGCGTACGCACAGCCCGGCCGCTAAGTTTCTTCAGGCCGAGCCCGCTCGCCCACCGACCGCGTTCCGTCTTCGGCGCCGACCAGGGATTGTCGTGTCGCCGCAAACCGTCGAGAAATGGACGGTGCGCTTCGAGCGGGCCCTCCTTTGCCGCGATTTCTTCGCGCATCGCCACGGTAATGTCCCACGGGCCGTAACCGTCGTTGCGGACACCGCAGAGTTCCTGGCACATCAGACAGTTTGTGCAAGTGTAAATAACCTCTTTGAGTTCCGGGGTAATCGTGTCGAGCCCGTGGAAAACGCGCTGCGCCATCAACCAGCGCGACTTGGGCGTAAATCGTTGAAAACGATAAAACTCATAAGGCGGGCATTTGGTGATCGGGCCGGGAATATCTTCCATTGGGTTGGCGGGACCATGGCCATAACATGAACCGCACAAGACACAGCCGGCGCTCCGCTGTTCCAGTCCTTTAGCGTAGAGCCACCGCTTGACTCGTTCGAGCCCGCTGGGTTTTCCCGTCTCGTCTTTCACTGGATCCGGTGCTGAGAGATACTTAAGGCATCAACTTTATAAAGTTCAATAATTTCTGTCAAGAAATGCTTCAGCGGTTTGTGGTAGTTCAGCGCACCGGTGGAGTTATTTTCTGAAATCTGTTTTGTCTTAGCCCCTCAGCACAATTTTCGGAGGAGTCCAGGTCAGCTTCCTTGGAGGGAGCGGTTGAGCCTGCGCAACAAAGCCGAGAGCTCTTTTTGTTGCGCTTTATCGAGCGCGGTAAAGACCAGCGAGATACTCTTCTCGAACAGAGGAATGCTATTTTTATAGAGCCGAGTTCCTCTATCCGTCAAAACGACGTGAACCACGCGGCGATCATGGTCGTCGCGCTTGCGGCTGACGAGCTTTTTCTCTTCAAGGCGGTCGACGATTCCGGTCAGATTGCTCACCGTCACCATCATTTTGGCGCCGATTTCGCCGAAGGGAAGACCGCCCGCATAGCCGATCGTCGCCAGCACATAAAATTGCGGCGGTGTGAGATCCAACTTCTCCAGATCACCTTCCAACTTTTTGTGCGACAGCAAGCTGAAGCGAAGAAAACGCACCCACAAACTCGTTGAATAGCGAGTGAAGAAAGGGCGTTTGCTGATCGTCACGTGTGCCAATCTAATCGCACGGCGGATAAAAAGCAACTTAAGCGCCGCACCCAGCGGGCATCCGAACGAGATCACCGGTTAGTAGACGTACAACGACCAAGGGACGGGTCCTGGAGAGCGCGGGCGCTTGCCCGAGGGAGCGCGGCTCAGATCGCAAGCGCGTAGCGATTGCGCGCACGCGTCCTTGGTGTTAGACGAAACCAAGAAGGACTGGCGGAGGAAAAATCGTGAAGGTCCATGTTCTCGGCTGCGGAGACGCTTTCGGTAGCGGCGGCCGCAATCAGAGCGGTTACCTGGTTGAAGCCTCGGACCGTTTGTTTCTTTTGGACTGCGGGCCGACGACGCTTCTGGCGATGAAGCGGGCGGGTTTCGATCCGCGGCGCCTCGATGCTGTTTTTTTAAGCCATCTGCACGGCGATCATTTCGCCGGACTCCCTTTCTTCTTCATCGAGTATCTTCACGAAAACCCACGCGATGAACCGCTGGATGTGGCGGGTCCGCCCGGCGCCGAAGAAAGAATCTTGCAGCTTTACGGGCTGATGTATGGCGAGGCGGGGCCCAAAGCCATCCCGGCCCGTTTTCATATTTTACTTCCCGAGCAATCGACTACCGTTAACGGGATTCAAATATACCCCTTCCGTGTGCCGCATCAGGTCAACGAGATCTCGCTGGCCCTCAAGGTCTCGTATGAAGGAAAACAACTGCTCTTCTCCGGCGACTCCGCCTGGACCGATCTTTTTATCACGCATGCGCGCGGAGTGGATCTTTTTCTGTGCGAATGTTGCTTTTACGACCAGACGACACCCAACCATATGAACTACCTCAAATTGAAAGAAGTGCTACCGCGCCTGGAGTGTGAGAGAATCGTTTTGACTCACCTGGGTGAAGCGATGCTCGCTCGCAGGCGGGAACTCGAAGTGACCTGCGCCGAAGATGGGATGATCATCCAGCTATGAGGCCGCGGACTTCGGAAGGTCTGTCTGCGCCAGGCACCTTCCACTGAATCGCGGCCTGTCGATTAACTGGGATGGTCGGGCGGCATGGCGGGCGCTGCCGCCGGCAGGATCAGAACTTGATATCCGCTCTCTTTAAATATCTCTTCGGCCCTCTGCTGAGCTTGCAGTAGTTCAGCATAGGGTCCGAGACGCACGCGATAGGTGATTTGACCTTGGGTCAAATTAGTTGTTTCGACAAAGGCTTCAAAGCCTTTCGCCGAAAACTGTCTTAGCACAGTTTCGGCGCGCTCGCGCTCGCGAAAAGAGCCGACTTGAAGAACGTAACCATCCGGCGAAGGACGCTTTATCTCCTGAGGCGCGGCTGTCCGCGCCGGCACTTCACGATCCGTGCTGCCCTGTTCGATTGGCCGTAACCTGACCTCCTGAGGCGTGACGGGCTTGATGGTCTGATAATTATCGAACCCGTATTCCAAGAGTCTCTTCGTATCCCCCCACTGGTCCCGGGCGCCTAAGATAGCGACGATCAAAGTGACGCCGTTTCGCTGCACAGCGCCGACAAAACACTTTAAGGCCGCGTGCGTATAACCGGTTTTGCCGCCCAGCGCGCCTTCGAAGTTCCACAGTAGACGATTGTGGTTCCGCACCGAGATACGCCTGGCGACCGTTCGCTTCTTGACGATCGCATGAGAATTTACCGAACTCAGCTTCGTTTGGACGATCTCGCGAAAGGCGGCGTTTTTCATTGCATACCTGAAAAGAATCGCGAGATCTCTCGCCGTGGAATAATGGTCCGCAGCCGTCAAGCCGTGGGGGTTGGTGAAATGAGTGTTGCGGGCCCCGATCGCGTGCGCTTTTTCGGTCATGAGCTCGGCAAACCGCTCCACGGAGCCGGCGATCCCCTCGGCTAAGACCACGCTGGCGTCGTTGGCCGAAGATAACAGGATGGCATAGAGCAAATCCTCGATCGTGATCGTCTGCCCCGCCCGCAGGTAAAGCTTCGAAGCCGGTACTCGGGGCGCTGTCTTCGACACTTTGAGCGACTCGCTCAGTTTTCGTCGACTCTCCAAAGCGACAAGGGCAGTAACGATTTTTGTGGTACTCGCCGGAGGCAGACGGAGATCGGCCTCCTTTTGGTATAGCACCTTGCCGGTCGCCGCATCCATTAGGATGGCGGCGCGTGCGGTCAGATCTTCATCTGGCGAGAAAGACCTAGCTGAACTGTTTGATACTAATACAAAAACGGCCAGCAGCGGCCCAATCGAAGCGAACCTAAGATAACGCAGTTTTGTTGACCTCCCGGTTGCATGTCCCTGCTGCATTCGCCATGCCCCTAACTACGTCCAAATAAGTCCGCTTTATACCATAATTATATTTAGTTGACCAGTTTCAATTTCATCTTGCGAAAAATTCGAGGGCGCGATTTTACTCGAACGGGTCTTTTGCCAACTTAACGATCTAAAATTTTGATTTGGGCCGGACTCTCCAGGATGATTTCCAGCCCGTATTGGGGGTGGTTCTTTATCTCGCCATGCACCTCGACCTCCCGTCCCTCGAAATTCCTTGGCGGGAACTGTGTCTTGTCAAATAGTTCCGCCGCAGATGCAAAGATGACTCCGGTCAGAGCGTCGCGGGAAGGACCAAAGTTCAGGAAGTAGGTGTTACTCTTGACAGAATGGCCAACACGAAAAATTCTCCCGCGTATCCGCGCTGGTTTCCCGGCCAAGCTGCGAATTTTCTCCACGTCGCGAGCCGCCAGGAGGGGTGGCGCAACTGGGCTCGGCTCGGGTGCGGAACCGGGCACAAAAGTCGCTGGCAGGCTTACGGGTTCATGCGCGGCGTCATTGGGCATCGGGGCTGGAGCCGCAAGCCGATATCCGTCAGGCCCGGCAGCTGGCGGTTTCCAACGCTGATAAAGCAGCTGAAAGAAAAATCCGACAAGGAAGGCGGCGGCGATAATGGCCGCAATGGCGGGCGAGATTGGCCTCAAGATTTTCGCTCCCAAAGACGAAAAAAGGCTTGGCGATAAGCTTCGGCCAGTGTTGCCGCATCGCGAAACATGAGCAAATTTTCGTCATTAACTCTGTCCGCCGAACGGGTCCAGTTGTAAGAGCCGGTAAAAACCACCGTACGGTCGATGACGACAAATTTTTGATGCATGAGCCCCGCTTCTCTTTCCATAGACGTCTTTATTCCGGAGATGCGCCGCACGGGGATCTTTTCTCCTTCGAGAAATCTTCCCTTGGATTTCTCGTTGGCCGCGTCAAATTCGCGGTCGATGATCACCCGCACCGGCACCCCCCGTTTCTTCGCCCCAACCAAAGCCCCGGCCAGCTCGTCGTGGGTGAACGCATAAATTGCCACCAGAAGCTCCCTCTTGGCTTTACCGAGTTCGCGCAGGATGTGCACCGAACACCTTTCCTGCGGACTGAAACAAGCCTGAACGAGCATCTCCGCCCCGGCGCACGCATGGAGCAGGGGCAAAAACAAGAACAAAGTCACGCCTGTTACCGTTCGGCGCTTCCTATTTTGGGCATTCATAAGCGTAAGACAAAATTGGCGCGGCTCACTGAGCGCGTTGACAGGCACATCTCAAGGATAAGCCGCTCCATCAACAGTCGGGGATCGCTGCCACTAGATTTTAGACGTAAATCGGCCTCGAAGATTCGCCGCATATAAAGAATTAGCTCGTCGAGACAGAAATGATCCGCTCGTTGAAAGCACATATAATCGGCATAGGGATTACGTGTAAGGAGCGGGCCACCTTGTTTTAACACACTCTTTTGAAACTGTTCGTAATTCATTCCACGACGCCAAATGCCGCTCAGCTCAGTATCGATCAGCTGACGCGCCGCGATCAGCTTGCGCACTTCGCCGGCAAGGGTGCCGAGCAGTTTCAATGGATGCTCCCCCTGAGCCAACAGACGGCCCAATTGGCCCAGAGATGCCGCCACATTGCGGTCGGCGACGGACCGGGTGAGATCGAAGATCCAAGCTTCGCCTTGATCGGCAACAATGGCCTCCACATCGCGGGCTGTGATCGTCGGACGATCTCCTACGTACAGCAGCAACTTCTCCAGTTCCTGCCCGAAGCCGCGCAGTTCGTGCCCAGCCCGCACCAAGATCATTTCCCTGGCTCTCGGCTCGAGGGACTTTCCTGCCTGGCGCAGCCGCTGATCGATGAACTCGACCAGCGCTTCGCGGCTGATTTTGCCGGCGCGATCGCGCTGCAATTCCATATTGAGAGCGGCTCCAATCTCTTCCAGACGCTTGTAAAGACGGGTTCGCCGATCGACCTGGATGGCGGTCATGAGTAGAAAACTCCAGGGTGGAAAGCCTCGGTCCAAGAGTCCGTGAAGCCCGTGGCCTTCGCCTTCCCGGCGGTCGAGGAGTCTCAAGCCTCTGCTTCTGCCATAGATCAAAACGCCTTCGGCGGCTTCTTTTAATTCCTGATCGGCACCGGTTAACATGTCAGGCAGCGCTCCCAACGACGCTGAGTCGAGCCCTTCCCACTGCTCTTGCGTCCAACCTTCAACGACCAACCAGTCGGCCAACAACTTGCTCGCCTCGTCCGCATTCCCTTCGTTCCAAAGTTGCAGCACTTTGGCGCCCAGTTCGCCCTTTTGTTCCCGGGAAAAGAAGTAAGGCGCGTTTTCAACCCATAACACCTTCCTCCCCGGGAAAAACGGCGGCGTCATCATCGAAGCCTCGATCTGATCCCATGACGCCGTATGGCCGTCGAAGCGCTCGAGATTGAATGCTCTCGCATCTTCGGGAACGAGCCGATCGAGAATGGCTCTGCAAGCTTCCTGTACTTGGAGCTCATCGCCGAAAAAAAGCATCAGGGACGGAGGACTCCCGCTTTGGATCTTGGCGATGACCGATGCCAGGTTGCGATTCATCGATTCAAACCTTCTTGCTGACTGGCTTATAGCATATGGCCTATGGCGTATGGTTCGACTGTTTTCCATCTATACGCCATAAGCTATCAGCCATAGGCCATAAGCCATCTATCAGCCGACTGCTAATGTTTCGGCACCCACATATAGTTTTTTTCATTCCATACATAATCGGACTTCCAGACCTTAAGTCCGATCGTATACTTGCCTCCGGATTTGGAAACAAAGACTTTTTCCGGGCAATGTGGAATATCGACGCGCGCCACGATAAAAACCTTCTTCGAAATCCCTTTGTTGACCAGAATTCGATCGCCCTCGCGCATCGAAGTCCGATGTTGCTTCTTATTCCTCATGACATGCGCTCTCACTCCAGCCTTTCAGGATCGACAGATTCCCCGGCGCTCAACCAATTATGCTGATTATGCTGAATCGAATTCAAATGTCCACTGTTGGCGACCATCAGCTTGACAAATCTGGCTCGCTCCTATAGCTCTCCAAACAGCGACACAACGGCCGGGGACGGCCATCGCGGTATAAGTCTCCGCCTACCTCGGAGGAAGTCATGCGTTTTGTCACCTACTCGCGAAAAAATCAGCAGCGCTTGGGTCTGCTCGGACCCCAAGATCAAGTCATCGATCTCGCCGAGTTGAACCGCCGATACCTACGTAACGGATCGGCGTCCTTCTTGGAAAGCATGCAGGCCTTTATCGAGGCGGGGGGGAAAGCTCTCCAATTGGCTCGCAAGGCACAAACCTACGTCAACCGTAAGTCCCCCGACGAGCAGAAAAAGCTCGCCCGCGCCGGCGCGCTGGTGAATCTTAACCAAACCAGATGGCTTGCCCCGATCCCGCGGCCGAAAAAGAACGTCGTGATGCTCGGCATTAATTATCGCGAGCATGTGGAGGAAGGGGCCAGGGCCCGATCGCTGGATATCAAGTATCCCGAATGGCCGGTTTATTTTACCAAACCCGCCACATCGGTGATCGGGCAGAAGGGAAAAGTCGTTAAACACAAGGTCACAGACAAACTCGATTGGGAAGTGGAACTCGCGGTCGTTATCGGCAAGAAAGGGCGGGACATTCCGAAAGACAAAGCCTACGATCATATATTCGGCTATACCGTATGTCTCGACATGACCGCGAGAGAACTGCAGCGCATCCATGGCCAGTGGTTCAAGGGAAAATCGTTGGACACCTTTTGCCCCCTCGGGCCGTGGCTCGTTCACAAGAGCGCGCTGCCGAACCCGCAGCAAGTGCGCCTCGTCTGCCGCGTCAATGGCGAGGTGATGCAGGACGGCAACACGCGCGACATGATTTTCGACATTCCAACGATCATTGAAAGTTTATCGGCCGGACTGACTCTCGAACCGGGCGATATTATCAGCACGGGAACGCCGTCGGGCGTGGGGTTCGCGCGCGTGCCGCCCCTGTTTCTCAAGCCCGGAGACAGAGTCGAAGCTGAAGTTGAAGGGATTGGCACCCTCGAAGTTGAGGTTGTCGAACCGTAGAGCAGCGGAGGTTCGGGGGGTCATGGAGATCAGGCCTCCTGCGGTAGCTGGATCTTTCTATCCGGCAGAAGCTCAGGAACTCAGGGAAACTCTGGCGGAATGCTTTGGATCGAGCTCCTTAGGGCCGCTCGGGAGTCGGTCTCCTTTGCCGTCGCTGATCGGCGGAATGGTCCCCCACGCGGGCTACCGTTACTCAGGAGCATGCGCGGCACATCTTTATGCGCGCCTCGATCCTTCGGTCGACCGCGTTTTTATTCTCGGCGTCAATCACCGGGCGATGGGATACAAAGCCGCGCTGAGCCCCTGGGATTATTGGCAGACTCCTTTGGGCGAGGTCGCCATCGATCAAGAGCTAAGCGAATGGCTGCAACGCCGCGTCCCTTTTCTCAAGAAAGACGTACTGGCCCACTCGAGCGAGCACAGCATTGAGGTGCAGCTGCCTTTTCTCCAAAGCGTTCTTACCGCTTTCACCTTCCTGCCGATTTCGCTTTCCTATTTGACGCTGGCAGAGTGCGCCGCGTTGGGTCGCGCGGTGGCGGAAACCTGTTTAAGCCAGGCGAGCCGGCCCGTCATTCTGGCCAGCAGCGATCTTCACCACTATGGCTCTCCCACAGAGACTGAGAAGCTCGACGAACTGGCTCTGGAGAAGGTCCTGGCGCGCAATCCCCGCGAACTTATCGAGGTCGTGGAGGAACATGAAATCTCGATGTGCGGGGTCATTCCCACCGCCGTCGTACTTTTCGCCGTCAATGCTTTAGGCGTGACCCAGGCCCACCTATTAAAACACTGCCACTCCGGGGATACCGCTCCTATGAGAGAGGTTGTCGGCTACGCGAGCGCGGTGTTCGAGCTTTGATCAACGCGGCCTCTCAACTTGAGAACAGATCATCGCGCCAAGACGCCAAGAAATCCCGAATCGAAATCCGAAGCTCGAAATTCGAAACAAACCGAAACCCTCAAATCCGAAATTCAAAACAAGCTCGTTTGGAATTTTGTGGTTTTTGGTCATTTGGATTTGTTTCGAATTTCGGATTTCGAGCTTCGAGTTTTTTTCTGGCTTCTCGTTCCCTTGGCGCCCTTTGCGCCTTTGCGCGAGTCACTCGGACTTCGCTGCGGCGTAGCTGTGCTCGGCTTTCGTGGAACTACTTCTCTACTCCGACGTTTCACTCGGGTCTCAATTTGACTTGCTGAAATCCCTTTGTTAAGGGTTTGTAAATGCTGGGGGTGTCTGCCGGAGGCAGACTGAGAGCCTGACAGATGAGCGGGTAACCCTTTGAACCTGATCCGGATAGCGCCGGCGTAGGGAAGCGTGAGAGTCACAGTCCCGTGGGCCGTTGAAAACGGCCTGGGACGAGCTTAAACCGTGTTCCCTGACTACCTCTGGGGGTCGTTGCGAATGCGGTTTTTTTATTTCCCCGTGAAGATCAAGATCAACGGAGAAGATAACGAGGTCAAAGACGGACTCAGCGTCGCTGCGCTGCTCGAAGAGCTGCAGATCCGTCCGGGCCGGGTCGTCGTCGAACTTAACCGGAATATTGTTGCGCGCGACGTGCACGGTGCGACGGTTCTGAAAGAAGGAGATGCACTGGAAATCGTCCACTTCGTAGGTGGAGGATAGAGGAACATTCATGGAAGACACATTCAAGTTGGCGAATGCGATCTATCGCTCACGGCTGATCGTAGGCACGGGTAAATATAAAGATTTCGCTGAGACGCGAAAGGCCATCGAGTTTTCCGGCGCCGAGATTGTCACGGTCGCCGTCCGCCGCGTCAACATCACCGACCCAAACAAAGAAAATCTCCTCGACTACCTGGATCCAAAAAAATACACCATGCTGCCCAACACGGCGGGCTGTTATACCGCCGAAGACGCGGTTCGTACTTGCCGGCTGGCGCGCGAAGCCGGAGTCGGAAAAATGGTCAAATTGGAGGTTATCGGGGACGACAAAACGCTTTTCCCTGATATCCCGGCCACGCTTGAAGCGGCAAAGATTCTCGTAAAAGAAGGCTTCGTTGTACTACCGTATATCAACGACGACCCGATTACCGCGAAAAAACTCCAGGATATCGGTTGCGCCGCGGTGATGCCCCTCGCCGCGCCGATCGGTTCGGGGCTCGGCATCCGGAACCCGTATAATATTCGAATTATTTTAGAGCAGGCGACGGTGCCGGTGATCGTCGATGCCGGCGTCGGCACCGCTTCGGACGCCGCCATGGCCATGGAATTGGGCTGCGATGGCGTTTTGATGAACACGGCCATTGCCGGAGCGAGGGACCCGATTCTTATGGCCGAAGCGATGAGGCTCGGCGTCGAAGCCGGCCGAAAGGCGTTTTTGGCGGGACGCATTCCAAAGAAGCTCTACGCTACGGCTTCAAGCCCGTTAGAGGGCATCCTCGGCTAAAGCTGCCGTGCCCAGGCCCGCATTTGATCTCTACCTCGTCAGCGATCGTAAACTGACCGGCGGCCGCGACCTCCTCTGGGTTCTGGAGCAGGCTCTGGAAGGAGGAGCCCCGGCCATTCAGCTCAGAGAAAAAGATCTAAGCGGCAGGGAGTTGTTCTATCTTGCCGAGAAAACGCGCAAGCTATGTCTAGACCACAGAGCGGCGCTGTTCGTTAACGACCGCATTGATGTCGCGCTGGCGGTCGATGCCGATGGCGTGCAGCTCGGCAACGACTCGATCGGTGTGGCGAAAGCGCGGGAGCTTTTGGGCCAAAACAAGCTCATCGGCGCATCCACGCATTCTTTCGAAGAAGCCACAGCCGCGGAGCAAAGCGGGGCCGACTTTATCTTGTTCGGGCCGGTTTACTTCACCGCGTCCAAGGCGATGTATGGAGCGCCGCAGGGGTTAGCCGCTCTCGAGAAAATCGTCCAGAGCGTTTCCGTACCCGTATATGCCATAGGTGGAATTAAGCTGGATAATCTCGCGGCAGTGAAAGCGATGGATGTGCACGGGGTCGCGTTGATTTCAGCGGTGATTGCCGCCAGCGAACCCAAGGAGGCGACCCGCAGGATATTGGAGCAACTCCGGAGGTAAGTTATCCAGCGCCTTTGGGTTTATTCAAGACCTGAGTCCCTGATCCTTAATTTGACACGCCACGCCAATCCTCTATAGTTATAGTGAATTTAAGATGCCTCAAATATAGGATGGGAGGAAGGCAGTGGCAAGAAAGGAATACCGCTACACAGTATTGTTTGAACCAGCCGAAGAGGGCGGGTATGTGGTGACCTGTCCTGCCCTTCCCGGCCTTGTTACCGAGGGCGATACCCTCAGAGAAGCGCGGGCAATGGCACGCGATGCAATTCGTGCCTACCTCGAGAGCTTGCGGAAGGATGGGCTGGCAATCCCTTCTGATAAGAAGATTAAACTCAGACCGGTCAAAGAAACGGTAAAGGTTGCCCTTGAAGCTGCATGAGTCCACGACTGCCTATGCAAGCCTCGCGATGTTCTTCGGGCGCTTCAACGGGCAGGCTTTTTTGTGCACCACACGAGTGGAAGTCATCACATCCTAAAACATCCTGACAAACCCGCACTTCGAGTTTCAGTCGCCTAGCATAATAGAGACCTGAAACGTAGAACGCTTGAATCGATTATCGAACAAGCAGGACTGACTGTCGAAGAGTTATTGAAGTACCTCTGAATTTTCAATATCCTGCTCTTTCGTTAAAGGAAATAACCTGTGGCGCGAACCGATTCCCCATACGAGTTACCCGACGGCCTTCCGGTGCCGATTGACGACGGAGCGACGGACCACCTTACCGACATGATGCTTCCATCGGTTCCTCTCACATCAACCCGGGGCTCCCGCGTGGATCTGGCGAGTCTTCGCGGCCGAACCGTGGTCTACTGCTATCCCCGCACCGGCCAGCCAGATGTTGACCCGCCGAAAGGCTGGGACCAAATCCCGGGTGCGCGGGGCTGCACGCCGCAGTCGTGCGCCTTTCGGGATAGCTACACTGAATTACAGGCGCTTGCGAGCGAGGTATTCGGTCTTAGCACGCAATCCACTGACTATCAGGTGGAAGCCGTACGGCGGCTAAGACTTCCTTTTGCGTTGTTGAGCGATTCGGAATTGATCCTCACCCACGCCCTCAAGTTGCCGACATTCGAGATAGAGTCTATGACTTTGATCAAGCGGTTAACACTAATCATCTTGGATGGGCGGATTGAGAAGGTTTTCTACCCCGTTTTCCCTCCGGACAAGAATGCGGCGGAGGTCATCGACTGGCTTGCGCGAAACCCGGCGCAAAACCGCGGATCGAAAAGAACGATGCGCAGCTAGTGAAGCCGTTGAATAGGCATAGAGCTTGTCGAGCAGCGAAGCTGCTGATAGAATCCGTCGTGACTTAGCTGGACAGCGGTAAGATTCAATTCCCTCCAGGAAACCCGCCTTGATTTTTGCGCATGAGCCACCCTAGCTCAGTCGGCAGAGCAACTGATTCGTAATCAGTAGGTCGCCGGTTCGACTCCGGCGGGTGGCTCCAAATTTCTCAAGGTTCGCGATGTCTTGAGGCTGGAATTATAGCTACACTTCTGAATGGTCAGGACGAGACGACCCTCTGCAACTATTTTGTTCGCCGGACTGAAGCTGTGCAGAACGTGGATCTCCTCTGGGCGGAGGGGCGTTGAGGTCCGGTCGACCGCGCCCCTCCTGTTGCGGGAGTGCCCCAGATATGGGGCGGTGAGACGCTTATGCCAAGAGCAACGGAAATGCCAGCGGCACAAATTCGAATAAGTCTTCGAAAAGACGGGCAAAAATTTCTTAGAAAGACGAGAGAGGCTCGGAAGTCCTGGAGAAAAATCGGACGACCATTGTCATATGAAGATGCCAGAACTTCGAAGTCATCGATTATACGGAAAAATCACAGTGCTGCTCTTTTCCGACAGCTCTGACCGATCGGGCAAGGCGTTGCACTAGATCCGCATCAAAGGATTGCTCTATCGGATAGTTTGTCAGATCCGCAGTGCGGCGCACGTATTCTCATCGCTAACCGGCCAGAAGACAAAACCGTTTCCTGAAACACCCTTGACATGAGCTTCGAAGTAAGTACCTTAATCGAATAGTCGTCGCTACTCTAAACACGGCCCCGATCGTTTCAGGCGTAACGGCACTTCCATCGCCAGGCAAAATAATTATTTCACGGAGACTGCAGATAATGGCAGCTACTTACCGGAAAAAAAGGGAAGGCGACACTTGGCATTTTTGCAGCAATTGCGCTCACTGGCCCAAAACCGATTACGAAGAGCAGGTGCAAGCACCACCAACTGGAGAGCTCTGTAATGAGTGCGTGGAAAAACGGTGGGCGGCGAACTGCAATTAGCCGCCGTGCGCTGATACGGGTTGAAACTTGAACATGGCCTGGTTACCCGCAAAGTATAGCGCTTCCAGCGACCTGGAATAATCTACCTGCTTCGCAAACGCGAGGTCATCAAAACACGCCAAGCAGATAGCTTTATTCTTATATCCGGCCGGCACGACTTTTTCCCACAAAGCATCGGGAACCCGGAAATCGAACTTGTCCTGGCAGCCGCATACCTTGCAGGTTTGACGTTGCCACCCGCCCCGCTGAGATTTCTTGGCTGTCCTCGCCATTTGGGTATAATTCTGCGAGCAAACCTTATACCACCTTTGCCTTAACCCAAGTAACGGCTCGTAAAGACGAAGCTTTGGTTGTAACCGAGATGACGGCAGAGTTTAACGGCGTCTCATTTATGAAACAGATCCCGTTTGGCCGCCCCTACGGAGAAGTGTAGCCCGTTCCTACGCAGTAGGCTAAAAGGTTAATTCCGGGTACTGACCGGCAATACCCGCAGCGGATGCCGTGGCTTAAAACTCAATCTCTAGGTTCTCGACGATGCTATCGGTTTGTTTCGGTGGCGCCGCCACCAAGAGTAGTCTCTTAACCGTTTCATCGCTTCTCACCTTGTGAGCACACAATCAACGGGAGAGAAAATCTCCGTTGTCATCTCTTTGCGACGTCTGTTCGTTTTGATGGCTGTGGGAATTGCGATTGCGGTCTTTAGAGACTGGCACATAACAAACAGCGAGATAGATTGTAATCAGCGCAAACAACAAGAACTCATTCATAGGTCAACTGCCCTGCTCCCTTTATCGAGCCTTTTGCTTCTCCCTACTGTGACGCTCAAACCCGCTGAAAAGTTGCACAAGCCACCCCAGCGCCAGGCCCCCTTTATGTCGTTCCGGCAGGACTCATCTACAAGGGATGAGCAACCGGCGTGCCAACGAATTCTGAGGACATTGAAGATGCCTTTTGAATCAGAAAGGAAATTCTTACGTTGTGTTCGACGGTAAATCCTACAGCGAACCCAACAGGATTACTGAGCTAAAAAAAACAATGATCACTGCGGTTTGTTTAGTCAGAGAAGCAGCGGGAAAAGCGGCGCTTCTGGTCATCCGGAATGCCGACAACGACCGCAAAAGCGTTTGCAGAGTTCGCGCCCGGCGCGCCCCGTAGCACCTACGTTTACACTACGTAA
>DASTOD010000756.1:0-10530 GCA_035762645.1 Binatia bacterium | reverse complement strand
TGAAGCTCTCTCGGATCGATGGGCTCTCCGAAGCTGACAGTGATCGTGCGCAGCCTGGGAATTCGCCTCCCCCAGGGCAGCGCCTCATAAGCGCCGTCGATCCAAACCGGCACCAAAGGGACGGGCGCGGCGCTCGCCAGTAGCCCTATGCCGGGGCGAAAGCGCGCGAGTCTTCCGTCCGGCGATCTTCCCCCCTCGGGAAACCAGGTCAGATTGTATTCTTCGTTCAGGGCAGCCACGGCGAAGGCGACGCTCGAGAGGGGACCGCCTTTCGGATCGATCGGAATTACACGCACGGCCCAGCTGAGAAGCCGCATCAACGGATTTGCGAACATGATGGCGGTCCAACCGCCCCAGTAGGTGCGGTTTAGTATTGTTTGCGGGAGCGCCGCTCCGATGGCGAGCGGATCAAGGAAGCTCGTATGATTGGGCGCCAAGATGAAAGGTCCTTTGTCGGGGAGGTGATTTCGACCCCGAACCCTCAACCGAAAAAGCGAGCGCATGAGACCGCGGTTAAGCGCGAGCAAACAGGAGCCCAGAATGCGGACGGGCAAAGGCCGGGGCTCGAGCCAGCGGCGCTGCTCCTGGTTGATCAGCTCCTTAGGGCGCTTCAATTTCTCCAACGGGTCGCCAGCCTCACTCGAAGTTGCTAAACCCGCCGCCGTCGTCTCGCGCAGCAGGTCGCGCACCGTCTCGATCCTGCCGATAGCGGCTTCGTCGAGTTCAGCCCCTGTCAGGGCGCGGATCTCCAACGTGAGATGGAGCCAGTCGAGGGAATCGATGCCCAAGTCCAACTGAAGGTTCGTCTCTGGCGCCAGGCGCGCATCGGGATAGCGGCCGGGCAACCAGCCCCAGATTGCTTTTGCCGCCGGATCTTCCAGAAGCTCTTGATCCTCGGGCGACATCTGCTCAACGGGCACGGGCCCCGCCGCAGCTTCTTTTTCTTTGCCGCTTTTGGCACGGTCGAAACGTTCGGCAAGCATGTGCCGGCGGATCTTGCCGATTCGCGTGCGGGGCAAAGGCTCCTGGCTGATCGCGTAGTCGGTCACGCGATGATGTGATGGAAGATTGCTTGACTGCCGCTGCACTTCTCTGCGAATGAGATCCTCGATCGGCTCGGGTTGTCGTTGGGCCTCTGCCTCGGGAACCACGAGCGCCGCCAACCGATCTTTTCTTGCCAGCACACCGACTTCGCGAATATACGGACTTCGCTCCAAGGCGGCCTCTACCTTTTCAGGTTGGATGTTCTCGCCCCCGGAGAGGACTATCATCGAGGAGACCCTGCCGATTAGATGAAGGTATCCGTCTTCGTCCATGTAGCCGAGATCGCCGGTGCGAAAATACCCGTCACGCGTAAAGGCTTGCGCCGTCTCTTCCGCCATCCGCCAATAGCCGGAGAAAACATTCGGCCCGCGCGCAAGCACTTCGCCAAATTGCCTTCCCTCTTCAGGTTGGGAGATCCGGAGGTCTACTCCCGGTATCGGCCGGCCGGCGCTGCCTATTCTCTCGTTTCCGGGAGTATTGAAGGTCAGGAGGGGGGATGTTTCGGTGAGCCCGTAGCCACTCGCTATCTGCCAACCTAAGCCTTCAAGTTTCCAGGCGAGCTCCGGTTCCATAGCCGAGCCGCCGGAGGCAAGCACACGCAGGTCCCGTGCTATTCGCCTGCGGAGCGGAGCGAACCAGTAGTTGCCTACCCGGAGATCAAACCTGCGGCGCAGGCTGATGGACGCGGCCAGCATTCCGTGGAAGATGCCCGAAAGGATGCGTCCCCGCTTTCTAAACGAAGAGTCGATGGCTTCATAGAAAGCGCCGTAAAGGCGCGGAACGCCGATAACGGCGGTGGCGCCGCCCTCCTGGAGGGCCCGGAGGAATTCTTTGCCGGTCAGCGCGCTCGGCAAAATGATCGGTACGCCCGCGGCGAGCGGTGCCAGCATACCAATGGTGAAGGGATAAACATGATGTAGCGGTAGCGGAAGAAGGACGCGGTAGTCGGGGCGTATCAGGCCGAGATCGAGCAGCGCGTTGACGTTCGACATCAGGTTATTATGCGTGAGCGGCACACCCTTGGGTTGGCCCGATGTTCCGGAGGTGTAAAAAAGAACGGCGCTATCGTGGGAGGAAGAAGACGGCAGGCTGTCGCCGGAACTCGCCGCCAGGTAACTTCGCCAGCTTCCGGGCTCGTGCGCCTCGCCATCGAGCAAGATATGCTTCAATCGGATTCCGGTCTCTTCAAGGCGGCGAGCTAAAGTCGCTGTCGTGCAGGCCCAATGAGCCTCGCATTGGCGCAAGATATGCTGAAGCTCTTCTCGACCGATCTGGATGTCGACCGGCACGGGCACCGCCCGCGCGGAGACGAGCGCGAGGCAAATAATGATCCATTCAGCCTGATTCGGCGCAAACAGGAGTACCCTGGAGCCCGGCTCCAGGCCCGCGTTGACGAGACCACCCGCCAGTCGCTGGACCAGATCGGCAAGTTCTGCGAAGGAATAGCTTTGCGACCCTTCCTTGTTAAAACCGATCAGGGCGGTGTCTCCTTCTCGCTCGGCAAACGAGGCGACGAGGCCTTGGAGAGTGCTGAATGACGCTGTCAACCTAGAACCTCCAGCGCATAACCTTTTCGGCGGTAATACTTTTTTATCTCCTCAAAGATCAATAGCAGAATCGTGCCGTGAAAGGCGAATATATAAACGTGCCAGGGCACGGGGGCAAAATAGTAAACCTCGGAGAGCGGCGTGTAGAAGAAGAGATAGCAAAGCCCCAGCTCAAATAGAATTCCGGCGTCGATGAGCGGGTTCGAGATCAGATTGAAAACCACGTGGTGCCGCTCCAGAAACCGCGCCAGCCAACCGGCAAACGGCGCGATCAACGGTCGTTCCAGCGCGGTCATTAACTGCAAAATCAGCATCCAAACAAACCTGAATGGAAGGAGCAGGAGGCTTACCGCAAGCGCGAGAAACGCACGCGCCGCGACAAATTCCGTCGCGCCTTTGACATGGTAGTCAATGCGCACGCGCGTCGTGTAACGCGGTGGTCGCCAGGCGGCGATGGCTTGCAAAGAGTCACGGCGGCGAAGCGGCGTTAGAAAGGCGCGGGAGAAAAGAGAGGTCTTTGAAGACCGCTTACAGAGAACGTTGGCGATCTGAGTCGTTACCGTCGGGAAAAAATACGCCGTTAAAGTTTGCAGGTAGGCTTGTGAGGCTTCCTGCAGTCTTAAACCGATAGGGGATTGCGGCATGGCGGAGAAGTTCCATCCCGGCCGCCAGGCGCCCAATACCCAGCCCATGTAAAAATAGGTAGCGTAACAACTCAAGGCGAGAAGTGTCCCCTGAACGAAATACGAGCGTAGAATAAACTTGAGCGAAAGCAGCTTCTCGTCGCGCTGCCGCGGCGGACGGTCCATGATGCCCTCTTCAGGGGGCTCGACGCCGAGTCCCATAGCCGGAATTAGATCCGTCCCCACATCCACGGCCAACACGCCCATGACGGTCATCGCGAGCGGCACACCCGGAAACAAGGCCCAAAAGATATAGGGATACATTTCCTGCGGATTGCTGTTGAAAATATAGGCCATGAAGCGTTTGATGTTCTCGAAGATCGCTCGTCCTTCTTCGATGGCGGCGACGATGGAGGAGAAGTTATCGTCGGTCAGGATCATATGCGCCGCTTCTTTGGCGACGTCAGTACCGCGCAGGCCCATGGCAATGCCGATATCGGCTTTTTTTAACGCCGGCGCGTCATTGACGCCGTCACCCGTGACGGCGACGATTTCGCCCATTTGTTTCAGCAGCGAAACGATTCGCAACTTATGTTCGGGTGCGACACGGGCGAAAAGGGTTTCTTGTTGGGCGAGGACAGCCCGGACCTGGTCGTCGTCCATTTCGGAAATTTCAGCTCCGGTAAAGACCCGGATCTCGGAGTCTTGGCCCAACCCGATTTGCTTGCCGATAGTCAACGCGGTCAGCGCGTAGTCTCCGGTGATCATGATGACGCGAATCCCTGCGCTGTGGCAGGCACGGATCGCTCCTGGAACTTCGCGCCGAACGGGATCCGACAAGGCTGCGAGACCCAAGAAAATGAGATGATCTTCAATGTGCTCGGGAGTGTAAGGGATGCCTTGCAGCTCTTCGCCATCCCGATAGGCAAAGGCGAGAACGCGGAGACCACGGCTCGCCATCGAGTCGTTCTCCTCTGTAATCCGCTTGCGGTCAGCATCGGTCAACGGCCGCGCCTCGTTTCCGAACAGGATTCGGTCGCAGCGTCGAAGCATTTCCAACGGCGCCCCTTTCGCATAGATGGTGGGCTCGTCACGCCGATCCACCTTCACCACGACGCTCATCCGTTTTCGAATGGATTCAAATGGATTGAGATGGAGGCGCAGATGAGTGCCGCGCAGACCCGCCTTTTCGGACAGACAAACCAGCGCGCCCTCGGTGGGATCGCCGATGACGCGGTAGTCTGCGCCGCTTTTTTCCAAGCGGGCGTTGTTACAGATAAACGCGCACTCGAGCAGACGGCGCAACGCTGTCCAGCGAGATATGCGTTCAACCGGGAGAAGCTTGCCGTCGAGAGTGAAGTCTCCTCGAGGCTGATAACCGACACCCGATACGCTGATCCACCGCCCGTCCACGGCCAATTCCGTGACCATCATCAAATTCTGCGTCAGTGTGCCGGTTTTATCGCAGCAGATCACGGTCGTGCAGCCCAGCGTTTCCACAGAAGGCAGGCTCTTGACCAGAGCGTGGCGTTTGGCCATGCGCTGAACACCCATGGCCAGAGATAAGGTTACGGTCGGCAAAAGCCCTTCCGGAACGTTGGCGACGAAAAGGCCGATGAAAAAAACAAACGCTTCCAGAAAAGTGAGTCCCGCAACCAACCAACCCAAAAAAAGAAAGACCAAGCCTAAGCCGCCGGCAATGGCTGCGATGGCATAGACCGTGGTGCGCAGCTGTTTCTGGAGAGGGCTGTCTTCGATTTGGATTTGTTGCGTCAGGTTGGCGATTTTTCCGATCTCGGTGTTCATCCCGGTGCCAAAGACGACCGCCCGCGCGCGGCCGCGAATCAGTGAGGTTCCGGAGAAAACCATGTTGGGAAGTTCGATCCAGAGAAATCTGCCGGAGATCAAAACCGGCTGGTCGGATTTGTAGCGGTGCGCCGGAGTCGACTCACCGGTGAGAGAAGAATTATCCACCTCGACTTCAACCGCCTCGACCAAGCGCGCATCGGCGGGCACGAGATCGCCTTCTTCGAGAATCACCACATCGCCCGGAACCAGTTCGCCGGCTTCGATCTCGACCATGTTGCCATCGCGAATCACCCGGCATGTCTGCGCGATCAGCTGTTGCAATATTTCGAGCGCGCGGTCGGATTTGTGCTCTTGAAGAAACGCGAAGATGCCGTTAATGAGGATGACGGCTAAAATGGCCACCCCGAGCTGCGGCAGGTCCACGCCGGGAGCAAAACAGAGCAGCGCGGCCATCCAGAGAAGCACGGCGAAAAAGCTAAAAAGGTTTCTGATCAGTTTTAGATGCCACGGCGTGCGATAGCCGCGCCTGAGAACATTGGGTCCATAACGTGCCAGACGCGCGGCTGCTTCTCCGGACGTGAGCCCGTTTGTCAGATCCGTTTGCAGCTCGAACCCGATCTGGTCCTGGGTGAGATTCATGTACGTTGGGAGCGCGGATTGTTGCTCCGCGCGAGCGACGACTTGAAGCAGCCGCGCGGGGTTTTGCTGGGCGAGCAGCTCGTCGCGGATAGCCGGTAGAAGCGAGCAGATGCGCTGAAGGAGCTGTAGGTGTTGAGCCGGTTGCTCTGCCGGCGTGACCAGAAACAAGACGACCTTAATCACATGATTGTTGAACCTGATGCCGTCCCGGGAAAGACCGAGAATCAATTCGGGTACGGCGAGGTTCTCGATGCGAAGATGCGGCACCGCTACTCCGTCGCCAATATAGCTGAAGCGGTCGGCGTGCTGATTCCCTGCCTTTTCCCGCCATTGCGCCGCCAGACCCGGTATGGAGGACTGACCGCCGAGGGTATCGATAACTTGAGAAAAATCCCCTTTGAGATTAAAAACAATCTTCGCGGGCGCGAGGAGCTCGGCGATCATAAAAGTTTTTGCTTACCATAGAAACGAGACCGTAATGCGCGGCCGGTGGCGTTCAGCGCGGCGGCGAGGACGATCAAAAGAAAGATTCCTATCTGGCCGGCCACGGAACGACTGCTGGTCTGGCCCAGTATCAGCAGGCAAGCGATCAACCCGAGGTGCCTGGCGAGCTTCGTCAGAAAAGCTGAAGAAACAATCTGCAAACGGGATGGAGTGCCTCGATCGTCCCGCCGGCGGTCTACGACTGTCGTTATCATGATCGACTCTTGAGGGAGCAGATTTTGTGCCAAGAAACAGCCAACATCTGACGCTGTTTTTTTCACAAATGCAAAAAACTCCGCGGATTTCGTCAGAGATGCGAACGAGATAAAACCAGTCGGGGCTAAGGTTCACGGGCGCGTTGGAGGGCGCCTGATTATTTATCACGTGAATTGTGGTAATGAGTGATGATGACTGCAGCGCTCCGGCGCAGGCGAGGCGA
This sequence comes from Binatia bacterium, assembly GCA_035762645.1. GTDB lineage: Bacteria > Desulfobacterota > Binatia > UBA9968 > UBA9968 > DASTOD01. The sequence continues at coordinate 3,946 of DASTOD010000756.1, read as the reverse complement.
TGAGAAGGCTGCGGAACTATCACTAGACCAATGGGCGTGGAACTATGAGTAGAGCGGTTATCGAGCGATCCGATTTTGGCGCGCTCTTTAGCGCTCTCAAGCGGCGCGGCTACCGGATTGTCGGCCCCACGGTGCGCGACGGGGCAATCGTCTATGACGAATTGTCCTCGGCGTCCGATTTGCCGCAAGGCTGGAGCGATGAACAAGAAGGCGGGACTTATCGTCTCAAGCGCCGGGCCGATCCTGCCCTGTTTGGATATGCGGTAGGACCGCACTCGTGGAAGAAATTTCTGTTTCCTCCAGCCCTCCGTCTGTGGAGCGCGGAAAAGCGAGAAGCTTCTTTTAGTGTTCATGCCGACCCGGAAAGAGCTCCGCCTCTTGCATTTATCGGCGTTCGTTCGTGCGAGATCCATGCGATTGCGGTCCAAGATCGTGTGTTCCAGGGGGGGCCTTATGTCGATCTGCACTACAAGGCCCAGCGCGAAGGGGTTTTTATTGTCGCTCTCAACTGCGGCCAAGCCGGCGGAACCTGTTTTTGTGTTTCCATGAAAACCGGTCCGAGGGCGACCTTTGGTTTTGATCTGGCACTCACCGAAGTTTTGGAGAATTCGCTGCACTACTTTGTCGTTGAGACCGGCACCGAGCAGGGAGAAGCAGTTTTGCAAGAAATACCTCATCGCGAGGCGGAGGCGAGCGAGGAAGAAAGCGCCGAGCGGGTGATCGCAAACACGGCTGCGCATATGGGACGAACCATGAAGACGGACGACATCAAGGAGTTGCTCTACAATAACCTCGAGCACCCCCGCTGGGATGACGTTGCGTCCCGCTGTCTTACCTGCGGCAATTGCACTTTGGTCTGTCCCACCTGTTTTTGTTCGACGGTGGAAGATTCGACGGATCTTACGGGCGAAAAAGCCGAGCGCTGGCGCAAGTGGGATTCCTGTTTCACTATGGATCATTCGTATATTCACGGCGGTTCGGTCCGGACAACCTCGCGTTCACGCTACCGGCAGTGGATGACCCACAAACTCGCGACCTGGATCGACCAATTCGGGACCTCGGGCTGCGTAGGCTGCGGTCGCTGCATTACGTGGTGCCCCGTCGCCATCGACATCACCGAGGAAGTCAAGGCGATCCGCGGCAGCGGTAGCGATGATTAGCCCTGGCCTGTGTCGCAATGGTTGTCATCCCGAACGAATGTGAGGGATCTAAGATTTCTCCCTGCGGTCGAAATGACAGAAAGGCCGATGACTCGAGGGTTTTCGCGATTGCGACACAGCCTGCATGCGGGGGAGGACGAAGGAGGGGGATCTCGCGCAAAGGCGCAAGGTCGCTAATACATGACAAATCTCATGGCGGACGAGTAAAGCAATGATTCAGACACTCGAGCCGCTTCTGAAAGAGCATCCGTTTTTTAAGGACTTCCATCCCGAGCACTTCCGGATCCTCGTGGGGTGCGCTTCCAACGTTCGCTTTCGCCCTGGGGAGATGATTTTTCGTAACGGCGAGCAGGCGGACCATTTTTATCTGATCCGTCAGGGCAAGGTTGCAATCGAGGTATTTGTCCCCGGGCGAGGAGCGCTCAAGATTCAGACCCTCGGAGCGGGGGAGGTGTTGGGTTGGTCCTGGCTCTTCCCGCCGTATCGGTGGACTTTTGATGCGCGCGCGTTGGAAGAAACGCTGGCTTTTGCCCTCGACGGGAGCTGTCTCCGCAAAAAGTGCGAAGAAAATCACGATCTGGGTTACGAGCTGATGAAGCGATTCTCGGTAATCATCATCGAGCGCTTGCAGGCGACCCGGCTCCAACTGATTGACGTTTACGGAAAGCCGGGAGAGGCGTTGAAATGACCGCCGCGCATCCCATGATCCCGGAGCCATGGTTCGTGAAGCGCGTCCGGAAGGAAACCCACGACGTTCTCACGCTGGAGCTGGAGCCAAGCCGTTCCGACATTAGTTTCTCCTTTGCCGCGGGGCAGTTCAACATGCTCTATGTCTTCGGCGTGGGCGAGGTGCCGATCTCGATGAGCGGAGTTCCGTCAAACAGAGGGATGCTGGTCCATACCGTCCGCGCTGCGGGCGCGGTGACTCACAGCATCGCGCGTTTGAAGGCCGGAGCCGTCATAGGCGTGCGCGGTCCCTTTGGGAGTTGTTGGCCGGTGGAGCAGGCGACTGGCGGGGATATCATCATCGTCGCCGGAGGGATCGGTCTCGCCCCACTCAGGCCCGTCTTGTACACACTTCTTCGCGCGCGGGAAAACTACCACCGGATATTCGTGTTGTACGGCGCGCGGACTCCCAAGGACCTCTTGTATAAAAAGGAATTGGAGAGATGGCGCGACCGCTTTGACGTGGAGGTGGAGGTTACGGTCGACAGCGCCGCAAGCGATTGGCAGGGTCATGTCGGCGTTGTCACAACGCTGATTTCCAAAGCGGACTGGGACGCGAAAAACGCGACGGCGATGGTTTGCGGTCCGGAGATTATGATGCAATTTGTCATCCGGGAGCTTCAGAAACGCGGCCTTGCAAGCGAAAAGATCTTTCTTTCAATGGAGCGGAACATGAAGTGCGCCGTCGGTTTTTGCGGTCATTGCCAGTTTGGCCCGACTTTCGTCTGCAAAGACGGCCCGGTTTTTTCGTATGCAGGGATCAGGCACTGGTTTGAGACGCGCGAAATCTAAACGTGACCCTCACCCTTCCCTTTCCCGGAGGGCGAGGGTTGAGAGAAGGCTCGGATTACTCTCTCGCCCCGTTCGGGGAGAGAGTTAGAGTGAGGGACTTCGTTCCGAGTCGTCGATGGATGAGACACGATATACGATGCTTTTTGGTCATGATACTGTTCCGAGCTGATTGTGTTGCTGGGCCGAGGTAAAATGAGATCGCACACGGCGCAACGAAAAAAGAAAAAACCGACTCTTGCGGTGTGGAAGTTTGCCTCCTGCGATGGTTGTCAACTCAGCCTGCTCGATTGTGAGGATGAGCTTCTCAGTTTGGCCGGTGAGGTTAAAATCGCTCATTTTCGAGAGGCCACCCGCGCCACCCTGCGCGGCCCGTACGACCTTTCGCTCGTTGAGGGTTCGATAACAACGCCGCAAGACGCACAACGGGTCCTTGAGGTGAGGCAAGTCTCCAAATTTTTGGTTACGATCGGCGCTTGCGCCACGGCCGGCGGCATTCAGGCCCTCAGAAACTTCAAGGACGTGAAAGAATTTACTTCGATCGTGTACGCCAAGCCCGAATACATTCAGACGTTGGAGAAGTCTACGTCCATTAGCAACCATGTCCGAGTAGATTTTGAGCTGCGCGGCTGCCCGGTCAACAAACACCAGCTTCTCGAAGTGATTTCGGCGTTTCTTCACGGCCGCAAGCCCAACATTCCTACGCACAGTGTCTGCATCGAGTGTAAACGACGCGGTAACGTTTGTGTCATGGTAGCCAAAGGCATTCCCTGCCTCGGGCCGGTCACGCAGGACGGCTGCGGGGGCGCCCTCTGCCCGTCCTACCAACGGGGCTGTTACGGTTGCTTCGGGCCGATGGAAACTCCTAACACCTCTTCGCTGAGCGCCTGGTGGCGTCGTCTGGGAGTCCGAAACGAAGACCTGGTGCGAGCTTTTCGCGGAATCAACGCCGGCGCGGAAGCTTTCCGCAAAGAGAGCGAAACCCATGAAAAGTGATCGTCCGCGCAGTAAAACCATTCGCGTCGATCATCTTGCGCGCGTGGAGGGCGAGGGGGGGCTGTATGTCAAGCTGAAAGGCAGTGAAGTCGTCGATGTCAAGCTGAATATTTTTGAGCCGCCGCGTTTCTTCGAGGCCCTATTACGCGGGCGCGACTTTCGGGAGGCACCGGATATAACGGCGCGCATTTGTGGCATTTGTCCGGTCGCCTATCAGATGAGCGCCGTCCATGCACTGGAAAACGCGTTGGACATCCAGGTCGACGGGCAGCTTC
>DASTOD010000755.1:0-4283 GCA_035762645.1 Binatia bacterium | reverse complement strand
CTGCTCAGGAATTCACGCGACCGGGGATCTTCCTTCTGAATCAGATACTGGGACACGGCCCACCATACGACAGAGCCAATCAGCAGTCCGCCGCCGATCCATAGGATCGGTTTGATTAGAGATGATCGGATCACTCGTTTTCCTCTTGTTCGGTGGTCCGCATGGGGTGCGGTTCGTTGGCGCGAGGCAAGCGCAACGCAAGAGATGAGCGCTTTTCTCAACAGCCTGTTACAACCGTAACTTCGGGTCAAGGGCGTCGCGCAAAGAGTCGCCGAGGAGATTAAAAGCAAAGACGGAGAGACTAATGGCCACCCCAGGAAAGATGGCCATCCACGGCGCCCGCTCGGCGAACTCCACGGCCGCTCCGCGCAGCATCAAGCCCCATGCAGGGGTGGGCTCTGTGACTCCAAGGCCGAGGAAAGAGAGAGAGGCTTCGAGCAGAATCGCCTGCCCCTGAAAAGCGGTGAGCATGACGAGATAGGGCGCCATTACGTTGGGCAGCATATGGCGAAAGATGATACGCCTGTGGCCGAAGCCCAACGCCCGCGCCGCATCGATAAAGGGCATATGGCGCAGCGACAGGGTGCTGCTGCGTACAACCAGGGCGCAACGGGGGATCATCGGGATCATGATGGCGAGAATGACGTTCGTGGTTCCTGTTCCCAGAATGGCCACAACCACGAGGGCCAATACAATCAGCGGAAACGAGAGGAGAAGGTCCATGAAGCGCTGCACGATTAGGTCGACTTTTCCGCCAAAATAGGCACTCACTACACCGATCACGGCCCCTACCGTCGCCCCCAAAAACGAAGAAGAGAAACCGACCCACAAGGCCGTGCGTGAGCCGTAGATGAGGCGGGACAATACATCCCGCCCAAAAGAATCCGTGCCGAACCAGTGACTGGCGTTCGGGGCTTGCAGCATCGCGGCATAATCGGTTTGCAAGGGATCATAAGGCGCGATCAGGTCCGCGACCAAAGCGCCGAAAATCATCACCAGGATGATAATCGCGCCCGCTGCGCCCAGCGACCGCTCCTGGGCAAAGCGCAAAGAGACTTCGAGCCACCTGCGCATGTGTGAGACCAGAGGAGCCTCGGTTATAAGGGCACTCTCTTTCGCCATGCTACTAGAGTTGGAGTATTGGAGCGTTGAGGGCTCATTGCCCCATTAATCCATCACTCCACTATTCCGTTCTTATTTCACTGGTATCGAATTCGCGGATCCAGACAGGCATTGATCAGGTCGACTAGAAAATTCACAAAAATAAAGACAAACGATATGAGCAGCACCAGCGTCTGCACCATGATGTAGTCGCGCTGCGCGATGGACTCGACGAAAAGCTTCCCTATGCCGTTAAGATTGAAGACCTGTTCGGTAACGACTAACCCGCCGACCAAGAATGCGAATTCGAGGCCGATGACCGTAATCACGGGCAACAGCGCGTTTTTGAGGGCGTGACGCGTAAGAACGACTCTTTCCCACAAACCTTTGGCGCGCGCCGTGCGGATGTAATCTTCACGCAGAACCTCCAGCACTGCCGACCGGGTCATGCGGGTAGCCACCGCCGAGTAGCGATAGCCCACAGCCAAGGCCGGCCAGATAAGCTGCGTCAAATTGGCTTTAGGATCGACCCAGAAGGAGGTAAAGGTAAGCGGCGGAAGCCACCCAAAAATTATGAGAAAACCGAGGATGATGATAATTCCCAGCCAAAATGAGGGAACTGAAAGGCCGGCTATGGAAAAAATCCGCACAGAGTAGTCTATCCAAGTATCCTGCTTGAGTGCCGCGAGTGTCCCCAAAGGTAAGGAGAGGAGGATAGCCACGACCGTGGCCATGATGGCAAGTTCCAGGCTCAACTCAAGGCGTATCCAGATCTCGTAAGTAATCGGCCTGCCGGTCCACATTGAGTTGCCAAAATCGAAGCGGACGATCCCCGAGATCCAGTTCAAAAACTGTTGCCAGAGGGGTTTATCCAGGCCGAGCTCTGCCCGTTCCCGGTCGAGCGCTTCTTTGGGGGCATAGGTCCCCGTCCCGGCGTACTTGAGCTCCACCACATCCCCCGGCGCCACCCGGAGCATGATAAAGACCAGGACCGCCACCCCGAACAGGGTGGGAATCATGAGCAACAGCCGCTTGAGGATGTACCGCCGCATGATTCAGAACGCTTTGCGCCGAGCGCTTAGCGCATAGCGTCCATAATCACTCCGCCAGCCAGATGTCTCCCAGATGCATGAAGTAATGGCTCGGCGTCCTTCCGAAGCCTTTGACCTTGGCCCAGTAGGGGACAATCCGCTGCCACCAGAGGATGTGGAATTGATAGGCCTGTTCGTCGAGAGCCCGTTTCTCAAATTGCCGCAGAAGCTTGATCCGCTCCTTGAGATTGGCCGCGTGGCCCTGCTTTTCATAGAGGTCGTCCAGGACCGGGTCCTTGTACCGCGCGTAGTTCAGCGGGCTTTTATCGCTGCTCAAGAATTTTAAAAGTTGGTAATCAGGCTCGTCCATGAAATCACAGTTGAAATCGATGCCGACGTCGTAATTCCCCTGCCTGAAATCGTTGAAATAGGCTCCCTCTTCCTGTTGGACGTGTGTGACGTTGAGGCCGACCCGCCGCCACTGATCAATGAGAAAGACTCCTGTGACCTCATAGGGTTCTTTGATATTTCGGTTTTTGAGGGTAAAGGAAAAACCCTCGGAAATCCCAGCTTCTTTTAAGAGCCTGCTGGCTTCCTTACGGGACGCTTCGATATTTTTGCCAAAGCCAGCGAGCTTCGTCAGCTCCGCCTCAGGTGCTGCGAACTCCGATCCGGGCCGGAACATCCCGCCGACATATTTCATAAGCGAGATCTGGGAAAGGGCCTTGGAGCCCTCGTGCCTGTCAATGGCGAGGGTGAGGGCGCGTCTGACGCGCGGATCGTTGAAGGGTTTTTTCTCATTGTTAATTGCCACAGTGAGATTGCAGATCCACGAGCTCTCCTGAACGACGATCTTATTACCCAAGGCCTTCACGAGGTCGTCCCTGGCCGCTGGATTGAATCCCCGGAACTCGATCAGCGCTTGGCCACTCCGGATCGCCGCCACCCGGGGAGCGGTGTCGCGAATGAAGATGGCTCTGTAGCCATCCAGGTAGGGCCGACCTTTTATGAAATAGTTGGGGTTCTTCTTTCCCACCCAGTGGGAGCCCGGCACGTGCTCGACAAAAGCGAAGGGGCCGGTTCCCATGACGTTCTTCTCGTACCAGCGGGGATCCTTATCTAGGATCTCGGCCTTGTAAATGAAGTTCCAGGGAGAGGCAAGATTGGCTAACAAGGAAGACGAAGGACGCTTGAGGTGAAAGACGACTGTATAGATGTCCGGCGTTTCGATCTTATCGACCATAGAATAATAGGCCTGACGGGCACTGGCCACTCCCTTCGCCGGGAAGATGATCTTTTCGTAAGTTGCTTTTACGTCTTTTGACGTCAATGGACTGCCATCGTGGAACTGGATCCCCTTACGGAGCTTAAAGGTATAGGTCAGCCCATCCTTGGACATGGACCAGCTTTCCGCCACATCTCCAATGATCTTTGGATAATTCAAGAGATCGAAACGTAAAAGGGTGCTGTAATGAGGAGCGACAGGATGGAGCATGGCGAAGGTTGTCTCTCTGTGACCATCAAAAGAGGGAGGGGTTCCTCCGACCGCAAACACCAATTCCCCTCCGTGGCGCGGCTTTTCTTTTTCTGCGGCCGGTCCAGAGCCCTGAAAAAGAATCAACGCGAGAAAAATCGTCAGGGCACTCGTGAGATACCCGCTCCTGCTGAGTACTCTTGAATCTCTCATGATGCACCTCCGTTTTTGGTTCTCTAGGTTGTTCATTTAGCGCTGACGACAACTGCCGGCCCTCGTTCTACGGCTTTAGACCTATTCCATCTATCTTTGGGCTGTCAAGAGTCGAGCCCCATCGTTAGACACGGATACAGGCGGCCCAGTGAGCGGGTCTTATCTCTTTCAGTTCAGGGACCCCTTCGCTGCATGCTTCGACGGCGATCGGACACCGCGGATGAAATACGCACCCGCTGGGAGGACTGGCGGCGCTTGAGACTTCTCCTCTAAGCACGATGCGCTCGCGCTTACTCTCGATAACGGGGTCTGGAATGGGGACGGCCGAGAGGAGGGCCTTGGTATACGGATGGAGCGGATTTTCGTAAAGCTCCTGGCGTTCAGCGACTTCGACGACCTTTCCCAAGTACATGACTGCGATCCGATCGCTAATGTGGCGCACTACGGAGAGGTCGTGCGCGATG
>DASTOD010000754.1:0-38177 GCA_035762645.1 Binatia bacterium | reverse complement strand
GCTCAATCGATCATGTGCGTCGTCGCTCTTAGATGTTTATCAACCGTGGTGTATCCTTTCCATTGATCCACGAACCAGTACCGGACGCCAAACTCGAAGCGAAGCTCCTTCATATCCCTGTCGTAAGGATTAAAATGCTGATGGTGCAACATGCCCGGCGGCACATGAACCGCATCGCCTTGATTCCAGTCATACCGTTTGCCGCCGATCTCGGAATAACCGTCGCCTTCGAGGGCGTACAAGTAGGCTTCCGGGTGAGCATGACTGTGGCTCTTGGTTTTGGGTAGGTCTACGAAGATTGAACTGATCGCCACACCCGTGGCCTTGAAGCCGTTCTGTTTACCGCTTCGGCCCATGAGAAAATAGGTCGCGCCATGTTTAGATTCATCGGATTTTTCGAATTGTTGTTGGTGCATTGAGATGCGCCGGCCGTCTTCCGGCCAATACTGGGACGCCTCGCGGGGGAATTGAGCCAAAACTCTCGAATCATTTTCACCGCACTCTCCTAACTGTTCCATCTTGCCCATGTACACTGCAGCTTCGAGATGCCAAGCCAGACCGGAAAGGTATCCGACGGGGACCTTGCCGGTATTGAACAGCTGATGCGGCGATCGATAGGGAATATGAAAAATTGTGCCGGGGAAAAAGTCGTAACGCTGATCATCGAGAATCATGAAGCCCTCGCCGCTCTCGATATAAATCGCCTCCTCCCCGTGACTATGTTTCCCGGTGTGCCAGCCGGCGGGGATTTCGGCTCTCATGAGGCAGCTGCCGCCCGTTGGAAAGCCAAGCTCCGGCGCGATCATCAAAGCCGCATTGTAATCTTGCGGCGTGCGCACCCATTTGAGATCTTTGGACCGCGATACTCGCGGCGCTTCATCAACGATCTTCTGATTATTTTTGGACCGTTCTAACCACGCGCTGTAGAAATCGCTCATATCTCCTCCCTCTTGCTCGGTGTTTACTACGTAACGAAGGGCTTAAGGTTTGTCAAATAAGGGACACCCTTTCCTTCCCGTTACGGGCCCCCCTCTCTTTCTCCCCCTGGACGCAGGGGGAGATGAAAGTGAGGGTTAAACTTCAAACCACAAACCAGGAAGCGAAGCGAAACCCTCCCCGGGCGGAAACTATGTGTAGCGCCCTGTTGCCGTCGGCCGTTGCGGCGCCTTCCCTGCTGGTGGCCGGCACGGATTCCCGGCACTACGCCAACCTTACCCGCAATATCTTTCGGTTTGTGCCGATCACGATCGGCCCGAAAGACGCCGCCCGCTTCCACGGCATTGACGAGCGGATTGCCCTCGGCGATTATGAGCGTTGCATTCGCTTCTACGTGCAGTTGATCCGGAATGCGGCCGGGTAATCAGATCATTCGACCCCCTCTCTGTCTCCCCCGCTCTCATTTCAACTTGCCCTTTGCCAGTAAAAATTCGCGCACGACAGCGCGCGCCTGCCGCTGCTCGCCATCGACCTGATAATTCAGCCGTCTCATCTCTTCCACCGACAAAAGCCCGCGGAGGTCCTGCATCACGGCTCGTATTTCCGGATGCCGTTCCAGCAGCGCCTGGCGGACCACCGGCACGGCGTCGTAGGGCGGAAAGTAACGTCGATCGTCCTGCAGTTGCACCAGGCCATAGCGAGTAATCAAGCCGTCCGTCGAGTTGCCGGCGATCAGATCCACCTGCCGTTCCGCCAGAGCGCGGTAGGTCAGCGACAGATCCATCTCCCTGATTTCTTGAAACTTAAACCCGTAGGTGCGGGCGAACCCTCGATAGCCGTCGGCTCGGGACATGAAATCTTGCCCGAAGCCGGCGCGCCATTGAGCCGAGAACTTGGCCGCATCGCTCACTGTTTTCAAGCCCAGACGGCGCGCATCCTCACCACGCACCAGAATCGCGAAGGTGTTTTCAAAACCGAGGGGTTCCGTCCACACCGCGTCAAACCTTCGCTCGTATTCCTCCTTCACACTGCTATAGACCTCTGTTCCATCCTTTGGCAGCGGGCGTTTTAGGATGGCCAAGAGAGCCGTCCCGGTATATTCCACATAGATGTCGATTTCACCGGCCACCAAAGCCTCATGAGCGAGAGTGCCTCCCAAATCAAAGCGTCTCGCGACTTTCAAGCCCGGCTTGGCTTCGATGGACTGTGCCAACAGCTCTCCCAAAATAATCTGTTCGGTAAAGTCTTTCGATCCCACCGCGACGCGATCGGTTCCAGCTGCCGGATAGAAGAAGATGACGCCGGCGACGGCCACGACGGCAACCCCTGCTATCGAAGCCCCGACGATTTTATTGGCTCTCCTGCGGACGCCGGCTCCCGCTCGAATCGCTTTCTCAAGAGAGCCCAGCAACACGTCCGCGGCCAACGCAATGAATGCTGCGGGCACGGCTCCAGCGAGGATGAGCACGTTGTCGTTCATCCTGAGCCCGCGAAAAATGTAACGCCCCAGTCCCCCCGCGTCGATCGCCGCCGCGATGGTCGCCGTGCCCACGCATATGACCGTGGCCACCCGGACGCCGGCGATGATGACGCCGAGCGCGAGCGGCAGCTCCACCTGAAACAAGAGCTGCCGATCGGTCATCCCCATGCCGCGGCCGGCCTCACGGATCGCCGGATCCACCGTGTTAATCCCGATGAATGTATTTCTGATGATCGGCAGCAGAGAGTAGAGGACCAGAGCCACAATGGCCGTGCGCGCCCCTATGCCGCCGACAAGGCGAACATGGAATAAATAAAGGTTGAGGGGAATGAGAAAGCCGAACAAGGCAAGACTCGGCACCGTCTGCATGACATTGGCAAAACCGAGCACCGGCTTGCTCAGACCTGGTCTTCGCGTCAGCAAAATTCCCAGCGGGACCCCGATGAGAACGGCAATGCCCGTAGAGATGAACACCAGAAAAAGGTGTTCCAAGATCAGCTCCAGCACCTCCCGCTGGTTGCGCACCAGAAAGTCGAGCAGGCTCACGCCGGACTCCCGACAGGCTGCGCTTCGTAAAGACAGTCCGCGAATGCGCGCGCTTCAGGATCGGTGGATTCCAACAGTTCTGAAGGCGGGCCGAGAAGCACCATACGGCCGTCTTTGACGAGCCCGATGCGGGTCGCCAAGACGAACGCCTCGCGCACGTCATGCGTGACAAAGACCATGGTCTTTCTCAAGCGTTCCTGCAGCCGCCGAAATTCTTGTTGCAGGTCGCGGCGCGTGATGGGATCCAGCGCCCCAAACGGCTCATCCAACAAAATAACCGGCGGGTCCGCCGCCAGCGCTCGCGCCACTCCGACTCTCTGGCGCTGTCCGCCGGAAAGCTCGCGGGGAAAACGCGACACGAAGCGTTCGGGATCCAGGCCCACGAGAGTCAGCAACTCGCGCACTCGAGATTTGATTCTTTCGCTCTCCCATCCCTCGAGACGCGGCACCACTCCGACGTTTCCTTCCAGGGTCAAATGCGGAAACAGACCGACTTCCTGAATGACGTAACCTATACGCCGGCGAAGCCGGATCGGATCCCAGTGCAAAGTCGACCTGCCTTCGACTCTCACTTCGCCCGCAGTGGGGTCGAGCAAGCGGTTGATGAGCTTCATCGTGGTCGTTTTCCCGGAGCCGCTCCGCCCCAGGAGCACCAGTGTTTCCCCTCGCGAAACTTCCAGGTTCAAATCTTTCAGGAGGATTTTTCCATCCGGAAGCTCATAGCTGACATGGCAAAACTCGATCGTCTTCGAAGATTCCATTTGGGTTAAATTTTTAACATGGCCGTGCCTAGACATGCCAGCTATTTTTCTTTTATAGTCTCAAGGCCGATGCCAAATGAAAATTCAGCGACGCTGTTCTCTCCCGCCAAACGCCACCTGTGGCGCCAATCCGAACCCGCCGTTTGGTCCCTCGAAGGCGGCGCGATTACGGAAGATCCGAGACGATCCATTCTGACAACGCTCTTCGACCAGCCTCGATGGTTGGAGCCTTATCATCTCTATGACGAGCGCGGCGCGGAACTTTTTGAAAGAATCTGCGACTTGCCGGAATACTATTTGACACGCACCGAGAACGCCATCCTGGCCTGGGAGGCGCCGCGGATTATCGAGTCAGCGCCGGTACGGTGTATTGTCGAACTGGGGGCCGGCTCGGCTAAAAAAACCACGCACCTGTTGGAGGCGCAAGTCAGGCAACACGGATCGGGAATCTTCGCTCCGATCGATGTGAGCTTGCCCGGACTCCGAGCATCGAGGGATGCCGTGCGCCGGTATTTTCCGCAGATAGAATTCTACGGCTTACACGCGCGCTACGAAGACGGTGTTGCCAGCATCGACGAAAATTTGCCTACGCTGTTTGTTTTCCTCGGCAGCACCATCGGCAATTTCCGGCCCGACTCCTTCGTCCGGTTTTTTGACGTTTTGTCGCAGGCGATGGGACCCCGAGATTATCTCCTGCTGGGAGCCGACCGCGTCAAGGATGTGAAAACTGTGGAGCAGGCCTACGCCGACTCTCAGGGAGTGACCGCCGAGTTCATTCTCAATGTTTTTCACGCCGTCAACCGGAGCGTCGGCAGCAACTTCGATCTGGGCAAGATGCGCTATTCATCCTGCTACAACCCCGACTGGAGACAAATCGAAATGTACGCGGTTTCGACGGCGCCTCAAGAAATCCAGTTCCCGCCGTTCGCAGCGTCCTTCCATTGGGAAAGGGACGAAAAAATACTCGTGGAAATCAGCCGCAAATTCGACCCCGAGCGGTTGCAGCAACAGCTGCGGTTTTTCGCCCTGGACCCGATCGATCACTACACCGATCCCAACCGATGGTTCTCGCTGCTGTTGTTCAAGAAAAGCTCGTGAAACTTCCTTTCATGTTTGGCGCGGCTCCGGCGGAAGGATCAGAGCGTGGAATGGATCAAAAGTCGATTCCGAAAAGAAATTTGAGGGGTGAAAGGGTTAACAAAACGATAATTCCAAAGCCGACAATGACCGCTCCCGATAATCTGTGAATCCACTCGAGAAGGTGGAGGCTGAATCGGTCCCGAAAGGACGTCATTCCGACGAACATTGCGACCCACCAAAGAGAAGAGCCGGTGAAGACACCAAGCGTCAGCACCCCGGCGGCCAGGTAGTGGCCGCTCAGACTCTCCACTCCCCAGCCGGCGTAAATCGCGACGAACGAAAGGATCGTTACCGGGTTGGAAATGGTGAGGAGAAAAGTGGTTGCATAGGCTCCCAACAGGCCATTGACATCGACCAGCCGCGCCTGCCTCGCGGGTTCCGTCTTATAGATCTTATACCCGAGGCAGCATAGAAAGAGACCGCCGATCAGGCGCAACAGAATCTGATGATCGGCGAAAAAACGGGAGATCAAGGAAAGGCCCAGTGCGGCGACGCCGGCAGCCAAAGCGTCGGCTGTCGCCACACCCAGACCTGAAAGCAAGCCGCACATCGCACCCATCGAGAAGGCGCGATTGATGCAGAGGAGGCCCAAGGGGCCCACCGGCACCGCCACCACAACCCCGATTGTTATTCCTTGTATGAGCAGATGAATAGGCATTCGCCGATTGCGGAACGAAGCTAGCTCGGACTCATCCCGGGCTTCGGACGGTGCGCCCTTCCGGGTCGATCGCTTGTGCGACATACACGACGACGGACTATAGACGACAGACCGTGTAGTCCAGTGGTCGCGTAGTCAGTGGTCTCTTTTTCAGCCAAGACCGCTAAAAACGGCAGTGACATTATCTTCAGCGCGCGCAACGAAAGCCGATATTATGGTGTCCCGAGCGAAAATTGCGTGATACCTGGCGTCCCCGGTGCGAAGTCGTCAACTCCGCGGCCGAGGAATCGTGAGCGCCCCCTCTTGTGCCGCGAACTTCAGGACGTGTCAAGTCTTCCCGTCCGTCGGTCGGATTGTACGGGTACGCCAGATAGGCGCTGCTCACCCACTCCCAGACGTTCCCGGCCATATCCAGCGCCCCGTACGGGCTTGCGCCTCGAGGAAAGCTGCCGACCGGAGCCGTTTGGTTGTAGGGCGCGCCGAACTGTGCGCGCGAGCGATCCGGCGCTTCATTCCCCCAGGGATATTTTCGTCCATCGCCGCTGCGCGCCGCCTTTTCCCATTCCGCTTCGGTCGGCAGCCGTTTTCCAGCCCAGGCACAATAGGCCACGGCGCCGAACCAGGACGCTTCCACCGCCGGATGATTTTCGTATCCGGCATCGGCGAGGAACCGCCCTTCGCGCTGGTGAATCCGCGCGTCACCATCGTCGATGTCGTACCAGGACTCGCGGCTGGGCCCCGCGCCGTTGAGAAACGCCGCCAGCTGTGCATTCGTGACCGGGGTTCGGTCGATCCAAAATTCCTCGAAGAAAACTTGATGCCGGGGACGCTCGTCGGCAGGACCTTCATTGCTCCCCATCACGAAGGCGCCGGACGGAATACGAATCATCTCGGTCGAATCTGCAGCACCCGCCGCTCCGGCGACCGTCTCAGACGCGAGCCAGACAGTCAAGGAGAGAAGCAGCGAACCGTATCGGCCAAAATTACCGCTCATATCGACTTACCGAAGTTTCAAGATTACGTAACTACGGCATCATAGGCAAGAAAAAACTTGCCAGCACTCTGTGGCTGTGACAGATTGCGAGCCATGAGTCGGCCGTTAATCTTCCAACGGCGCGGCATCGTCGAAGGATTTTTTGGCCCGCTATGGAGCATGGCGCATCGCCAGGAAATATTCGAGTTTGGCGCCAGCCAAGGGATGAACACCTATCTCTACGCTCCCAAGGACGACCCTTATCACCGCGTCCGCTGGGCCGACCCCTATCCGCCCGCGCGGTGGAAATCTCTTCGCCGAGTGATCGAAGCCGCGCAAAGAAAAAAAATTGATTTCGTTTACGGCTTTCACCCGGGTCAAAATCTCTGCTTCTCTGCTGAGAAACCGCTCCGTGTTCTCCTTACAAAGGCGCAGCGTTTCTATGATGTCGGCATCCGAGTTTTCGCGGTCTTGTTCGACGACATACCCTCCCGTCTCGGGCATGAGCGAGACCGCAGAAGGTTCGCCAACAGCTTGGCACGGGCCGAAGCGACGTGGATGGAAGCGATACAAACGCTGCAGCCCAGCGCCTGGAAAGACGTCGAATGGTGGCTCTGTCCCTCCTATTATACGCCCGATCCATTACTGGCACGTACTTTCGGTGACTTTGAACCGCGGTTCCTCGAGACTCTCGGGCGATATCTGCCTTCGGACATCGCCTGCTTATGGACAGGACCGGCGGTAGTGTCAAAGAGAATCACTCTGGCGCACGTGCGACAAATTGCCAAACGAGTGAAGCACAAACTCATCGTCTGGGACAACTACCCGGTCAACGATCTATCCATGAGGGACGAACTGCATATCGAACCGCTGCAAGGCCGGGATCCCCGTTTACCTGAAGCCGTGTACGGCTATCTCAACAATCCGCTCTTGCAAGAGGAGCTAAGCTTCATTCCGCTGGCGACTTGTTTCGACTACGCCGCGCGTCCGGCGGCGTACGATGGAGAATCGAGCTGGAGCGCAATCGTCCGATCGCGCTTCGGAGCCGAGGCCCTTCCCTCATGGCGGACGATTCGAAAATTTTGCCGCGACAGCATACGATCGAAGAAGATCACCGATGCGCCGCGAATAGCGGCCTTCGAGCGGGCTCGCTTGAGGGCTGCGATCGCCTACGTGCGCAAGCATCGCGGAGAAAAATGGGCTCGCGAGATTCGTCCCTGGCTGAATTCGATGATCGCGGCCACGCGTTGAATTTAGTCGCTAACTGAGTTTAACTGCAGATCTTTACGATTCCGTAGTGGTTCAGTTCGCGCAAGATCTCTCACGGAGTCTACCCTGAGCCCAGTCGAAGGGTTCGAGATGATAGTCTAGGTACTTCGTTGTCATTCCGGGCGCTGGCGAGTAATCTTTCTTGACCTTAGCCTTTCCGGCGTACTCTAACCGAACCACTACGTACGATTTGTTATCCTGCGTCATTTTCGGTAGACAATTTACTAAGCAGGAATAACCGCCCGAACCGTAATCCCCATGGCTGACGCACGACAATCCACACGCGGACCCGGCGCGCCTCTGGCGCAGATGACCGGACGCCGGCTCATCCCGATCATGCGCGAATTTCGCTCGCGCACGCTCGATCTGGCCGTGGATCTCGACGACGAGCAGATGATCGGACCGAGTCTTCCGATTGTAAATCCACCGCTCTGGGAAATCGGACACATCGCCTGGTTTCAGGAGTTTTGGGTGCTGCGGCACCTGAAGAAGCAACCGCCGCTCCTCGAACACGGCGACCGGCTTTACAATTCTACGGACGTGGCCCACGACACCCGCTGGGAACTGCTTCTGCCAGAACGCCGGGACACGCTTCGCTATATGGAAGAGGTTCTCGAGCGGTGCATCGAATATCTCGATAGGGCGCGCGACCTTTCACAGGACGAGCATTACTTTTATCTCCTCGCGGCGTTCCATGAAGGGATGCACGCCGAGGCACTCGCTTACACCCGGCAGACGCTCGGCTATCCGAGTCCGCGTTTCCGGGAGATGAGGAGCCCTGCCCCAGAGCCAAACCAGATCTCTTTTGATCCAGGAGATGTCGAGATCCCGGGCGGCGAATTCATGATCGGCGCCAGTGCTGATTTCCCTTTTGTCTTCGACAACGAAAAATGGGCGCACCCGGTCGAGGTCCAATCGTTTCGCATGGCGCGCGCTCCCGTCACGAACGGCGACTTTCTTGCCTTTGTCGAAGCCGGCGGCTACCACAAAGCTCGTTTTTGGAGCGAAGCGGGCTGGCATTGGTTAAAAACCGGCGGCGCGCCGCAGCTCGAGCAGTCCTTTGCGAAATTTTTCAACCGAAGCACCGGTAGTAAAACCGCAGAGCCCTCGACCGGCGCGGGACCACTCGATCACCCGGTGTACTGGCGGTGCGAATCGAATGGACGCTGGCTGCAGCGTATTTTTGACCGGTACGTTCCGCTCCAGCCGCACCTTCCCGTCGTTCACGTGAACTGGTACGAAGCCGAAGCTTACTGCAATTGGGCGGGGCGCCGGCTGCCGCGGGAAGCCGAGTGGGAGGTCGCCGCCTCGGCAGCGCCGGCGCGGGATAGTCGTGAGCTGGGTGAGTCGCGGCGTTACTTTCCCTGGGGAAACGACGCGCCGGTACCGGAGCGAGCCAATCTCGACTGGCAGGGCCGTGGCATCGTTGAAGTCGGCGCCCACGCCGCCGGCGACGCGGCTTTCGGGTGTCGCCAGATGATCGGCAACGTTTGGGAGTGGACGGCGGACAATTTCCTTCCCTATCCAGGGTTTATCGTCGATCCCTACAAGGAATACTCGAAGCCGTGGTTCGGCAGCCATAAGGTTCTGCGCGGCGGCTGCTGGGCCACCAGTTCGCTGCTCATCCGAAATACCTGGAGAAACTTCTACACGCCTGACCGGCGCGACGTCTGGGCTGGATTTCGCACCTGTGCAAAATAATCAGAGCCCGTGATTATCCAACTCATCACGCCGGCGCCGTTGAGCATCAACAACGGCAACAAAATGACCGCGCTGCGATGGGCGCGCCTGCTGCGTAGCCTCGGTCACAAAGTCATCGTGCGTCAGACCTATGACGGCGGCCGCTGTGATTTGATGATCGCGCTTCACGCCCGGCGGAGTTACGAGTCCGTTCGAAAATTTCACCGAAGTCACCCGGACCTCCCGCTGATCGTCGCTTTGACCGGGACGGATTTGTATCGCGACATACACAGCAGCCGCAACGCGCACCGTTCGCTAGAATTGGGCACGCGGCTGGTGGTGCTCCAGAAGCAGGCCTTGACCGAACTCCCCGCGCGGTTTCAGGGCAAAACCCGTGTCATCTACCAGTCCGCCGAGCGTTATAACGGCAAGCCGTCACAATGGGATGAGCCGGTCTTCAAGGTTTGCGTCATCGGCCATTTGCGGAGGGAAAAAGATCCATTGCGCACAGCGTTGGCCGCTCGCCGCCTGCCGGCGAATTCGCGCATAAAAGTGCTCCACATCGGCCTTGCGCTGGACGACAGGCTCGCCAAGCGCGCGCGGGCGGAAGCGCGGGCCAACCCGCGCTACCGCTGGGTCGGTGAATGGCCGCATTGGAAAACCCGGAGAGCGTTGGCCGAAAGTCATCTGTTGTCGCTTACTTCCGAAATGGAGGGAAGCTCAAACGTTTTGTCCGAAGCGTTGTCCTCGTCGGTCCCCGTCGTCGCATCCCGCATCCCGGGATTGATGGGAACCTTGGGCAAAAACTTTCCCGGATATTTTTCGTTGGGCGATACCACGGGGCTCGCAGCGCTGCTTTTTAAATGCGAGTCTGAGCCGAGGTTTTACCAATCTTTGCAACGACACTGCGAGCGCGTCGCCGGTCTGGTGGATCCACGGCGCGAGCTGGACGCCTGGCACCGTCTTATCGGAGAATTACAACGGGCCGTCAGGCGTGAGGGGTGAGGCGGAAGGCGCGGCCCCTCACTCCTACCGCCTCACGGCTGACGCCTCACGGTCTTTGTCCTCCTGAATCCATGGCTTGACCCACGGCAGCAAAAGATAGGCCGGCAGAGAAACCAGGAAAGTAAGGGCGAAATAGTCGCCGTAGCCGTAACGCTCCGCTCCTAAACCACTGATGCCTCCCACCAGGCGTCCGGTAAGCGAAAAGATCGACGACAGGAAGGCGTATTGAACCGTCGCATGTTCCTTTTGACAAACGTTCATCAGGAACGCCAGAAACGCAGCGGTGCCCAGCCCCCCGCTGAGCGATTCGAACATCGATGCGCCATAGAGCCCGAAGCGCCCCAGGTTCAGCCACTCGACGAGGGAATAGCCTAGATTTGAAACCGCCTGGAGAAGGCCAAGGAACCAAACGCCGTGAAAGATTCCAAACCGGGAGATGAATGCGCCGCCCGACAACGCGCCGACCACGCTGAGGACGATGCCGAAAGTCGTCGGAAATAGCCCGATCTGAAACATCAGTTCATCCTGGACCGGCCAGATCGACTTGCCATAATCCACCCAGAACGGTTTCACCATCGGCCCGATCGCAAACTCCCCCAGCTTGTAAGTCAAAACAAACAGCACGAGCGGCACCACACGCCAAGTTCCGGCCCAGACCATGAAACCCCGCAGCCAGTGCTCGCGCGCGTCTGCCGGCAACCCGAGTCGCGGGATCCAAAGGATCGCCAACGCGAGGAGCGCGAATAGGGCTCCGGCGAGGATGAACAGAACATGCCATTGAAAAACCGCCGCCAGAAAAACCATGCCGCCGCCGACCAACACGAGAGCGACTCGATACGCGGACGCTCGCACGCCGTTGGCGGCTCCCTCCTCCGCACGATCGATCAGTCCAACCGAGTATGAATCTATGGCGACGTCCTGGGTCGCGGATAAGGCGGTAAGAAGAAGGATTAAAACCAGCACGATCCAACCGACGCCGGCCACATTCACCCACGGCAGAGCAAACAGCACCCCCGCAATGCCGAGCATGCAGGCGGTCACCCACACGCGGCGGTCGCCGTAACGGTGCACGAAAGGCGACCACGACACTTTTAGTGAATAGGGAAGCTCCAGAAGGCGCAGCCCCCCTATGGCGCGCAACGAAACTCCGTGGATGCGAAAATAAACCGGCAGGACCTCCCAGAGTATCGCGGCCGGCGCTCCTTGAATAAGGTAGAGCAAGGCAACGATGCCGAGTTTCTTTTTCGATTCCGGCCCAAGATGGCCCGCGCCCAAAAATTTCCAAAACGCGCTACGCATAGTGATCCTTACACGACTCGCTCGGCTTCCGCAGAATTTCACGCGCCGTTCACGGGAAAGTAACTATTTCGACGCATCATGCATGTTAAGCCCACTCAAGGTCAAACTCATTCGAGGAGGGAAAGCCATGGAATACATCAACTTAGGCGCCGTCATTGAGCAAGCGATCGCGAGATTCAGCCAAAACCGCATCGGCGAGAGGCCGCCGGTGTTTTTAGTTGGCTCGTCGACCCTGCCGGATGTGCCCTGGCACGACCAGAGTCTCAAGCAATTGGTCCGGCTGTTTCTCTATGAATGTCTATTGGCGAACGATCCGGACGCGGCGATCGAAATCTGCGTCAGGAGACGAGAACAGACATCCGATCTCAATGGTTTTGTTGGCCTGAATCCATGGTACTGGATCCAACTGAGAGTCTCAGGACGCGGGCTCAAAGTGGCTGAGGTTCTGATCGACGATCTGTTCGCGAGCATCGGCTACCGCTGCGAGGGATGGGCCAGGCTCGAAGAGTCCGCCGCGCGCTTGGGAACTTTCGCGGCCAGCGATAAGCCGGAGGTGAAAATGATCTTTTGTCTCGAATTAGTACGACAGCGACTCCGGTGCGACCTGCTGGTTCCGGTCTCCGAACCTTTAGCGGTTCCCCAACCCACGCTCCAGAACGTCACGCACGCGGCGCCCCAAACTTAACCGATACATCACGCGGATCTCATCTACGGCTAACACTCGCGGTCTAAACTGCCGCTGAGACCCATACAGGAGGTTTTATGAAGCGGCTGGAAAGAATTTTAGTGGCGACCGATCTTTCAGAAAACTCGCGAAACGGATTTCTTTATGCCTGTTCGCTGGCAAGCGATAACAACGCGACTCTGACTCTCGTGCACGTCGCGAACGAGTTAGAAGCCTGGGAACTCTATTCTGATGAATTCAGTTTTCTTGACCGCGGTTATCAGGCGTGGCCCGCGGACCGGGTGCTTTCCGAAGCGGCCCTTGAGCTCAACCGGTTTATCGAGCCCCACCGGGAAGCGATGAAACAAATCCCGTCCGTAGGCAAACGGGTTGTCTTCGGAAATGTACCATGCGCCATCGCCCGGGTCGCGGAACAAGATAAATCAGACCTTGTCGTGATGTCACCGCGACGGCGCAGAAAATTCGGGCGGATCTTGACGGGGAGCATCACCGATCGAGTGACCCGGATGAGCCCCTGTCCGGTGTTATCCGTGATGCCTCCGCTGCCCTCCCGGCCGTGGCGGGGAAAGGTCCTTCCAGTGCTTTTCGGCTGGCAACGGCAAAAGGCGGCAAGCGCGCACTTCTAGGAGCTCTGAAAGCAGGCATGAGTTTATCCGTACCGTGATGGCTCCAGGTCAGAAGCGAATAAGTGGATATATGAAAAAACTTTCAAATCACTCGAGGTCACGGCGGTCCCTTGATCGACAGAGCAAATCAACCGAAAAGCGCAATCACGAGATCCGCGAGTTATCGCACATGATCGTGAACCGACTTACCGCCATCAACCTGTGCTGCTTTAGTTTACGGAAGTTGCTATCGCGCCGGCGACCATCCGCTGTGATCTCGGAATTGGACACAATTGAAGCGGCGGTGGAGCATGCCGCGGAGCTGGTCCAAACTTTGAACGGGAGGCTTCAAAACCGCCGGACGCCCGTTGTCTGGGAACTTGCCCAAAGAGAAACAGGCGCTCTCGGCATTTCAGCAGCTTCCAAAAGGAATTCCCCAGTTGGACAAAACTCTTGCGCGCGGCTCAAGCGTCCAACCGAACCCGTCTCCGCGTGACGTGCCCACCTAACAGGCCGTAAATCGCTCCACAACGATTGTCAGGCTGGGCTTGGTAGTGACCGCGGGCTGGTTACTATCTGTATTCCTTTCCGCCGCCGCGCTATAGTGGGCGGGAAAGATTCAGCAACCGTCGGCAGCGCTGAGGGACTCGCCCGTGAGCCAACAGCTAACGATCGAGAGCGGCTTCGCTCATGTCATTTTTGCGTATGACGCAGCCCGCTCGATTAACTTGGACATCGCGGAGCGACGCATTCACGAGGCGACCCAGCGCCAAACGATCAAGCACAAAAAGCGCGCCCCCAGCTACTTCGAATACCAACCGCCGCCTGTACGGGTCAGCCAAGACGTGGAAGCCCTGAATTTGGGAAAATATCACACCCATTCCAGCGTTGAACTTGTGGTTTACGATTTCGGCGCAATATCGGTCATCTATAGCCTGCCGATCCAGGCACCGTTTTCGGATCTGTTGGAGCTCAGTGAAGAGCTTTACGACAATGAATTACTCCTTACCGATTCACGAACTCGCGTCGAGCAATTCCTCAAGGTTGTCGCCGATGCGGCTACCAAGGCAGGCCTCGCCGATATTGTAGAAGACTATGTGATTTTTAGCATCGACGCCTTCGACCAGCCCCTTGATGTGAACGGCTTTAGCGTCGCGCATGCCCAAGAAATCGCCCGGATTTTGCGGGCCGAGCGGCGGCCTCTTTCGGACCAGGAAGTCAGTGACGCTCTGGCGGCCCGGATATCTTTCAGCACTGACGATCTGACGCTTGTCGATTGGAACGCTGCTCTATTGATCGATCGGGAAGGAGAGGATGTTCGGGCGGTCTTGGAGTTTGCCAACGTTGAATTGCTGGAGATGCGCTACTTGGATCAGCGATTGGATCGCGCTCTCGATCAGGCCTACGAAACGCTGTCGAGAAGGTCTTGGGGCTTGCCGCGATTCCTGGTCTCCTATGGCGCCGATCTGAGGCGGGTAGCCGAGCTTCAAGTAGACAATGCCACCCTGTTCGAAGGGGTGAACAACACGCTCAAGCTTTTGGGCGACCAGTACCTGGCGCGCGTGTATCGGCTCGCGAACCGGCGGTTTCATCTCGACGAATGGGACGGCGCCATTCTGCGCAAGCTTCAGACGCTCGAGAGCATCTACGAAAAGATTTCCGATCAGGCAGCCAATAGGCGTATGGAAATCCTCGAATGGGTGATTATCATCCTGATCGCCTTTTCTATTTTGCTGGAGTTCGTCCCTCGACCTCATTAAAGCTTTCACGGCTCTGGTCCGCTCTGGTTGCTAATCCCGGTGTCATGGGGCAGCGGTTTGTCTTTTGCGATGCTCCGAGAAGTGTATATTAACTCGGCTTAAAGCCGCATGAAGTTATCGGTAAACGCAGAGCTGCGACCGAAGTGTGAAACTGGCCCGCGTCGCACCGCCAAATGACCGTCGATGAAAAAAAAATTGCAGATTTCTCTTGTCAGCTCACTTGTTTTCATGTTATAGGCGGTCGAAAAATGGTTCCTAAGAAAATTTTTTTTACAAAGGGAGTCGGAGTTCATAAAGAGAGGCTGGCCTCGTTTGAGTTGGCGCTGAGGATTGCGGGCTTGGCGCACTGCAACCTGGTTCTCGTCTCCAGCATTTACCCGCCGGCTTCCAAGATTGTTCCCAAAGAGGAAGGATTAAAGCTCGTACGGCCAGGCGAAATTGTATTCGCCGTTTATGCTCGAGAAAGTAACAACGAACCCAATCGGCTTATTGCCGCCTCCATCGGTCTGGCAATTCCCACAGATTCCTCCATGCATGGCTACCTTTCGGAGCACCACTCGTTTGGAGAAACAGATGAGAGGGCCGGACGGTACGCGGAAGATCTCGCTGCGAGCATGCTTGCGAACACCTTGGGCATTGAATTTAACCCTGAGTTGGATTGGGACGAGCGAGAGCACCTTTTTAAGATGTCAGGGAAGATCGTCCGTACGAGCAACATCACGCAATCGGCTGTTGGAAACAAGGATGGGCTATGGACGAGTGTTTTTGCGGCTGCAGTTTTCGTCGACGAAGATGACTTATCGGTTGCCAGCGAAAAGGCCGTGGAGGACAGAGGTGGGGAGAGTCAAGGGTTAGGGCAACCGGCAGAAAATCAGTTTAAGCTCTCCCCACACCGCGAGGCCACAGCGCGTCACTCCAAGGAGGCGGTGAGACCTCCCCAAGCCGCTATTTATAATAAAGTCTATCCGAAAGTCGGGGAACGTACACACCTCGCGCACGGCCGTCACGCCATTCAGGATAATCAGGCAGCAAAAGGTCCGGATCGAACACAACCACAAGCAACCAAGCCTTCACTGCCAAAAGTGGAGTTCCGCGTAACCAAAACAAACAGCTCGAAGTGATGCGTTAACCCGCGGGCGATTTCCCGGTCAGGCCCCATCGATTGACGTGGACCGAGTTTCGGGCCGAGGTAAATTTCACAAAGATTTAACAGTCTTGTAACATTGGCCCCGTCAACCGCCTCCCCTTTGTGATATTAGGTCGAACCGATGCCCGATCATTTCGCGGTTATCGATGCCGGAAGCAATGCTCTGCGTTTGCAAATCGCTGCGGTGGATCACCCAAAGCGCTATCGAGTCCTCGAGCAGGATCGCCAGTCGGTTCGTTTGGGACATGACGTCTTTCAGACCGGCAAACTAAACTCCGGTACGGTCGATGCCGCCTTGAAAGTGTTGGCCGACTTCAAGGCCACAGCGGACCGATACCGTGTCAAGGCCATCAAAGCGGTCGGCACCAGCGCCCTTCGCGAGGCATCGGACGCCAAGTCATTTCTGAAGAGCGCGCAGAAGATTGGAATTCCACTGGAAGTGCTCTCTGAAGAAGAGGAGGCTCGACTCATCAGTCTGGGCATTATGAGCGGCTTGCGCTTTCATCTGCCGCTCGGCCTTTTTCTCGACATCGGCGGCGGTAGCGTAGAACTCGCCGTGGCCAATACCACAAATATTTTTTGTTTGTTCAGTCTACCGCTCGGCGCCGTACGTCTGACCGAGTCATTTATGACAAGCGACCCGCCGCGTCACAAAGAGATCAGAAACCTGCGCGATTTTGTTCAGGACAAACTCAAGCCTGTCGTGCGGCGGATCGAAAAAGAAAAATTTACGATGTCGTTTGGCAGCGGCGGAACCGTCACCGCCCTGGCGGAAACGGACACCCGCGTGGCCGGCGACACGAAAGCGGGATCGCTTTCCATTCTGCGCCGTTCGCGCCTCAAAGCGCTGCTCGGGGTCCTGATAGGCTTACCGGTGACCGAACGAGCATCGATGATCAGCGGCGACCCGAAACGGGCCGACATCATCATCGCCGGCGGCCTGGTGCTTCACGAAATCATGTCCGCGATCGGCTTGGATTACCTGTTCGTCTCGCGGCGGGGGCTGCGCGACGGACTCATGATCGATTTGCTAAAGCGCCAGTACTCCGATTCGGAGCCGTGGCATCCCGACGCCGACCGCGCCGAGTCTCTGGAGCAAGTTTGTCAGAAGTATCTCTACGATGCGCCGCACGTCCAGCACGTGAGCCAACTGGCCATGAACCTCTTCTACCAGTTGCACGAGTTACACCAGTTGCCCGAAAGATACGCCGGCATCCTGCACGCCGCCGCCATGCTGCACGATATCGGACTGTTTATCGCGCACCCCAAGCACCACAAACATTCCTATTACCTGATCAAAAGCTCGGGCATAAACTCATTTAACAAGGTTGACCTTGATTTGGTCGCCAACGTCGCCCGCTATCATCGCAAAGCGCACCCGAGCCAAAAGCATCTGGCTTTCAGCCAGCTCTCTCCGAACAACCAAGAGGTAGTCCGAAAGTTGAGTGCCCTGCTTCGCGTGGCCGACGCTTTGGATTACAAGCACGAGCAACGGGTTCAGGCGGTGAGCTGCGCCCTGCCCAAATCGAACAGCCTGACGATCGCCGGCTCGTCTGCCGTCAATCTCAAGGACGAGATGGATTGGGCCATGCAAAAGGGCAAACTAGTTCAAGAAGTTTTTAATGTTAACCTGGTCATTCAAAAGGCAAAAACCAATCGGACTCGATGATACCAAGGAGGATGTGATGAGACGAGCTATACGCGAACGGAACATTCTGTTCCTCTGCGAGGACAACGCGTGTTTAAGTCAAATGGCGGAGGCCGTGGCCAAGCATCTGGCTCCCCCAAAAATCCGAGTCTTCAGCGCTGGAATCAGACCGAGCGTCATACCCGCTCAGGTTTACAAGGTCATGGAAGAGCTCGGCATCAGTTTATCGGGACAAAAACCCAAAACCATGAAAGAGATTCCCGTCAACGAAATTGATCTCGTAGTCAGTTTCGATGACGCCGACAAAAAATGTGGGTCTCTACCTCCAAAAATAAGGATCGAGCAATGGCGCATTCCAAATCCCGGCCGGGCTTGCGGAGGAAAAGCAGCCGTTCTTTCCACGTTTCGCTATGGAAGAGATGAGGTCGACAAACGCGTCTTCGCGTTGTTTCTGGACCACTGGCGCAACGTCGCCTAATCTGTCCCGCGGCTCTTGCCCAGCGTTAGAGTCTGGTATAAATGCATTACTGGCATGAATCTCTATCTGTTGCGGCATGGAATCGCGATGGCCGGGGATCAAGAGGAGGTCGACGCGGACAGCGAACGACCGCTCAGCAGCAAGGGAACCAAACGCATGCGCAAAATAGCGAAAGGGCTCAAGCGTTTGGAAATCCCGTTCGACGCCGTGCTGACGAGCCCCCTGATCCGGGCGCGGCAGACGGCAGAAATCGTCGCTCAAACGATAGGACTGGAAGCCTACCTGCAAGAAATCTCGGGCCTCGCTCCGGAAAGCTCAGTAGACAACCTGATGTTCGGCCTTACGCGATTTCAAGATCGCAAGCACTTGCTGCTAGTGGGCCATGAACCTCTGCTTAGTGGCATCCTTTCGTTCGTCCTAGCTGGAAAGCACGGCGTGGGTCTGAGCGTCGATCTGAAAAAGGGAGGGCTTTGTCGGATTGAAGTCGATAGCATTCCGCCGAGCCAGCCTGGCACACTGCACTGGATACTGGCGCCAAAACAGCTCCGCCTTTTGGGACAAAAAGACGGAAAGGTATGAGGCGGATGAGTGATTCTGCCACAGGCTCCGCAGATCACGCTGCGTTGCAAAATAGGCTTCTTGGTCTCACTCGAAAACGGCTCGAAAAGTTTGTTTCGCTTCTCCCGAAAGTGCTGGTCAGCGACCATCCGGATGCGATACACGATACCCGGGTATGGAGCCGGCGGCTTGAGCAAGTGTTCCGGGTTCTTTTCCCCAAACCCAGGAGTGCAAAGAGCCGAAAACTCGTGCGCACCTTGCGGAACGTCCGCCGTGCTCTGGGAGAATGCCGCAATATCGACGTCAGCATTGATCTGATACAACAGAAACTCGACTCGGGAAACAGCCAGACCATCCGCGAGGCGTGGGCTCAAATCCAGGAGCATCTCCGGCAAAAACGGGCCGCCGAGATCGAGCGGTCCCGCGAGGAGCTAACCCGACATGACATTATCGCGTTTGTCACGCGAACCCAGGCTCTGCTTCAATCGACCGAGTTGCACAACGGCCCTAACGGCATTCTGAAAAAAGGCGTGGCAGAGGCGCTGGCTGATTGGGAAGAAGCTTTTGCCGCGGCGAGAGAGAGTCCCGAGGCTAACCAGATCCACGCGCTGCGCATTGCCGGCAAGCGCCTCCGCTATCGCGCAGAGCTTTTGGCGGAACTGGGAGAAACCCCATTCAAATCGCTGGCTAAATCGCTCAAGAGTCTCCAAAACGAGCTAGGTCACTGGCATGACTGCCTTGTGCTTCTGCAATTTGTGGCGGACTTCATCGGTCGGCCCGACTTCCTCGTGAATCACCCTGAGCTTGGCCGCGTGCTTCTTACCGAAATGGAAAAAGAGCGTCACCGTAACGACTCGACACTGGCTGATGTTTTTGAAAGCGCGGAAAAAATTCGCGAATGGCGGGCCCGGTCGGCGCCCGAGGATTAAAACCGTCCCGGTCATGCTAGGATCGCCTAGTCCCGTTGTGCTCGACCGCTAGTCCCATTGTGCTCGACCACGTGGGCCACACGTTCGCGCAGATTTTCAAAGACTTCCTCGACCGTAGGGCTCGCGTCGATAATTTCAAAGCCGTAGGATTCGACCATCTTGTCAAACTCGGTCAACAACTGGCTCTGGTACGCTACGAAGCTGTCGTACCGGTCTTGCCCCAGGTTGAGATCCATACCCGATTCCCAATAGTCGAAGCCCCGGCTCTGCAGCACGCGCGTAACGAGATCGTCAACTTTGATACGCAGGTAAAAAATCGCGTCCGGCTTCAACGCAAAACCATAGACTTCCTGGAGCCACTCCGGGTCGGCCCCGCGGACGATCGCGCGGGCCATCAGCGAGTAGATGTAGCGGTCCGTAAGCACGATGAAACCTGCGCGGAGCGCCGGTATCATCTCGTTTTCCAATCGGTCGGCAAAATCCGTCGCGTAAAAAAGGCTCATGGTAATGCCGCCCAGCGTGTGGCCCTCTTTGGCCTGCTTTAACCGTTTTCCCGCCAATGGCGAACGCGTCATGCCGGTGTCGAGCACGGCGTGGCCGTTGTTCTCGAGCCACTGCTTCAGGAGACCCGTGTGCGTCGACCGACCGACCCCGTCCGTGCCTTCTAACACAACGAGTTTACCCTTCAGCTCTTCCAGATCTATTTGTGGGAGGCCTTCGCCAAAGAAGCTAAATCGACCCATCGCCGAATCCTCGTTTTTTTGGTTCCTTCCAAAGCCTTGGTTACGATTTGCCGGACTTGAATTTGCTGCTCCTCGATGGATTGGGTCGCGTCAATCACCACGAGACCGAATTCTTCGATCATTTTTTCGTATTCTTCGATGATCCGGCCCTGAAAAATACGGAAGCTCTCCTCGATGTCGTCGCTAATCCCGAGGTCCATGCCGGCTTCATAGTATTTGATCGCGTCCCGGCCGCCCAGAAGTCTCTTCATCGCGACTTCCAAGGGTATGCGGAAGTAAAATGCCACCGTAGGCTTTACGGCAAAGGCATAAAGTTCCCGTACCCATCTTGGACTTACCCCTCTGGCGACGTCCCGCCCGAAGGCAGTGTAAATATACCGATCGGCTAAAACCACGGCACCCGCCTTCAACGGCGGGATAATGTCGTGCTCCGTCCGGTCCGCGAAGTCCGTGGCGTGAATCAAGCTAAACGTCATTGGGGTCAACATTTTTTTCTTTTTGCCGCGCTTTGTGACATCCTGCACGAGGGGCGATGAATTCCATTCGCTGAAGGAAACCACGTAACCTTCCGACTCAAGCCATTTTTGCAACAACATCAATTGAGTGCTTTTGCCGGAGCCGTCGATCCCCTCGACGATGAACAACCGTCCCGGAAAGCGATGTTTACCGTACATTTTCATTCCGCCGGCCATGATCAACCCTCTTCTGTTTAGGCATAAGATGGGCCGGGACAGTCACGAACTGATGAAGGGAAGAATATAACGCCAAGCCAGGCTGTCGCGAAACCCATAGCAAAAAAGACACTGCTCTGTCCAGTGTGTAGGTCTGATTCGGACGCTCAGCCAAAAACAATCCGATGAATCGCTCGAGCTCCGGGGCACGTCGATAAGCGATATCCGGAGAGATACCGCTATTTGAAAATACCAACAAGAATCATTAAATCGAAGTTAAGAAAGTGTTAAATAGAGACTCTGAATAAGCGCTATTTTTAACACGATTTTTACTGCCGGTTAATCCCGTTTTCATCCTTTCCGCTTACCTTCACCGTCAAAATTCACAATAGGAGGTGTACGGAATGCCTATTAGGCGAATTCGTGGGTTAATCAAACGTTCACGGTTTCGTAACATTGTCGTAACAGAGAAACCTTAGTAGTTCCAGGAGGAGGCAAAATGACTAAGTTTTTCACGATCATAGCTCTTTTAGTTGGCCTCGGTGTCTTTGTGCCCGCGGGGCGGAGCGCACAGGCGCAACTGATCCAAATCGATGGTTCCAGCACGGTTTTTCCAGTAACCGAGGCCGTAGCCGAGGAATTCCAGAAGGCCAAAAAGGGAAAAGTTAAGGTAACCGTCGGCATCTCGGGTACCGGCGGCGGTTTCAAGAAGTTCTGCCGCGGCGAGACCGATATCAGCGATGCGTCGCGCCCCATCCTTAAGCAAGAAATGGAGGCCTGTAAAAGCGCCGGCATCGAATACATAGAGCTGCCCATTGCCTTTGATGCTTTGACCGTTATGGTCAACCCGAAAAACGATTGGGCGGGCAGCATGACGGTCGCCGAATTGAAAAAGATTTGGGAACCGGCGGCTCAGAGGAAGATCACCAACTGGAACCAGGTTCGCCCCAACTGGCCGAACGCTCCGTTGAAGCTGTTCGGAGCGGGCGCCGACTCGGGTACGTTCGATTATTTCACCGAAGCCATCACCGGCAAAGCCAAAGCGAGCCGCGGCGACTTTACGGCCAGTGAAGACGACAACGTCCTCGTGCAAGGGATCGCCAACGATCGAAACGCCCTGGGATTTTTCGGGTATGCCTACTACGCGGAAAACAAAAACAAGCTCAAAGCGGTTTCGGTTGATGGCGGGAAAGGCCCGGTAGCGCCGTCTGAAAAGACCGTGCTCGACGGAACTTACCAACCGCTTTCCCGTCCGATCTACATCTACGTGAGCAAGAAAGCAGCCGATAAGGCGGAAGTACGTGAATTCGTGGAATTCTATTTGAAAAACGCTGCCAATCTGATCAAGCAGGTAAAGTACGTTCCAATGCCGGACCAAGTCTATCAGATGGCTGCCAACCGCTTTAAAAGCCAAAAAGTTGGAACGGCTTTCTCCGGACACGCCGACGTGGGCGTAACGATCAATGACCTGATCAAGCGGGAGCCCAAGCTGTAGGGGCCGCGCAAAATTCAGACAAGAGGGGCGTTGACCGCCCCTCTTGTTTCCAGCGAGAGAATGGCTAAGAACCCGGAAATCACTTATTCCACCGGTAAAGACCTCGCCGCCGAATCTGTCTTCGGCCGGGTAACTTGGCAACGCCTGCGAGAGCGCGTCATTGAGTTTCTCCTGTTCCTCGCCGCGCTTTCCTCAATCGCCATTACTCTCGGCATCGTCGGCATTCTTTTGTATGAATCGCAACAATTCTTCGAACATGTCTCTGTCGTAGAGTTCCTGACCGATACCCAATGGACGGTTCTCTTCGCCGATCCACATTACGGGATCATGCCACTAGTGACAGGGACCATCGTGACTTCGGCGGTCGCCCTGCTTGTCGCGCTCCCGCTGGGAACGATTATAGCGATCTATCTCAGCGAGTACGCCAACGTCAGGGTGCGCGAGATTCTCAAACCGCTCTTGGAGCTGTTAAGCGCCGTTCCCACGGTCGTGTTCGGCTACTTCGCGCTATTGTTTGTGACTCCTCTAATGCAAGCCGTTTTGCCTGACCTATCGGGCTTCAACATGCTGAGCGCGGGTATCGTTATTGGAATCATGATCATTCCTTATGTGAGTTCCTTGAGCGAAGACGCCCTGAAAGCGGTCCCCGTGCACATTCGGGAGGGCTCCTACGCAATGGGAGCCACCCGCTTGCAGACGTCGCTGCGCGTTCTCGTCCCATCTGCCTTTTCAGGAATTGCGTCGGCGTACGTGCTCGGGTTCTCGCGCGCCGTGGGGGAAACCATGATTGTCGCGATCGCGGCAGGGCAGCAGCCCAACCTGACGCTCAACCCCATGGAGCCGGCGGCGACCATCACAACGTATATTGTACAGGTGAGTCTGGGCGATCTCCCCCACGGCAGCATCGCCTATCAAAGCATTTTCGCCGCCGGACTAACGCTGATGCTGATGACGCTCGCCTTCAACATCGCCGGCTATTTGCTCCGCAAGCGGTTCAGGGAGATTTACTGAGATAATGACCGATCTCGAAAAAAACACCGCTCGCCGCAAGATCCTCGATGGCCTGTTTGCCGCCGTCGGCTTGCTCGCCACCTTTTTCGGCATGATCACTCTCGCCGCACTTATCATCGACCTGACGATAGATGGGAGCGGACGCCTTTCGTGGCGTTTCTTCACGTCTTTTCCTTCGCGTTTTCCCGGTCAAGCAGGCATTCTGTCGGCTTGGGTCGGCAGCACCCTGGTCATGCTCGTGACCGCGCTGGCCGCCGTCCCGATGGGGGTCGCCGCCGGCGTTTACTTGGAAGAATACGCCGCGAAGAACTGGTTGACCGCCATCATTGAAATCAACATCGCCAATCTGGCCGGGGTCCCGTCTATTGTCTATGGACTGATGGCCTTGGGCCTGTTCGTATACCAGTTGAATATCGGCCACAGCATTCTCACGGCCGGCCTTACTTTAGGCATGTTGATTTTGCCCATCGTCATCGTGGCCACCCGCGAGGCCATACGAGCCGTTCCCGGGAGCATGCGGGAGGCCGCCTACGCTTTGGGCGCGACGAAATGGCAAACGGTCCGCGATCACGTCCTGCCCTACTCTACCGGAGGAATCCTGACCGGCGTGATTATCGCTCTTTCCAGAGCCATCGGCGAAACGGCGCCGCTGATTACGATCGGCGCGCTGACCTTCATTGCGTTTCTCCCCGGCTCGCCTGTCAAGACGGACTTTCCCTTTGTCTCTTTCGAATGGCTCATGTCGCCGTTTACGGTCATGCCCATACAGATGTTCAACTGGGTATCGCGCCCGCAGCATGAATTTCACCTGAATGCCGCAGCCGCCGGGCTCGTATTGATAGCCATGACGCTTACCATGAATGGCATTGCGATCTATCTGCGATATCGCTTCCGCAAAAACATCCGTTGGTAGGCCGTCCGTTCGACACCAAAGCCGGTAGGGGGTAGAATGAACCTGCAACAAAACTTACAGCCTCTCAGAATCGAAATGCCGCAATCCAATGTCGCCAAGGATGCGCCTGAACCGGCATCCGAGAAACTTGCCAAACCGCTCATTCAGATCGAGAACCTGAATGTCTATTATGGCAGCCATCAGGCTATCAAGTCCATCAATGTGGAAATCCCGGAGAAAAAAGCTACCGCTTTTATCGGTCCCTCGGGCTGCGGCAAGACAACGCTGCTTCGCTGCCTGAACCGCATGAATGATCTGATCCCCAGTGTCCGCATCACCGGCAGCATCATGCTGGACGGCAACGATATTCAGGACCCCGCCACCGATGTCATTCACCTCAGAAGACGAGTGGGGATGATTTTTCAAAAGTGGAACCCGTTTCCCAAGAGCATCTATGAAAACGTGGTCTATGGCCTCCGGATCGTCGGTATCAACAGGCGTAGCCTGTTAGACGAGGTAGCCGAGAGAAGCTTGAAACGTGCCGCTCTGTGGGACGAAGTCAAGGACAACCTGCATAAAAGCGCGACCGATCTTTCCGGGGGCCAGCAACAGCGCCTGTGCATCGCTCGGGCGCTCGCGGTCGAACCCGACGTTCTCTTGATGGATGAGCCGTGCTCGGCTCTGGACCCGATCTCGACGGCGAAAATCGAAGAATTGATTCACGAGCTGAAAGACACCTTTACCATCGTCATCGTCACGCACAACATGCAGCAGGCCGCCCGCGTATCTGATTACACGGCTTTCTTCTACCTGGGCGAATTGATAGAATTCGGGGAGACCGGCAAACTCTTCACCAACCCGGATAAACGGCAGACCGAAGACTATATTACCGGACGGTTCGGTTAATGGAGGGCGTGATGCAGACCGCGCATACCGATAAAAGATACGAAGAGGAGCTAACACGCCTGCGCGAAAACATCCTCTATATGGGAGGTCTCATCGAGGACCAGATTCAAAAGGCGGTGAAATCTCTGGTTGATCGAGATTCAGCGTTGGCCGAGGTCATTATCGAGAGGGATCACGAAGTCAACCGGCTCGACGTTGAAATCGACGATCTCTGCATCAAACTCTTGGCTCTGCATCAACCGGCCGGGCGGGATCTTCGTTTCATCACTACCGGCCTCAAAATCACCACGGATCTGGAACGCATCGGCGATATGGCGGTAAATGTCTGCGAGCGCGCCCTGGAACTCAACCAGGAGCCTCAGCTGAAGCCTTATATCGATATCCCCCGGATGGCGCGAATCTCGCAGCGCATGATCCGCGAGAGTCTGGACGCCTTTGTGCGAGAGGATACCGACCTGGCGCTCAAAGTTTGCAAAGACGATACGGAAGTCGATCAACTGAACGCCCAAATCTTCCGAGAGACGATCAGTTTCATGATTGAGAACGCCCAAACGATCAACCGCGCGATCAAGATCGGGTCCATTTCAAAGTATCTCGAACGGATCGCCGACCACGCCACCAATATTGCAGAGATGGTTATCTTTATGGTCAAAGGGAAAAGTATTCGCCATCTGAAGGAACTCCCGCCGTCCATCTAGTCTGCATGACCACCTCGGGACAGAAAATTCTCGTCGTCGAAGACGAACCCGATATTCGGAAACTCGTCCAGTACAATTTAGCCCAGGAGCGCTTCAAAGTCTTGGAGGCGGAAGACGGCGAACAAGCCCTGAAGTTATTACAGCGCGAAAAGCCGAATCTCGTGATTCTGGACCTGATGCTGCCGGGACTTTCAGGCATGGAGCTTTGCAAGCTGTTGCGGCAGCGTAGCGAGACGGCGAGATTGCCGATCCTGATGCTCACGGCCAAAGCCGGCGAAGCGGACCGCGTCGTGGGACTGGAAATGGGCGCGGACGATTATCTGGCCAAACCCTTCAGTCCAAGAGAGATGGTGGCGCGTGTCAGGGCCATACTTCGCCGCAGCGAGTCTCAAGCCGCCGCAGACAACGCCCAGATCTACGAGAAAGGCCGCTTGAAAATCGATTTTTCCACCTATGAAGTCACTGTGCGGGGGCAATCCGTCAAACTCACCCTGAAGGAATTCGAGCTACTACGGTTCCTGGTCCAAAATCCCAACCGTGTTCTCAGTCGCGATCAACTCCTCGACCGCGTATGGGGAGGCGAAACCTTCGTCACCCCGAGGACAGTGGACGTTCACATCCGCCGCCTCCGAAAGGCTGTCGAAACGAACGATAGCAAACCCGTATGGATCCTGACCCTGCGAGGAGTCGGTTACAAGTTTGATGAGAAGGCCTTGGAAAAATAGCCTCATCTTCAAGTTCTTCCTGTCCTACCTGGTCATCATCGGCCTGCTCGTCCTGTTGTTTTATCTATATTTCAGCGGCATCGAAGGCAGCGGCGCTGATTTGACCTCCGGCATCCTGATAGAGGTTTTGGCGATCTCGCTTCTGGGGCTCGTACTGGCCGCATTGTTCGCGAGACAGCTCGGGTTGAGAGTTCAACAAATGGCGGAGTTCTCGCGCCAGATCGCGACCGCAAGCTTTCCCGCCGCTCCCTTGAACGCACAGGCGGAAGATGAGCTGGGAACCCTGGAAAAACATCTAAACGAGATGAGTCTCACACTCCAGGAGAAGCTCCAAGCGATCGTTTCCGAGAAGGAAAAATTGGAATCCGTGCTGCGCTGCATGAGCGAAGGGGTGTTGGTTGTGGACACTCAGGGCCGTTTGATTCTCCTTAACGAGAACGCTCGTCAGATGTTCAAACTGTCTCAAATGGCGCCTCTTACAGGGACTTCATTGATGGAGATCTCGCGCCATCCGGATATGAAAAACCTCATGAGCGAAGTTCTTGCTTCCGATTCTAGCGACCGGTTGACCAAGCAAATCGCGCTCGATGATGACAAGTGGTTTAGGGTCAACGCCGTAAGCCTCCTGAGCGGCAATGGCCGCGTCCTGGGTTATGTCCTGGTTTTTCATGACATCACAGAATTGAAGCGCTTGGAAAATGTCAGGGCCGACTTTGTCGCCAATGTCTCACACGAACTACGCACCCCCCTGTCCGCGATCAAGGGGTACGCGGAAACGCTGCTGCATAATCCGCCCCAGAGCCGGGAGACCTCCCGCGAATTTTTGGAAGTCATTGACCGGCACTCCGAGAGATTGGGGCGGCTAATCGACGATCTTCTCACGCTTTCCGATTTAGAATCGGGCACGGCCCAGTTCGCAAAACAATCCATCGAGGTGGATAAGCTTGTCCGTCCCGTGCTGGAAATCTTTCAAGCTCAAGCCGATCGCAAGGGAATCAGCCTCTCCCGGACCGTCGATCCCGGGGTCCCCGCCGTGTCGGGTGATCCCGACCGTCTGCAACAGTTATTGATCAACTTGGTAGATAACGCATTGAAGTACACGCCCGCTCAAGGCGCCGTCCGGGTCCAGGCGCAACGCTCCAGCCGTTCGAACGGCGATCGGCCGATGGTTGAGATCGCCGTTTCCGACACGGGCTGCGGCATCCCGGATCACCACATCCCGAGGCTCACGGAGCGGTTTTATCGGGTGGATAAGGCGCGCTCCCGAGAGCTCGGCGGGACAGGCTTGGGGCTGGCCATCGTCAAGCACATCGTCCAAGCGCACGGCGGCCGCCTTCAAGTCGACAGTCTACTGCAAAAAGGAACGACCGTGCGCGTTTTCCTCCCGGCTGCCAAAGCTCGCGTGCCGTTCAAAGAAGTCCTTTTTCTCTGCACCGCCAATTCGTGCCGCAGCCAGATGGCCGAAGCTTTCGCGCGGAACCTAGCGCCGGAGCCGATCGCCGTATACAGCGCCGGGACGGAACCCCGAGCCATCCACCCCCTCGCCATTCAGGTCATGAAAGAAGTCGGCGTTGATATTTCCGCCCAGCGATCGAAAGCGATCGAGGAAATCCCCCTGGCAAAGCTCGACCTGATCGTTGCGCTCTGCGAGGCAGCCGAAACTTGTTCGATCTTGAATAGCAGCGCCGAGCGCCTCCATTGGGCCATTCCGGATCCGGCGCAAGTCGAAGGCGACGAAACGGAACGCTTACAAGCCTTTCGGCAGGCGCGAGATGAAATCCAAAATAGAATCCGCGAACTTTTTTCGTGAACGCACTTTCAGGGAGCCGGCGGCGGGAACGGTTGTTACAGGGAGGCGATCAGGGTGCGCGGGCCGGGATCATCGGCCGGCAAATGAATAGCTCCGAACCGTATTGTCTTTGTTGAACACGATGTACAGTTCTTTCGAGTCGCGGAGCTGTCCTAGCTCGTAGTAATTATAGGAATAGCTCCAGGTCTCGTTGCCGTTTTCCAAGCCCCGCCTCAGCGGCTCGCCGAAATAGCCGAAGATTTCCCTTTGCGTCGTCACATTAGGCTGGATACTTTTGATCGGGCCAGTCACAAAGTCACGGCCTTGATGGAGGCATCCGGTAAAGAACACCAGAAAAGTGAACAAACCCAACCTGCCGCGCATAGCACTACCTCAAATTTCTCGTCGTCCTTCCAAAGCTTTACCGAGAGTTACGGCGTCGGTGTATTCCAGATCTCCGCCCATCGGCAACCCGCGCGCGATGCGCGTCACGGAAACACGTAACGGTTTGATCACTTTCGACAGATACAACGCCGTGGCTTCCCCTTCCATCGTAGGATTGGTTGCGACAATCACTTCCGTGACGCTGCCGTCGTGGAGTCGGCCCAACAGTTCCTTGATGCGCAGCGCCTCGGGGCCGACCCCATCGAGCGGGGAAAGGGTGCCATGAAGCACGTGATAAAGGCCTTTAAACTCCAGCGATTTTTCCACGGCAATCATGTCCGCGGGTTCTTCTACGACGCAGATTTTATCTCTCTCCCGTTCGGGGTTGCGGCAAATGGCGCAAAGCGACCCTTCGTCCCGCTGAGGGCCGACTTCACTGAAACCGAAACAATCTCGGCACAGTCCCATCTCCTCCCTCAACCGTGCAATGCTATCGGCGAGATTTCGAACGTCTTCCCGCCGGCCCTTGAGGAGGTGAAAGGCTAATCGCGCCGCGGTTTTCTCTCCGATCCCCGGGAGTCTCGACAACTCCTGAACCAGTCGGGCGAGAGGTGCCGGATAGGTCGTCATGGCATTAAACCGGGGATTTTGAATCCCCCGGTTATTTTGCTCATCTCAGCGGAAACCATGTCGCGCGCTTTGCGCATGCCGTCGTTGATGGCCGCAAGGATCAGGTCTTCCAACATCTCCTTTTCGGCCGAATTGATAACTGCCGGATCGATCGTCACCTTGGACAGATTGAACTGGCCGTTCACCGTCACTTGGACCATGCCGCCTCCGGCGGAACCCTCAACGGTTTTTTGTCCCAACTCTTCCTGGATCTTGGCCATGCGCGCCTGCATTTCTTGGGCCTGCTTCAGCAAGTTGCCCATGCCACCGATGCCTTGTGCCATGAATTCCTCCTCGTTCGGGTCTTTGTGGGGCTATCCCCGCCAGCTTAACCGTTTTCTTTCCTGATGGCTTTCACGGACCCACCAAAAATTCGCAGGGCTTCTTTGACCATGTCGCTCTTCTCTGCGACCTGAAGCAGCTCTCCTTCCGGCAAAATCGCACTCTCGACTTGCGGCGCGGCTGCGGCAGTGATGATCAAGGCAACGTCCTCGACGAAGAATTGCTTGGCCAGGCTCTTCAGAACCGCGAGATTATCGTTATCTTGCAAATAGCTGAGGTGATGCCGTTCGCCCACGCCGATTTTCAGCTCGCCCGGCGGTATCGCGAGCACGGTGGCGCCGGCCAAATGCGACGCTAACAATTTCTTTTCTTTGCCGACAAAATTCACGAAACTTCGCCAGACCTCATCTCTGTTTACCGCGGGACTCGCGGCAGAAGCTTTGGAGAGAGACATGACTGGGGGAGCCGGCGTCGTTCTTTCCATGCCGCTCGACAGCTTTTTTTCCAAGCTTTCCAGCCGCTGCAGCAGTTCCGCCACCGGAAGCGTTTTGGGCAAAGTCGCAAGCTTCACCAAGACGGTTTCCAGGGCAAAGCGGGGCTTCGGAGAGCGCATCACTTCTTCATCGCCCGCCGCCATAAAATCGAAGTAGTCGAGCAGCGTTTCGACGGACAGGCCGTCAACCTGTCGCGCGAGGTCTGCGACTTCCTGATCGGGAAGATCAAGGAGAGGAGTGGCCTCGGCCATCGGCTCGGAAAGGCGCGCCACCAAAAGATTGCGAAAATGCTCCACCAGCTCGCGCGACAACCGGCACAGGTCGCGACCTTCGATGACGACCCGCGAAACCAGCTCCAGGCACTGCTTCGGGTCGCCTCGTATGACGGCGGCGGACAGATCGTATAGCACTTGCCTGTCAGCCAAGCCTAAAACGTCTTGCAGGAGTGCTTCATCCAGCGCCGTTTTCTCGCCGTCGGAGCGCGCAGGTTCAGCGCAGGCTAACGCCTGTTCCAGCAGGGACTGCGCATCGCGCATGCTGCCGTCCGCCTCGCGCGCCAGGAGCACAAGAGCGCCCTGAGTGATTCGCAGGCCTTCCCTTGTGGCAATGTCGGCGAGACGCTGGACGATCTCCCTCAACGGGATCCGGCGAAAGTCATAACGTTGGCAGCGGGAAAGGATCGTTTCCGGAAGCCGGTGAGGCTCGGTTGTAGCCAAGATGAACTTGACGGAAGGCGGCGGTTCCTCCAGCGTCTTCAGAAGCGCGTTGAACGCGTCTTTCGTCACCTGATGCACTTCATCGATGATGTAAATTTTGAAGCGGCACTTGGCCGGTTGATACCGGACGTTTTCGATGATCTGCCGGATTTCATCGATGCCGCGATTCGACGCGCCGTCGATCTCCAGGACGTCAATGCAGCGGCCGTTCGTGATCTCTTCGCAGTGGCTGCACCGATTGCACGGGTCCGGAGTCGGGCCGTTTTCACAGTTCAGGGCCTTGGCCAGAATTCGCGCAGCCGTGGTTTTGCCGATGCCCCGCACGCCGGTAAAAAGATAGGCGTGAGCTATACGGCCGGCCCGGATGGCGTTCTGCAAAGTAAAGGTAATGTGCCGCTGCCCCGCGATATCCTCAAAGGCTTGCGGGCGCCACTTACGCGCCAGAACGAGGTAAGACATAGGTGATTTCAAATCTCAGATTTCAGATCTCAGATTCACGAGAAATTCCCTGAGTTTGAGATCTGAAATCTGACATGTCTCGTAGCGAGACCTGGGTGCCCATTGCTGACAGCCAGGTTTCCCTGTGGCACAGGGGATGTTCCGTTACCGCTGCTTCCTTCCGGACCTGACGGGGTTCACGGGTCCGCCTTGCACAGGACCTAACTATCAGCAATCGACATCCACTTGTTCTTTTCAAGAGGCGCGAAATATCGGAGGCGTAACCGAAACAGTACGACGATCCGGCTCAATATTCAAGATTTGCAAAGCCGAATAAGAGATGTCCGAGCTTGCTGACTCGGCTCAGAACGAGTAACGTCAACGCGCGAGCCGTTGCAGTCGTTGCGGGAAAACCTAGAGGCCGCTTGCCCTTAAAGGTATTCTGTTCGGAAAGCCCAAGGATCCTCTGGATCCGAAAGTCTTTCATCAAGTCTCTCGTTGCCTTCCTCGCCTTTGCCAATCACTTCAGGAATGTCGTTTTTGTTTCGATTGGAGTAATCGACTCGTCGATTCAAGGGGCTCAGCGAGATCGAGAATATACGGCAAGCAAAGGAAGATGATCTTAAGAACTTCGTGGAGGTGCCAACGGCAACTCTACCCCTTTACGCTCGAGCAGAGGCTTCAGTTCGAGGGTCTGGAAATGATGGTCCTGCCGATCAGGGTTTTCTTATCTTCCGAGAGCCGGAAACCTCGTCCTTGACCGTTCCTCCGCCCAAACGCGAAACACCCGACCCGAGACCCGAACCGAGAACAATTTACTCGATGACCCGAGCTGGGCCGGCTGCAACGCCTTAAAGCTGGCGGAGAGGGGGGGATTCGAACCCCCGGTACCCTGATTAGGGGTACACACGATTTCCAGTCGTGCACCTTCAACCGCTCGGTCACCTCTCCCTTAGCCAAGAACCGGGACCCAGGCCGATCACCGTGAAGTCAAGGGATCCGCCAGCCCGGCCATTTCAGTTCGCGGTGTTCGAGTGAAACTACCATAGAGGGTTCAGATTTTCTACAAATGCCTCAAAAACAAAATAACCATCGCTTCGCTTCACGAACTATTTTGTTTCCTATGTTTGCTTTCTTTACAGCTTCCGTTTCACATCGGTGCCGCTGCAGGTTAACTGCAAATATTCGTTCACTTGATGTTTTTTAGCGCGAAAGATTGCGTCCCGCGTCGATTCGTTGGGTGTGTTTAACAAGCTTACAGTTCTCAAATGCAAGTGAATCGGAGAACCGCCGCCAAGTCGTTGATCTGTAAGCATTGTCAGAAATGGCACTTCAATTGCTCGTGCTGTCAGTCGGATGGCAATCACAACAGGAACTGGCGATTACCGCAAGGATTTTTCATGAGCCGTATATCGGATAAACGATCAAGGACTGGCAAGATACTGCGTCTACAACCGAACGACGGCTCTCTCGGAGTACGGTCTCGCGCGCCGCAGCCGAGCATAGATTATAGCGGCATGCGGTTAATTCCGTGGAAGGACATTTGGGCTTCCCTCTCTCTCGCCCGCGGCCGCGGCAACAGAGAAATGATCGAAGTGTTTTACGACACGCTCTTCAAAGAAGCTGTTTTCGATGATCGAGGGGCTTGGTCTCTGGACGTACTCAGGCGGCACTACAGCTAACAACCATGAAAGCCCTACGCTCAGGGTGGATCAAACTTACGCCGTTCCAAATATATCTGCTGCAAAGCAGCTATGCTGGAACGGAATACAAGGAGACCGATTTGCCACAGGTGAAAATCGCCTGGCCCAAGGCTACATGGCTTAGTCGGCGACTCGCGAAGATTCGAGAAGAGCAGGAGAACGAAGATCGAGCCGACCGGCAAGATCCGGTGTTTGGCTACCTTTTACGCGCACCGATCCGCCTAATGTTGAATGCCGGAGCGGAAGCTGAAAGTCAGCTGAGTTTGGCGGAGAGGGAGGGATTTGAACCCCCGTCACCCTGTGGGTGAACGTGATTTCGAGTCACGCGCCTTCAACCGGGCTCGGCCACCTCTCCGTTTTTGGATCGCCTCTCTTTTTTTCTCTCAACCGGACAAAGAACTCTCCGAGAACCTGCGCGCACTCCTCGCCGCGAACTCCTGCGACAACCGGCAGCCGGTGGTTGAGCCGCCGATCGTCACAAAGCCGGTATAGAGATTCCACAGCGCCAGCTTTAGGGTCCCGGCAGCCAAAAACCATCCGGCGCATGCGCGCTTGCAAAATTGCTCCAACACACATGATGCAGGGTTCGAGGGTGACGTAGATATCGCATTCATTTAATCGCCAACTCCGCAGAGAATCCGCCGCCTGCTGTATCGCCAAGAGTTCGGCATGAGCCACCGGGCTTTGAAGCGCCTCCCTCCGGTTTTGACCGTTACCCACCACCCTGTCCGCGCAAACAATAACGGCGCCGACCGGCACCTCGCCGGCGGCCGCAGCTTCTTTCGCTTGCGCCAGCGCGGCCCCCATCCATAGATAGTCCCCTGGCCTTACTTGTTCGCTGTGCACGTATTCAAGATACCACAGAACAGATAGTGAAGAAATTGACGAGAACGCGATTGCCTGGCGAGCGGCGCGCCGTCAGACGCCTCAAGGATGCATGTACTCGATCGGCGGGGGCTCAATGTCGGTTATGATCTCGGTTACTCCTGTTACTCCCTTGGCGATGCGCACGATCTCCTTCTCCAAGTCCGGATCGGCGAGAATGCCGGAGATAGTCACTTTGCCGCTGTCGCTCCGAACATTGAGGATGATATTGCGAGTCTTCGGCGAGGTTATCAGGGCCGCCTGCACGCGAGCGGTCGTGGTGAGATCTCGAAATGCCTTCTCGGATTCGGGTGTCGGTTGAAATTCTTTTCGCTGCGCCATCTCCGTGATCAGATGCGCCGCGCTGTCGGATGTCACGCGGGAACTGTTCAAGACCAGGTCATAGCCGACAGGCTCCAACCAATCAATATTGAATAGAGCGCGTAGCCGCCGGCTGCGAACCCGATCAAGCTCCTTCAGAAAGTGTCGCGCGCTGTCCCCTTCCAGACCTTTGCGTGCTTTTACCTCTTGGATACGAAACTCCATGGGCGCCACAATCAATATCTTGAGGACATGCGGGATTCCGGGGAATAACTCTTGTCCAGCCCGTCCATAGTAAACCAGCTTGCCGCCTTGAGCCACTTCACACATTGCCGCCTGAAGCGTTATGCGGTAAAGACGCAGGCTTTCAAGCCATAGCTCCCACCAATGGCGGTCCGCTTCCAACACTTCTGAATATTTCGCCTCAGGGATGCCATAGCGGCGGCTCGCCTCGAGCAACACCTCCCGGTCCACGGAACGATAATTCGACATGGAGGCCACCTTTTGAGCGATAACGCTTCCGCCGGTATACGGAGCATGCGAGATGGTTATGATCGACATATCGGGCAACCCTCCATTCCCAAACGGTCATCGCCGCCGTTAAGAACTGTGCTTGCTGTCCCCGGGCCTTCCGACACGGTCCCGCCTGTCAGAGGCGCCATTCTTCCACTATGCGCGAGAGCGAGTCAAGCCGAATTTTGGTCGACAGTAATCACCCGTTTGTTTCATGGTTCGAACCGCCGTATTACTTTTGTCTTACTGCGGTGCGGCTGTCCTGCGGATCGCATTTCATACATGATATAACGCACGTAATTGTTTAATATCTTTATTATATTGGAACGGTTTAAGCAAACATGCCCTTTGCCGTGGCGGCCAAGTTCCCAATTATTTCCAAGTAGAGTAGGTAAATGTACCGATGGCAGGCCGCTGGAATCCAAGCACGGCCTTACGGTACTACTCTGTGGCTCCGCTAAGAGACGATACCAATGGGTCAGGGATTTGAATCGGGACGCAAAAATTGCCTAACGCGTGCCATGAGTTCGATCATTCTTATCGGCTTTTGCAGGAAGTCATTACAGCCTCCCTGAAGACATCTATCTTTGAGGTGTGGAAATGCACTGATCGCGATGATCGGGATTCGTTCGGTCTGTTGGCATCTCTTGAGCTCTGAAACGAATCTCAGGCCGTCCATGTCTGAAAGCTCCGCTTCAAACAGGATCAGATCGGGATGGCACTCGACGGCCTTCTTGACACCCCCCTCGCCGGTAATGGCAACAACTGGGTTGAGACCGGCGAACAAAATCTGTTTGACCAGCGACTGGGTGTAATTGGGCTGGTTTTCAACGATAAGCACCGTTCGTTTTTTGGTTTTCCCCATGACAGTTCAGTCCCAAAGAAAGGTCGACAGCAACAACTGTGCCTCTCCGCGATTCGGCGAACATTTCAAAGAGAATCTGATTACCCGGATGGCTGGAAATGTACAAAAACGTGCGCTAAACGCAAAGGAAACGGAGATTATCAGTCTGTGTTCTGGACTCCGACACAAAGCTTTCACGCGCAACGTTAGCCTGCCGCTTCCGGCACAGCTTCCCACTCGGTTCCAGCTCGCACGCGCGGGAGTAGCAGGATTGAGCCGATTGTCGCCACGTCAGTTGACTGGCGCATAAATGAGACGTGCCGGACTTGGTCAATGCATTGTCCCGCGCAGTTAGGCCCAAACAGTCATTGGCCGCATCATTCGTAGTGCAACGAAACTTCACATTTCGCTGAAGGTGCGGTTTGGCTTCTTTATTGCGTCCGTTTACGTGCATTCCCTGAAGCCGGTTGGCTACTTTCCATATCGTTGAGACCGAACTATGTCAGAAAGGCGTCCAGACGTGCACGACAAACAAACTCCTCGGACGCTGGTAATAGATATCGGCGCGAGCGGCATCAAGGCGTTGGTTTTGGATGCGGCGGGGCGACCTGTGACGGTTCGCGGTCGGATCAAAACGCCATCTCCTCCTACGCCGCGCCCCGTGCTGAAAGTGATTCAGCTGTTGGCCAAGCGGCAAGGAAGATTTGATCGCGTTGCTGTCGGATTTCCCGGCGTGGTTCGCAGAGGCATCATCGAGACGTCCTCAAATTTAGACAAGAAATGGTGCGGGTTCAGACTGGCCGAAAAGCTGGAAGCCAAGTTGGGCAAGCCCGTGCG
The DNA here is from genome assembly GCA_035762645.1 of Binatia bacterium. GTDB lineage: Bacteria > Desulfobacterota > Binatia > UBA9968 > UBA9968 > DASTOD01. Next base: position 1,625 of record DASTOD010000754.1, on the reverse strand, counting down.
AATCGCCAATGATGCCGATATGCACGGTTTTGGGGCCATCTCAGGACGCGGAGTTGAACTTGTCATCACTCTGGGCACTGGATTTGGCTCCGCCTTGTTTGTTGACGGCACACTCGTTCCCAATCTGGAAGTGGCGCTTTATCCGATGGATGGAAACAACTACGGGCGCAGGTTGGGCAACGCCGCACGCAAGAAAGTCGGCAATAAAAAATGGAACAAACGTCTGGGCGAAGCCATCGAAGCTCTCTATCGTGTATTTAACTACGATCATCTCTATATCGGTGGCGGCAACAGTAAGAAGGTCAAGCTCGATCTGCCGCCGGGCGTTCAAATCGTTCCCAATGTAGTGGGCTTACTTGGTGGCATTGCGTTGTGGAAGGAATAGAGCGATCTTAGTGCTCTCGAGCAAAATCGATGACGGAGCTGGAGCGCGCCCTCAAGCGTTACAGACAATGGGTTGGCTCGCGTAAGAGATCGGGCGAGCTGGTCAAAGTCCAGGTTTGGCTTACCGTCAACAATGGATGTATCGAGTTTTTGACCTCTGGCGATTCCTACAAAGTTAAGCGGATGCGCAGGGACCCGCGCGTCATTTGCTATATCGGGACCGAAGATGGGCCGGTTATCCGCGGCACTGCCGAGATTGTGGCGGGCAGGAACGCCATTAGGCGGGTCTATCAAGCGTACTGGAAAACACATCCGGTTGTTATGCTCTTCATCGCGCTGCCAATCAGAAGACGGATTGAAAGGGGCCGACAGGTTCTTGTACGTATCCGCCCCGACGAGCCAAATCCCCTGGCCGCCGTGACAGATCCTGCGGTTTGATACGAAGGAGGTAGTGCGTTCAGCAAGAGGCCCATGCCAAGATTAGACGCGGTATTTGACTCGCAACTTCTTCGGCACGATATCGATGACTAAACCTAGAAGAGCGCCACCGGCCATGCAAACCATTAAGGCAAGAACGGTCAACACGAACCTGTCCAGTTGGTGCCTGAACGGGTCCATAAAAAACCCCAAAAAGGTGTGACCCATTGAAAGGACAATTAAGCCAAGAAATGCCCAGCCTATCCCGCTCCTCCGCTTCCTTTTCTGCGCCCAGCGGCCGAGCATGATCGCGATTAGCACAATGAGAAGAAACCCTATATACATGCGCCTACATCCTTTTTAGGCGTTGCGTAATAATAGGCGGTGTTGGCTTTGTCGTCAAATAGAGACTACCAGGGCAACGCAGTGCCACCTTAGGACGTGATTCCCTCGCCGCATCCTGACTATTTGGTGATGGACCTTTTGTCCTGTACCACCAGGCGACTCTACGCAGCAGGCCGCGAATGGTTCATCTTGTAACGGGTAGCGGCTTGGCCTCGCGCGAGTCGCCACGCCTGCTGGTTTTCATTTAAGGAGCGAAGATCCTAGCGGCGCGTGGGTTATCGAAAACTCTGGCGCGCCCGGAGGGATTCGAACCCCCAACCCCCAGATCCGTAGTTGTATCCGCTTCCATCTAGTTTCCTGTAGTTCAGTCTTTTCAAGCCTTTTTCGACTTCCTGACATTCTGGTTTTATCCCATTTTGGCTGGTTTCAGATCAGTCCGGTAGCAACGTGGTAGCAAAAGTTCCTGTACGAGCCTTGGA
>DASTOD010000753.1:0-7169 GCA_035762645.1 Binatia bacterium | reverse complement strand
TAGGACACAATCCCGGCGTTTGTGGGGATAATGGATTCCCGATAGAAGCGTTCGGGAATGACGGACCGGGGGAATGACGAACCCCGGGCTCAGTTTTGCGTCAATGAATTTCCGAGACAGCGCACTAGTTCGCCTAGCGGTGGAGCCTCAGTGAATTAGTGCCTACCCTTAACCCCACGGCGAAAGCTTTTGACATCTTCATCTCTATTGGGCTATGGATTACCGACATTCGCTTGGTCCTTCGGCAGGTATAGCCATAGTTCAGATGGGGTAAACAAGTGCTCGGGCCATCTCTTCATGCATCCTTCCTAGCTTTTTTTGTCCTGGCGAGCGCTCCGGTTATCTTTGCCGCAACTCCTACTCCCATAGATCCAACCGGACGCACCGGAGAGCCTCCGCCGCTACCCAAAGAGTTTCAGGAACCGACACCTCCGCCGGGAACGCTGCTTCCTCCGCCTCCCCTCGTCCCCGAGCCCGAGACGATTCCGGCGATACGAGTCTTCGTACGAGAGATTAACGTAACGGGCAGCACGGTCTTTTCGCCTGAAGAAATCGCCAAGGTCACTGCTCCCTATGTGAATCGGGAACTCTCCTCTGAAGACCTCGAGGCCCTTCGCGTCGCATTGACGCTGCTTTACGTTAACAACGGCTACGTCAACTCAGGGGCGATTCTGCCGGATCAGAAAGTAACCGAGGGCGTGATCACTTATCAGATCATCGAAGGGCAATTGACGGCCGTTGAGGTGCACGGGAATCAATGGTTTCGCTCCAGCTATTTTCAAAAACGATTTAACCTCGACGCCGGCCCTCCTCTCAACCTGCTTCAGTTGCAGCGCCGGCTGCAACTCTTGCTCGAAGACCCGCTAGACCCGTACCGCCGTATCCAGCGGCTCAATGCGGAGCTTAGGCCGGGGCTCAGACGCGGAGAAGGCATTCTGGATGTGCGTGTCGAGGAGACAACGCCTTACAAACTCTCTTTTATTTACAACAACTACCAGTCGCCATCCGTCGGAGAACACCGGGGCCTCATCATCATGGAGCATCAAAACCTCACTGGCAACGGTGATGTACTGACAGGGCAGTATGGCAGATCGAGAGGGTTGGATCCGCTGCTCGATTTCAAATATTCGTTCCCGTTCACCGCCTATGATACGACTCTGAGTTACCAATACCGCTTGAACACATTCAACGTCGTGGAACAGCCTTTCGAGGACCTGGACCTCGATAGCAGATCGGATGTTTATACCATCTCGCTAAGACAGCCGATCTATCGAACCGTGAACAGTGGAGTTGCTCTTGAGTTCATAGGCGAGAGGCTTTCGCACGAGACCTCTTTGCTAGGCGAGCGGTTCTCCTTCGAGCCCGGCGCCCGAAACGGTCGGTCGGTGGTCACAGCCCTGCGGGCGCTGCAGGAGTGGGTGCACCGCACGCCAAATCAGGTTATTGCCGCCCGGTCCCGCTTTTCTTTCGGAATAAATGCGCTAGGCGCAACCAGCAATGACGGCAGCGTTCCGGATGGCAGATTCTTTGCCTGGCTAGGACAATTTCAGTGGGTCCGCCGACTCGGCATCCTGGATGCCTACTCGATCTTTCGGACCGATGTCCAGCTCTCCGATGATGGCCTTCTTTCTCTCGAACAGATTTCTGTAGGGGGTCGATATAGCGTCAGGGGATACCGAGAAAACACGCTGCTGAGAGACAGAGCGATCATAACTTCGTTCGAGACTCGAGTTCCCTTGATTAGAGATGTCGTCTGGGCCGATTACCTCGAGCTGGCCCCGTTTGTCGATTTCGGACGGGGCTGGAACCGAGAACGGAAGACTCCTCCGCCTCAAGACATTTCCAGCGTTGGCGTCGGCGTAAGGTGGGCTCTCACGACCTTATGGCCGGTTCCGATTAGGCCTCAGTTCGAGTTTTATTGGGGGCATCGCTTGAGGAAAGTTGACAAACCGGGCGGCCCGCTACAAGACAGCGGGATCCATTTACAATTTGTTCTGGGATTTTTCTAGAGGCTGGAGACGGCGATGGCGGGGAAAGAAGCAGTGGCTAGCGCCTGGCGTCGCAGCCACTGCTTGACTAATGATCACTCACTGATTGTCGGCAAACCCACCTGGGCCAACATCGCAGCGCGCTGTTTCCGTAGCTCCTGATCCTGCGGCGCGGCGTCAATCAACTCGGTCATCGCTCTCAGCGCATCGTACCAGATCCCAGCTTCCGCATAGACGAAAGGCATGTCTTTCTTCGCTGACTGAGCGAGTTTCGCCTTGAGCTCGTCCGGTGTCTCGACGCGCTCAATGGCGCCACCGGCCAATATGTCCTTGGAGCGGCGATCAGCGTCTGGAACAACCGCGACGAACCACCGATACGCGGCGCCCGGTTCTAGCCGAACATTGTAGTCAGCGAGACGAACCTGCTGTACGCCCGGTTTGACCGGAGAAGAAAGGCGTGTTTCCAGGATGGGTTTAACACCCTGGGGATCCATCACTGTAAGCTCCACCGGAAGCGAAGTCGGGGCCGAAATGAACCAGTAGAGAGAGGGCTGTTCGCTCGTGGTAAAGCCGCTGTGATCCGGCGCGAGGACAGAGAGAACAAAAACATCACGCTGTGTTCCGCGTGTCCCACCGCCAACCCGGCCTCCTGGAGCACCACGCTTCGGCGGTTTATAAACGGGAGCATCCGCCGCGTCCGTCACTGAAAACGATAACGGTCCCCCCAAAATCAGCAAGCCAACACAAACTCCAACGACTGCCTTCATGTGCCTCATTTTCCTACCCTCCCTCAACCTGACGGAAATTCTTTAACCAACGAAATACGCAATCGTGATGCCATCAATAGCATGGACATTCTTGCTCACCAAGTTGTGAATTTAACGAGAATTTTACTCCTGAACCTCTCTGAGTCAGTTCCGAACGTGAATCCAATTGTATACACCCATCGATGCGCAACGGTCAGAATTTTTTGTGACAAACCGCGATTGCGCTCTGCTGCTTAGAATCTCTTAAGTTCTTATTGCGCAGAGCTTTGGCCGCAAACCTTCTTACTGAACGTCACATGTATAATCCCCGGTAGCCGGATGTGTCAACCATGTTCCCGTGCTGTCAACTTCGTTACCGGCGTTCACTGATGTCATCCATTCTCCGTTCGACCGATCACGCGGTAGATCGTCACCTTTTCATCTTTGCCTTTTAAGTTCGCCTCGCCGACCCGTTTCGTTAAGAACTGATGATCGAGATATTGGAGTGTAGTTTCACCAATGAGGATACGGCACGGGCTATCTGCCAGATCGCGGTCGACCAGGTCCTTATCGAAACTTTCAAGTCTCGAAGCGATGTTGACCGTATCACCCACGGTCGTATACTTCAATCGTTGCGCGCTTCCTAGACTGCCGGCGACTACGGGTCCAGTGAAAATCCCGACTCGCATCTCCACCGTCGGAAGGTTTTGCTGCTGCCAAACCGCGTTGAGACGTTTTAACTCTCTTTCCATTGCTAAAGCGCAGTTAACTGCAGAAACCGCATCCCGGCTAATTTCCGCTTCGCCGGTTCGAGGCAATGGCACACCGAAATCGGCCTTGATTGAGTCGCCGATGTAGTTGTCCACAACGCCTCCGTGTTCCATGACCAACTGAGCCATGGCTTCCATATAGACGTTTAGCCAGTCAAGCAGCGCCTGAGGATCCATTTTTTCCGACACGGAAGTAAAACCTCTCAGATCTGTAAAGAGCACCGTGACCGTAGATTTTTGTGACCGGGGCCGCCCCCCGTCCATAAACTGATCCCGCTGCTGCCAGATACTCTCCGCAACTTCGGGCGCCACATGCCGCGAGAACAACTGCATGAGGAGCGCCCGTTCTTTCTTTTCCTGGTTTAACATATAGGTCGTGACGAGGGCCGCAGAGCCGAGCCACGCAGCCCCAGGAGGTACTGAAGGAATCCACCATCCGCCCAAAAACGCGAAGTAGGCGCCAAACGCCAGGATCAAAAGACCACTCCCACCTGACCAAAAAAACCGCCAAGGCGAGCGCACCCAGAGGCCCAAGGCACCTCCCATGACACCCCACAATATGATCCACCCCGCCTCTACGGTGTCCGTTGGGGTCGCGACTTGAGTGGTAGCTTCAAGAGCCGATCTCAGAAACTGGCTTACAATCTGAGCATGAAGTGCCACCCCTGAGATGGGTTGTCCCTGCAAACCTCGGCTGTGCGGCGTATAAAAGAAATCTTTGACGCTCTCTGTGTTGACGCCTATGAGTACAACTCGGTCCTTTATAATCACGGGATCGATCTCTCCGGAAAGGAGAGCGGTCAGGGTAAACGATCGAAGAGGCGCCCCGAAACCTTTGAAGTCGAGTAAGAGCTGGTACCCCGCTGCATCGGCCCGAACATATGCCCCATCGTTGCTTTCAAATGGACGAAACGTCGTCTGACCGAGCCGTAAGTATTCCGGATTCGATGGATCGGGTTGAGGCGAAATGCCTTCCGCTTGCAAGTAAAGCAGCGCCTGGCGCAAAGAAAAGGAATAAAGCGTTTGTTTGCCGTCATCCATGATGAGTAAACCGCGACGGACGATCCCGTCTGGATCGATAGGAACATCATTGAAGCCAACCTGCTCGGTGTCCTTTAGTACGGGGGGAGGAGGTATGACGTTCGCCGGATCATCGGCAAATTTCGTTGTTACGATGATGCGGGGATTTTTGGTCAATATCGCGTTGAGTCTCTCGTGTCCTGGCGGGACTGGAATGTCCCGATAGATGTCCACGCCGATGGCGCGCGGATGAGACTGGCTGAGGATCTCTAACGCCTGGGCAAGAACATCGTCGGCTAACGGCCAGCGACCCTGCTTTCGAATATCGTCCTCTGTGACCGTAACGAGGACAATACGGGGATCCGGGCCGGAGACATCGGGACGAAACCTGATGCACAGGTCGTAAGCCGTAAGCTCCAGGGTTTCGAGGATACCGAGACCCCGAAGACCCAGGATCGCCAGAGAAAGCAACAAACCGATCACGACGGCGGCGGCCGGCGGTGATCTGAAAAAATTGGCCACTGACGTCACGGCGGAAAAGCCGAGTTATAGCCAGTTATTAATCAACAAGAAGGGAGACCAGAAGCCCGGGTGTTCGTAGCGCGGATTGCTGAGCATCTTTTTCTGTGCACGCTGGAGAGCGATCGCCCTTGAGATCGACGGCTCCTTTAGCTCACGGTAAAAGTCCACGACCAGCTCCAGGGATGCTTCATCGTTAATATTCCACAGCGTGGCGAGCGCACTTCTGGCCCCTGCCTTAATTGCCATACCCGCAAGGCCCAACGCGGCCCGGTCATCTCCAGCGGCGGTGTCGCAGGCGCTCAAGGTAAGTAGCTCCAGGGGATCATCACGAAACCTGAAGACTCCCACCATTTCATTGAGGCGGTCCAACGATATTTTTTCATCAAATGTAAGGATGAAAGTTTTATCGACTTCGTTTCCGAACTCTCCGTGCGAGGCAACATGGACAATCGTGAAGTGTTCATCCTTCAATCTCTTTTCCAGATCCGAGGCGAGAAACTCACGGTCCACAAGGTTTGTGCTTCCGAAGAGCGTGTGGAGGGCTTTAAGCTCCCCTGAGACATTGGGCAACGCGGGAAAACCCTGCACAGCCTCCGTCACGCCAACGGCTAGAACATTCATGTTATCCCGTCTGATCGGGCGTGGATCAGTAAGATTTAGGCTGGGGGTTATCCCTATGGCGTATTTCGCTACCAGAAACTGCTTGCCGTCGTGCAGGGCTGCCATCGGAATGGTCCGGAGCGCTCCGTCCGGAACGAACACTAGAGTATCGATGGGAGAAGCTGATAAGTCCGGCTCCAGGGGACGGATCAGCCAATCGTACAGCTTCTGGGCGTGCGGAAGATATTCTCGCGTTGTGCGTTTTTCCAGCCTGCGCCGGAGCTGTCGCACTTCTTGCGTGAGAGTCTCTGCAGATACGGGGACCAAAACTCGCTTGAGGCCGTTCGGCAGGCTAACCAGCAATTCGGTTCGATCCGCCAGGAGAATCGGATAGATGACAACCGCAGTTTGGGCGACGACGTCGAGCTGGGTGACTTTCGATAGAGCCGTGTCGACACAATCGTCACGGAAGTAATCGCGCAACTCGGCGGCTTTGAACAATTCGACAGTCTCGCGCGCTTCGACCAGGTATGGCCCAACCTGACTGGGGTCCTGCAACGACGCTCCGCGTTGCAGCAGCAGATCCACGAGCTGAAAGTATACCGGACCCATCGCCTCGCGGAACGAGATTGGGGGAGTTCCATAGCTGACCGACAGCTCGGGGCGAATCGACTGGAGCGTGCGAACGGCGCGCCGGTAGGATCCAATCGCGTCGTCAATGTTCCCCATTTTCTTTAGCAGACGTCCCGTTTGCCATTCCCAACGATAAAGCGATTCAGGCGCATTGAGTTGCTGCGCTGCAAAGGTCGCTCTGCGGGTCAACTGCAAAGCCTCTTGGTACCTGTGTTCTTCTTCGTATAGGCCGCCTAGGTGTCCCCAAGCAAACGAGGACGTGCGCCGATCTCCGATGCTCTCGGCCGTTGTGCCCGCTTCACTAAAGGCTTGATGCGCAAGGAGTGAGAGAGAATCTTTGGCGCCGGTCAGATTTGAGCGCAGATCGGAATAGGCCAAACCGATGTTGACCAACCCAACGGCCTTGTCATGCAATGGCTCCAAGGCGCGAATCTGATCCAGCGCCTTGTCGAGCAATGCTTTAGCCTCGTTGTGTTGCTTGATATTTGTCGACGCGGTTGCCGCATTGATCAGCGCTGTCGCGACCAATGGTCGGTTATCGCCCGCCGATGCGAGAGATACACTTTCCTTGTAGGCGGCGAGAGCTTCAGGATATTTTTTTTGTTGGGTTAGAAGATTCCCCATATTGTTCAGGATCATTGCCGAAAGATCCTGATTCTTCAGTTCTCGTGCAATCCGTAGGCCGTCATCGAGGTATTTTTGAGCCCTGTCCGGAGGGCCGGTGGCAATATAGATGTTGCCCAAGGTCGCCGACGCAACAGCCATCTGCGTCCTATTGTTCGACTTTTCAGCGAGTGCTAGAGCCGAATCGAGCTTTTGTAAGGCGTCCCTATACTGTCCGAGAGCCTGGTAGGCCTGAGCGATCTGAATGAGCGCGCTACTCTGTTGGC
>DASTOD010000752.1:0-42536 GCA_035762645.1 Binatia bacterium | reverse complement strand
GTCAATCGCGGTGATATTCTTATGCTCTACACGGGCTGGGATGAAAAATTCGATACACCGGACTATAACTTGCACCCGTATCTCTCGGTGAACGCGGCTGAATGGATAGTCAAAAAAGGCATTAAGATGTTCGGCATCGATTGTATAACGGTCGACCTGCCGACGCCGTTGCGCCCGAAGGGGTTCGACTTTCCGGTTCACAGAACGTTGCTCGGAAACAATGTCTTGATCGCTGAAAATGTGGCCAATCTTGGAAGCATCGTCGGCAAAACGACCCGCATTCTGGCGTTCCCCCTGCGAGTCAAAGGAAGTGACGCCGGCCACGCGCGAATCGTCGCGGAGGTATTGCACTAATATGGCGCTCACAAAGCCCATCAAGGGAATTATTGGCGCGTGTCTCACGCCATTCGGTGAGGATGAGCGCGTCAATTATAGAGCGCTTGAAAAAGAAATCGATTTCCTGGTCGCCGATTGCGACGCGATTTCTATCGCGGCGGTCGAAGCGGCGGAGTACACGATGTTGCGCCGCGAGGACAGGATGGAACTACTGCGGGTCGCCACCGAGTTGGTCGATAAGCGCCGTCCCGTAATCCTCGGCGCGTCGAGCCCGTCGCCACGAGAAGTCGTCGAGCTGGCGGAGTATGCGGCAAAGGTCGGTGGGGATCTCGTCCAGGTTTTGATGCCGCTTCGGCCGTGGGGCGGTCAGCCGACGATTGCAGAGCTGATGGAGTTCTATACACAGGTCGCCTCTGCCAGCCCTCTGCCGGTTGTCTGTTATCACAACCCGGGCCCGGGTGCTGATCCGCCGCAGGATGCGTTTGTAAAAATCAGCGAGATCGATAACATTCGATACTTCAAGGAAAGCTCGCGGGACATTACCAAAATATCGAGATTGATAGAACAAATCGAGCTCGCCGGACGCGGACACTATTTCACCACCATGCAGCCGTTGTTGGTCACGTTGATGTTGGGCGGCTCGGGCGCGACCATGCCACCGCCGGGCACTCGGATCGGCGCCCAAATCGTTCGCGCGTTCAGGGAGGGAAATCTGGAGAGCGCAAGATTTTGGGCACGCTGCTATGCGTTGTTTCCAGGCAAATGGGCGGCCTATGGTTTGCCGCCTGTTATGAAATCGGCGATGAAGCATTTCGGCGTCGACATCGGTACGCCATCGCGGCCGTACGCTCCCGTGAGCCCCCGAGATCACGCGCAGATCGGGCAATTTTTGCGCCAGGTGGGACTCCTGGGTGAGGCGCCGCCAAGCCCGCAAGCCCTCTTGGACGCGGCAAACACTCTCGCTCAGGAAGACACGTTTCTCCGTTAGCTCGACGCGAACCGGAAAATCATGCCCCGCGGGCGAGTCATTCGTCCCCAGCGGAAGGATTAAAACGATGGAATGGCTCAAAGACCTCTCTGACCGATGGCTTATATGGTTCCTTAGAACCACCTCTCGTTTTGGCAGCGAGCTCACCCCAGAGGGCAAAATCGAGCAGCATATGTGGCGCAACCAACGTTTGCGAAATCTTCGTGGTCTGGCCGGTCGATCCCGCCAACGCGCTGCGGCCAAAAGCCAATAGGATCTCACTATTCTGAGATGGCGGCATTGAACGGACGCAAGCGCATTGTGATTTTGGGCGGCGGCTGCGGCGGTGTAGTCGCCGCGAGCCATCTTGGCCGAAGGCTTGGCGCACAGCATGAGGTTATTCTCATTGACCGTCGGCCGGAGCACGTTTTTATGCCTGCTTTTCTCTTTATAATGGTGGGTGAGCGCCAACCCTGGGAGATCAGCCGCAAGCTGCGGAATCTTGAAAAGCGCAACGTTAAAATCATCCAGTCCGAAATAACGGGTATCGACCCAAAGCGGCAGGAAGTCACGCTCGAAAAGGAGGCAGTCCGTTACGATTATCTCATCGTTTCGCTAGGGCTGCAGACACGGCCCGATTTGATCCCCGGTTTTCGCGAAGCGTCGCTTCATCCATGGGAACTGGAAACGGCAGTGCGGCTGCGAGACAGATTATCTTCGTTTCAAGGCGGGCGGATTGTGGTGGGCCTGCCGGTGGGCCCTTACCGATGCCCGCCGGCGCCCTATGAGGCGCAGTGGATGCTGGATGGCTATTTCCGGCAACGGGGTATTCGAGCACAGGTCGAGATTGAATATTTTACTCGAGATCCTGAGCCCGTCGGGGAAGCCCATGATCCGGTGGTGTGGATGGATGCCGAAAGCAAACGACGCAACATACGACAAAACTACGAGTTCGTCGTTCGATCCATTGATCCGGAAAAAAAAGAAGTTCAGGGCCTCTATAACTACAAGATACCTTACGATCTCCTGGTTATGGTGCCGCCGCACAGGCCGGCGCAAGTTCTCCTCGACTGCGGGTTGGCGGAGGCCGAGGGGGGTATTCGGGTGGACTATGACACGTTGGAAACCAAATGGGACAACGTTTACGCCATCGGCGATTGCGCTGATATGCCGGCATCGAAAGCCGGCGGCGTCGCCCACCAAGAAGCAGATTTCCTAGCCCACAATCTGGCAGTGGCGATCACTGGCAAAGGCAAACCGATCGATCTCCGGTTGCACACCATATGACTGCTGGCTTACGGCGCGGGGCGCGCCGCCGCGAACCGAACGGTTTACCCAACCGGGTGGCCGCCATTTGGCACCACTCAGCCGCGGACTTGGGGACCGTCGCGACTGATCTACTGGGCGAAGATCGGCTTTGAGAAGTGGTGGCTCTGGCGCTACTTCTAAATTAGTCTCCCGGACAAACGGAAAAGGGGAGGAATGACAGGGCCTCAAAGCAGGAGGAACCTTCTGCTGTGGCGGCCGGGCTATATACGAAAGTTTACATAATATGCCTTATCAGACTCATTGGCTCGAAACCGAAAACTGATTTTACGTCACCCGAGCGTGCCGCGAACGGCCCCGAACTAGCTTAGTTAATGGCGAGAGACTGGGTCAGATAAGCTCGGGCGGGCCGAAAACTTGGTTTCCTGGGAACACGCGAAACGGGCCCGATAAAAAGACGAGGTTTATTTTGCGCCGGTCTGTCCGGCCAGTTTTGATTCCAACTCGGCAACCCGCAGCGTGACCGGCGAATTGGGTTGTCCTTTCAGGTACTCCTTATAGGCGGCAATAGTGTCCGGCAGGTTGCCTGTTTTTTCCGAACAGCGCGCTTTCCCGAGGAGCGCTATATCACGGAGGGGCGCGTTTATCCTTTCGGCGGCAGCATAGTGTTGTATGGCTTCCTTGCACCGATCCCGCCGCTCTTCGATGTTGCCCAGTGTGAAGAGACCCATTTGTCGCATCAGCGTGTCTTCTTTCGTTCCTACGACGAACCGCTGCGCCGCATTGGCCGCTTTTTCGAGATCGTTCAATTCCAGATAGCCATTGGCTTCGTAAAGATGTGCAAAATTGGCGTACCTTGACCAACGATAACTTTGAACCTTTTCGAAAGCGCCGATGGCTTCTTTGTATTTTCCACCTTGATATAAATTCATGGCCTGCGCGAAATCCCGCGCGGCGGCGGTCTCCTGACTTTGTTTGAACATTTGAAAGCCCCAGAAGCCGAGGAGAATAGCGATTAACGTCGCTACCGCCAGTAAAGCCAACGGGCGATTCTTTTGATAACTCTCTAGAGCGGCCTCCGTGGCTCTATGAAACCAGTCCGGCTGGCGCAGCTCTTTGCGCGTCAATCTTCTGCTGGCGGTAGGCATGGGAGATGTTGTCGGGCCTTGGCCGGTCGGCGGCGGAGACCCGAACAAGAAACAGGGGAAAAATTACTGCTTGTACTTGAAGTCTTCCGGCGACATTTTTTCTAGAATCTCGGCCCATTTTTCCTTGGACACGTTGGAAACATTCTCCACCGCGGCCTCTTTTCCCTCTTCGGTTTGCTGCAGCACGCTCGAGGCCTCGAGCACGGTCTTGGCGACATAAATCGGGCTCTTGGTCCGCAGAGCCAGGGCAATGGCGTCGCTCGGACGCGAATCGATCAGGAGTTGGCGTCCCGCGATGTTTAAACAGACCAGCGCGTAATAGGTATTTTCCTTCAGCTCGGTAATCTCGACCGATTCCACCGAGCAACCCACTTCGCCGAGAATATTCTTTAATAGATCGTGAGTCATTGGCCGGGCCATTTTGATGCCTTCGATTTCCGTTGCCATGGCCGTTGCTTCGAGCAGACCGATCCAAATCGGAAGATTGAGCTTGTTATCGGTGTCCTTAAGAATCACGATGGGTGTTTTAGTCACCGGGTCGAGCGTCAACCCACCGACGGACATTTGAATCGTATCTTCCCTTTTGGTCATGCCATTTCCCCTTCTGACTTGAAATCCGGCAGCCGCGGTTCTGTGACTATCTCTCCCAACAAGGAGGTCGCGGTCGCCCCTGTGATGCGCACGGGAATCAAGGTCCCCGTCAAAGTGGCCGGGCCTTTGAAGTTGACGATTCGGTTGGCCCGCGTGCGGCCCATGATCTGCCCGTTCTTCAGCTTCGACGCTCCCTCCACCAATATTTCTTCCACAGAGCCTATTTTCTCCCTATTTTTTCTCAGCGAAACACCTTGTTGCAAGCCCTGCACTCTCATCAGACGCTCTTTTTTTACCGCGTCGGAGATGTCATCGTCAAACAGTTTGGCCGAGACGGTTTGCGGTCGCGGCGAATACATAAACGAGAAGATCTCATCATACTCCACTTGCCGTAGTATTTCTAGAGTTTGATCAAACTCTTCCTCGGTTTCGCGGGGAAATCCGACGATGATGTCGGTGCTCAGAGCGACTTCCGGACAACGTGTTTTCAGTCGATCAATGCGATCCAGGTATTCGCGTCGAGAGTAACCGCGACGCATCCTGGCAAGAACGCTGTCGGAGCCCGATTGCACCGGCAGATGCAGGTGCTCGCAAAGTTTCTCGAGACGGGCGAACGCCTCCACCAACTCCCGAGACAAATCCTGAGGATGGGAGGTCGTGAAACGAATCCGCTCGAGGCCATCGATGGCGTCGAGGCGAGCCAGAAGCTCGGCAAACGGGATCTCTCCCGGCGCGGTCTTGCCGTACGAGTTGACATTTTGACCGAGCAACATCACCTCTTTAACGCCCCGCTGAACCAACGATTCGACCTCCGACAAGATCTTTGTGCTCGGGCGGCTGATTTCCCGTCCCCGAACATGGGGCACGACGCAAAAACTGCAGACCTTGTTGCATCCTTGCATGATCGTCACAAAGGCCTTGGCGCCGCGCACCCGAAGGCTCCCGGCCGGATCTTCCATGTAAGAAGGATCGCGATAAAAGGCGATCTCCACGGGGCGCGCCCGCGCCGCCTGAACCTGGTCCAGCATTTCCGGAAGCCTGTGGATGTTGTGGGTGCCGAAAACAAGATCGAGATGAGGTACGCGTTTGAGAAGCCTTTCCCCTTCCTGCTGCGCCACACAACCGCCCACTCCGATAATCACCTCTTCCCGCCGTTCTTTGAATTCCTTCCAGCTCCCCAGCGCGCTATAGACTTTTTGCTCCGCTCTGTCGCGAACGCTGCACGTATTCAACAGGATCAAATCCGCCGCTTCGGGCCGATCGGTCGAAACATAATCCCCACGCTCCAGCACGCGAGCGATGCGCGCGGAATCCGCTTGATTCATCTGGCAGCCGTAGGTCTGGAGGTAGAACTTCCTCATGGCACGATCAAATCGACGATCTTGTAAAGCTGATTGATATTGCGGCATTCTTCGGCGACGTCGCAGTAAGAGAGATAGCGCGGCATTTCACTGTCTCCCACGCCCCAGGTCATCCGACTCTCGGGATTCAACCAGATCAGTTGCTTCGCCTTTTGTTGGATTTCCCTCAGCACCCATTCGTTCGGCCGGTTGTAGTTGTTGCGCCCGTCGCCGATGATCAAGACCGTAGTCTTGCCGTTTACGGCCGCGAAATAGTTCTTGTAGAAGAGTTCAAAGGCCCGGCCGAAATTGGAATGCGAAAAGACATCAACGACGTCTCCTTTGAGCGCGCTTTCGACCGCTTGATGAATCTCGTGCTCTTCAAATAATTTTGTGACCTCGCCGATCTCACTGACGAAGACAAAACTCCGCACCTTGGCGTAGAGATCCTGCACAGAGTAAACGAATTGTAACATGAAGCGAGAAGCGTTCAACACAGAATCCGAGATATCGCACAACAGGATCACCTGAGGTTTGGTTTTTTTCCTGCGGTCGAGTTCGACGTGAAACGGAACGCCGCCGTGCTGCAGATTTTTGCGCAGCGTCGCTTTCACGTTAAACCGCCCTCGCAGAGCCTTCTTGCGCCGCACCGACAGGCGGTCTTTCAAGCGACGAGCGAGGCGGACGACGGCCTCGTTCATGCGCCGTATGTCATCCTCCGTGTAAAACGCAAAACTCTTGTCAGCGAAGCTCCCGCGAGACGCGCGATCCGACGGTTCCAAGCCGCGTTTTCTCTGCTCTTGCTGGATTATTTCTCGGAGCAACCGGTTGAGATCGCGCAGCCGTTCATCGAGATAGCGCAGCACGGTCTCGACGCCTTCGCCGCCCTGCGCGAGCGACTGGAGCATGGCCTTAAAGCGCTCGACCTCGGACTGAACTCGATCCAGCTGAAGTCGTGCCGCCATCCGCGTGTAGGGGGTAAAGCGGAAGCTCTCGTACGAACCGTCCGCGGCTTCCTGAACCGCCGCCGCTCGAAGCAGCCGCTCGAGTTCCCCCCGGTTGCCGTTCAGAAGAGCCGTTGTGAACTCCGACAGCTCCCCCTCCATTTCCTTGAGCCATTTTTGGATCTGCTCCAACATCTGCTGGAACTGCTGCGGGGTCAGGCCCAGCTCCTGCATCATGCGGCGATCGAGGGCGTCCATCGCCTGGCCGATGCCGAAAAAGAAAAAATCAAAGAGCTCTTCAAAAGGCTTGAGATCGATAGCGCGCTTGATCAGCGTCGTTCTGAGCGCATGGCGAAACATCAGCGGGTCTTGGAGACCGACGAGCCGGAGCGCCCGGAACGCGTCCATGTTTTCGGAAAGCGACACCCGGACGCCGTTCCGGCGCAAGACGTTCGCAAACTCTACGATCCGGTCTTCCATCCTTGCAACGGACCAACGAGACTTCAGTGCAGATGGTCTTTATCGCTAAGACCCGATGCGGCCTGCCGGCCCTTGCGTTCGGCAAGATAGGCTTTGAGCTCCTGATGGGCTTTGCGGATATCCGCCTCGTATTTCATCAGCGTTGAAAGGGTCTGATCGACGAGATCGTTGTCGAGCTGCTTCAGATTGAGGAGGGTCAGTGCCTTGACCCAATCGAGCGTTTCGCTGATGCTTGGCGTTTTCTTGAGATCGAGCTTGCGCACGCGGTGCAGCAGCTGAACCACGTCCTGGGCCAGCTGGTCGCCGACTCCCGGTACTTTTAGCTTGATGATTTCCAGTTCCCGCTGCGGATCAGGAAAATCCAAATAGAGATGGAGACAACGCCGCTTGAGGGCGTCGGACATTTCGCGGCTATTGTTGCTCGTTAGCACCACGCTGGGGATATGCTTCGCTTTCAGGGTTCCGATTTCGGGAACCGAAATTTGAAAATCACTGAGGACTTCGAGCAAAAAAGCCTCGAATTCCGCGTCCGATTTGTCCACTTCGTCGATCAACAGCACGGACGGCTTATCGGCCAACAGGGCCTGTAACAGGGGGCGCGGCAGCAGGAACCGGTCAGAAAAAAACACGCCGTCCTGCTTGGCGATGCATTCGACGGCGTCTTGCAACGTGTCGGCACCTTGTAAAATTTCGCCTATTTTGTCTTTTAGAATCTGGGTATAAAGAAGTTGTTTGGCGTATTCCCATTCGTAAAGCGCCTTGGCTTCGTCCAAGCCTTCGTAGCATTGCAGCCTGATGAGACCCATTCCCAGGGCGCCGGCCAAAACTTTTCCCAGCTCGGTTTTCCCAACCCCGGCCGGCCCCTCGACAAGAATGGGTTTTTTAAGCGCCGTGCCGAGGTAAACTACGGTGGCGACATTCTTATTGCAGATGTATTTTTGCTCCCCTAGACCCGTGATGACGTCATCGACCGATCGAAACATAGGCGTCCCTTCTAGTTTTCGAAGCTAACATAATTGCTTCCGCGCGACAAACAAGGTTTCCCGCAAACGGATTGTATGCGCATTGCAGAATCTGTTCGCTTTCTATAAACCGTATCTGTGTGCACGCTGGCGCTCTATTTTCGGGTTTTTGATAGCCACCCGCTGATCGTGGCAGCCAACCGGGATGAACATTACGACCGGCCATCGGTCGCGCCTCATTTGTGGCCGACCCGGCCGGCCGTGTTTGCCGGGAAAGATCTACTGGCCGGTGGCACCTGGTTTGGAGTCAACCAACACGGACTTGTTGCGGGGATTTTGAATCGCCGGCCACGTGGCAAAGAGGCGCCGCCTGCGCCCAGCCGTTCCCGGGGCCTGCTTTGTCTGGACTTGCTTGGCTTGAGAACCGCCGCGGAAGCCAGTGCCTTCGTCCAAAGCCACAAAGACCGATATCAACCCTTCACAGTGCTTTTCGCCGACCTGGAGCAGGCGTGGGTTGCATCAGACACCGGCGAGGGAGTTGCCGCGGTACGGCTTAGCGAAGGACTTCATGTATTGAGCAACACGGGCGACTTTAACACCCAATCTGAAAAAGTGAGCCGGGCCTACCACCGCTTTGCTCAGCTCGGCGACACGCTGCGGTCAGAATTCCCCGGCCCTTCCGAGTTGCCTCGGGCCTTTGCCTCAGTTTTGGCCGACCACACAGTCGGTACCGGGGCCGAGGACCCGAAAGACGCGATTTGCGTCCACGCCGGCATTTCCGGTACCGTGTCGTCCATTCTCACTCTCTATTCGCGCGCGGACCGCCAGTTTAAAACCTTCTTTTGTCCCGGCCCGCCTTGCCGAAATTCATTCGGCGATGCGGTTGCATTAGCGGTTCGATGACCGTAGAGCGCAAACCCCAGTCCGCCTCGACAGTCGTCTTACTGCGTCGCGCCGAGCCGAAAGGGTTCGAGGTGCTTCTCACCCGGCGTCCGGAGGCGATGGCCTTCCTCGGCGGCATGTACTGCTTTCCCGGCGGAAAGGTGCGCCAAGAGGATTGTTCGCCGGCCCTGCTCCAACGCTGCCGCGGCCTATCTGCAAGCGCCGCTCGCCGCATCGTGGGCACCGATTTCAGCGCGGCAGAGGCATGTGGTTATTGGACGGCGGCGATCAGAGAGCTGTTTGAGGAGGCGGGAGTTCTGCTGGCCATCAACGCATCCAACGAGCCTGTCGAGGCAGGGCGGCTCGCCGAGACACACGCTGCCTTGGCGAGGAAATCCACGAGCTTCGCGTCTTTGCTAGAGCGGGAAGGACTATACTGCAATGCTAGTAGTCTCGTCTACTTTTCTCATTGGCAAACTCCGGCCGAGTTCGCTCCGCGTTTTGATACGCGTTTTTTTCTCGCGGCTCTGCCGCAAGCCCAGCGCCCGCTGCGGAGCTCGAGCGAGGTCGCGCACAGCCTATGGCTTAGTCCGGATCGGGCTCTGCAGCTGTTCGAACACCAACAACTTCCAATGATTTTCCCAACCTTTGCCTCGCTCCGCGCGCTCGCCGATTTCGATACGCTAGAGAGCGTCTTTAAGGAGTATAGGGCCCAGGCGGGCCTGTCCGCCGAATAGGTCAGCGCGTTTTTTCTTTAAGAATGGCTTCCAGTCTTCTTCGCTCCTCTTCCCGGATCTTTTCCCCGGCTGGCTTTTCGGCCAGCGATGGATCAACTTTCCCAGCCGGCTTCGGTGAGACTTTCGGGTCTTTTTTGTGCGTCGCGATCGAGGAAAACCAAAGAACCAATGCCACGGCCCAGGCGAGAACAGGAACGAGCACAAGAAAGACCAGGATTTTAGCCCAGCTTATCTTCCTTCTCGTCTTTTGAGCCACTTGAAATGGACTACAATCGGGCGCGGGCTAGTAATTCGGCTTGTGGTCGAAATAGTGCGTGGCGTTGATCAGGCGGATGGTGCGAGTTTTGGAACGCATCACAACGCTTTGAGTCGTTGCGCCGCCGGGAAAAAAGTGCACTCCCTGGAGATAGTCTCCGTCGGTAACGCCGGTGGCGGCGAACATGACATCCCCCGCAGCAAGCTCTTCGATGGAAAATTTCTTGTTAATATCCTTGATTCCCATTTTCTTGGCGCGTTCGATCTCACCTTCGTGCCGCGGCTTTAAACGGCCTTGCATGTCTCCCCCGACGCAGCGCAATGCGGCAGCCGCGAGGACTCCTTCGGGAGCGCCACCGATGCCCATCAGCAGATCGATGCCTGTTTCCGGCTTGGTCGTAGCAATGGCCGCCGAGACATCGCCATCGCCGATCAATCGAATGCGTGCGCCCGCCTGGCGGACTTCCTTGATGAGCGCCTCGTGGCGCGGGCGCGAGAGGATGATCACGGTGAGATCTTCAACTTTGCACCGTTTGGCTTCCGCAAGTGCGTAAAGGTTTTGCGTGGGTGTTTTGTCGAGATCGACCACGCCTTTGCCCGCCGGACCGGCGGCGATCTTGTCCATATAGGTGTCCGGACAATGGAGCAGATTGCCGCCATCGCCCATAGCGATGACCGACAGAGCATTGGGCGCGCCGGTGGCGCAAATCGTCGTCCCTTCGAGCGGGTCGAGAGCAATGTCAACCTGCGGCCCGCCCGAGCCGACTTTTTCACCAATGTAAAGCATCGGAGCTTCGTCCCGCTCGCCTTCGCCAATGACCACCGTGCCATCGATGGCGAGTGCATCAAAAGCCCGGCGCATAGCGTCCACGGCCGCCTGATCCGCCGCCCTTTCGTCGCCGCGCCCCGATAAGCGAGCACAGCTCAGCGCGGCCGCTTCGGTCACCCGTACAGCTTCTAGAGCTAAGTTTCGGTCCACGTTTGCCTCCCTTCGATTAGCGCTTCCATCAGACGGAAAGCCTGCTTGGCAACAATACCTGTTTTCCGAGCGTCCGTCTCGTTGTAACCGACGGCCCGGTTGTGGCGTGCTTCGGTGGCCGAATAGAGCACAAAAGGCACCGGGTCGGCGACATGCGTCTTGAGCGCAATCGCGGTCGGATGATCGGGCATCAGAAGAACGCGCCAGTCCTTTCTATGGGCCATTCCTTTGAGCACCGTGCCGACGACCTTCTCGTCGAAGTCTTCGATCGCCTGGATTTTTTTCTCGACGTCGCCCATATGGCCGGCTTCATCGGTGGCTTCGACATGGATGAAGACCAGGTCATTTTTTTCCAGCGACCGCACACCGTATTCTCCTTTGCCCTGGTAATTGGTATCGAGAAACCCGGTGATGCCGGGAACGTAAATGCGCTCGAGTCCGGCGTATACCCCCAGGCCATTGATGATGTCGACGGCGGATATGACGCCGCCTGTGATGCCAAAGCGCTTTGTCAGGGGCGGGAGCGCCGGCGCCCTGCCCTGGCCCCATAACCATAGCGAAGTTGCCGATCTGTGGCCGGCGGCCTGCCGTTTCTTGTTCACCGGGTGCTCGGCGAGCATAGGTTTTGCGGCTTCCATCAGCGCGAGCAATCTCTCCGCGCCCGGGCCGCTCGGAAGATAGGGCGCGATCTTTTGATCCGTGATGTCGTGCGGCGGTGTCGTCTTCATCTTCTCTTCGCCATCGCGCCACACCATCAGATGCCGGTAGCTGACACCGGCAAAGAATTCAATGCCGTTTCCCGCCAGTTTTGCGGCGATATCGCGGATGATTTCTGCAGCCTCTTGCGTCGTGATATGACCTGCGGTGAAATCCTCCATGGATCGCTCACCGACGGTACCACCGAGCGTCACCAGATTGCAGCGAAAGGCGACGTCGTTGGGCCCCAAAACGACTCCCATACTTGCCGCTTCGAGCGGTGACCTGCCGGTGTGGTAGACCCCGGGGTCATAGCCCATGATGCTCATGTTACCGACATCGCTGCCCGGTGGAAAGCCCTCTGGAATGACATGGGCGATGCCGAACACGCCGCGTGAGGCGAGCCAATCCATATTCGGCGTGGCGGCCGCTTCGAGAGGAGTTTTGCCCCCGAGCGCGGCCAGAGGATAATCCGCCATTCCGTCGCCCTGCAGGATGATGTACTTCACTTTTCTAAATCCGTCTTACGAAACAGTGCGAAAAGCGCTCACTTCGTTCCCCATATCGGAAACCAAACGGGATCTATGACGATATAGTCTCGCTTACGAAAATAATCCATCGCTTCGCGCATCTGTCGCAGAGTGGCTCGTTCCAGGGTAATGACAAATGGCAGAATCTCATTCGGCTTTTCCTTGAGATGATAGCTCTGCGCCAGATCGTGCAGTTCTTCTTCACTGTGTCTGAGCTGCCAAATCTCCGATATGTTGACGCCCAGGCGCCCGAAGGTTTGCCCGATATCGCCGACGATCCCGGCGCGATCTTTCACGATAAAGCGGAGATAAAACGAGCCCTCGATGTCGTCTTGGGCTTGAAGGCTTAGCGCTCCCGGCGAAACGAGGCTCGGTAGGCCGGCCTGCCGTTGCTGCCCGCCACGCGCGAGCTCGCAGACATCGCCCAGTAGGGCTACGGCTGTCGGCCCGCCGCCGGCGCCCGGGCCGACAAGGACATAATCGGCGTCGCGATTCGCGCCTGCGCCGCTCCTTTTGCCCTTGAAGCAAATTGCGTTCGTCGGACCGTCGATACTGGCGAGAAAGTTCTGACGCGCCAGCAACACCGGTGAAACATAGACCTCGACCGCCTGGCCATTCCTCTTAGCGACTGCAAAATGTTTGATCGTGCTCAAGCCAGTCCTGCCGGCGTAACGGAAATCCACTGCATGAATTTCCTCGATTCCTTTGCGCCAGGTCGCGCCGGGTTGCAGCTGCAATCCAAAGGTCACCGCCGCAAGCAAAAGCAGCTTCGCTTCGGCGTCACTACCGCTGGTATCCGCCGCCGGATTGGTCTCGGCGTAGCCTTTTTGCTGGGCTTCCTTGAGCGCTTCAGCGTAAGTTTTTCCGCTCCTTTCCATTTGCGAAAGAATGTAGTTGCAGGTGCCGTTAACGATGCCAAACACGACCTCCGGCTCTTCGGTCGCGAAGCTCTCGCACAGCGATCGAATGATCGGGATGCCCCCGCCGACACAGGCCTCGAAACGCAGCTGGCACCCGCTGCGCTGGGCTGCGCTCCAGATCTCTTTGCCGAAGTTCGCGAGCACCGCCTTGTCGGAAGTCACTACCGACTTGCCCTTCTGAAAGGCGCGCAAAATATAGTCCTTAAAGATCGGCAGATCCGCAGGATCTTGGCAACCCAGGGCTTCGATGATTATTTCTATCGCGGGATCGTCGATGACGGCTTCGGCGGTTTTCGTGAACAGCTGCGAGCGACCGGAGAACCATTTTTTTTGCTCGGGAGTTCGGGTGAAAATTTTTCGGATCTCCAATTCCAGGTCATTTCCCACGCGACCCTGGAGATCCTGAAAAAGGATATCCTGG
The DNA here is from genome assembly GCA_035762645.1 of Binatia bacterium. Lineage (GTDB taxonomy): Bacteria > Desulfobacterota > Binatia > UBA9968 > UBA9968 > DASTOD01. The sequence goes on along the minus strand of DASTOD010000752.1, from coordinate 29,082 downwards.
ATCGCCTCGCCCACGACCCCAGAGCCTAGCAGGCCGAGCGGGACTTTGCGACGTTGATCGGCTGAGGCCATGTTCGTTCCTTTGTGATCACGGAAAAATTCTCGCGGAGCTCGGCGGGTTGATCAATCGAGCAGTTTACCCAGCGCCCGCCGGATATTGCGGATGGCCTGCTTTGTCCGGTGCTCGTTTTCGATCAGCGCAAACCGAACGTGTCCGTCGCCGTACTGACCGAAACCGATGCCGGGAGAGACGGCCACTTTAGCTTCCTGTAACAGGAACTTGGAAAATTCGACGGAGCCCATTTTCTTTGCCGGCTCCGGAATATCGGCCCAGACGAACATGGTTCCTTTGGGTTTGTTTATCTTCCAACCCGCCCGGTCCAGCCCGTCGACGAGGGAATCGCGCCGTCTCTGGTACATCAAGCGAATATTCTCCACGCAATCCTGCGGCCCGTTGAGCGCTTGAATGGCGGCAATCTGAATCGGTTGAAAAATGCCGTAGTCGAGGTAGCTCTTGATTCGCGCCAGGGCATGGATGATATCGCGATTGCCGACCGCGAAGCCCACGCGCCACCCCGGCATACTGTAGCTTTTCGAAAGCGAGAAGAATTCCACCCCCAGCTCTTTCGCGCCCGGCACCTGAAGAAAGCTCGGCGCGCGATAGCCTTCGAAGGTCAGATCCGCGTACGCCAGGTCGTGAACCACGATGAGGTCGTGTTCTTTGGCCGCTCTGACAATCCGCTCGAAGAAATCCAACTCGACGCATTCCGTGGTCGGATTATGCGGAAAACTGATTATCAGGAGCTTTGGCTTTGGCCAGGTTTGCTTGATCGCTTCTTCGAGATGGCCGAAGAAGGCCTCGCTCGTCACCAAGGGGATGCAACGCAGGTCGCCGCCGGCTAGTACGACGGCGTATTGATGAATCGGATAGGTCGGGCTCGGGCACAACACAACGTCACCCGGATCCACGATGGCCCACGCCAGATGCGACAATCCCTCCTTGGCTCCGATCGTGACAATGGCTTCGGTATCGGGATCCAAATCGACCCGGTAGCGCCGCCGATACCAGTCGGCAATGGCGACTCTGAGTTTGTAAATGCCGCGCGAAACGGAATAACGATGGTTTTGCGGTTTACTGGCCGCCTCGACCAGCTTGGCGACGACGTGCGGGGGCGTGGGCAGATCGGGATTGCCCATGCCAAAATCAACAATATCTTCGCCGCGATGACGCGCCTCCATCTTGAGGCCGTCAATTATGCTGAAGACATAGGGGGGGAGCCGTTTGATCCGCTGAAACTCCACTGAGCACTCCTAAAACAGGGCCTTGTCAACTGCTTTTTATAAGGCATCGTCCGGCTGCGCGCAACCAGGCGTTCCTGGGGGTCTCGTGTTTCGCGTTGGGGAGAGGAAACACGCGACGCCGAACCCGGGACTCGAAACTGCTGTCTCCTAGCCTACCGCTCCGAGTTGCAGCCGCCGTCCCCAGCGCTGTTCGAGAATCTCCCGCAAGCCGGCCGACTCGCGGCTCTTCAGGTCGGGATCTCGCTTCAACCACTCTAGCGCTTCTCTGCGGGCGTCGAGGAGGATTCGCGAGTCGCGCGCCAGGTTGGCGATACGAAAGTCTCCGAGACCGGATTGTCGCGTGCCCAAAAGCTCCCCGGCGCCGCGCAGCTCAAGGTCGGCTTCGGCGATCTTGAATCCATCGTGCTCACGTTCCATGACTTTGAGCCGGCGGATGGCATCGCCGCCGGGCGAACCATAATGGACCAACAGGCAATAACCCGGAGCGTCTCCGCGGCCCACCCTGCCGCGTAACTGGTGGAGCTGCGACAAACCAAACCGTTCGGCGTGCTCGACAATCATAACGGTCGCATTTGGAATGTCGATTCCGACCTCGACGACCGTGGTCGCCACGAGGATGCGGACTTGCCCATCTCTGAAAGAGCGCATCACGCGATCGCGCTCTTGCGTCCGCATTCGCCCGTGCACCAGACCGACCTGGAACTCTCGAAAAATTCCCTTGCTCAGCTGCTCCGCCATGCGGGTTGCGTCCCGGATCTGCTGGAGTTGTTCCGAGGCCTCCACCAGAGGATAGACGATGAACGCCTGATGGCCCCTTTTTAGCTCCTCCACCACCCGCGAGTAGAGACGCGGCCGCCCGGCCTCGGAAATCATCCTGGTTACAACAGGAGCGCGCCCGGGCGGCATCTCATCGAGGAAAGAGACCTCCATGTCACCGTAGAGCACCATGGCGAGACTTCTTGGAATCGGCGTTGCGCTCATGAGCAGCATGTGCGGCGAACGAGCGGAAAACGGCGATCCTTTTTCGCCGCCGACCAACCTTTGCAATGAAAGTCGCTGAATCACACCAAAGCGGTGCTGCTCGTCGATGACGCCGAGCCCCATTCGCGGCACCTTGACCCCTTCTTGAAGCAAGGCGTGGGTTCCAACGACGAATTGAATATCGTTGCGCGCGATCCGTTCGAGGAGTGACTTTTTTTCCTTTGAGGAGACGGAGGCGGTGAGCAGCGCGGTTCGAAGGCCAAGCGATTCAGCCCAGCGCCCGCAAATCCGATAGTGTTGCTCCGCCAACAGCTCGGTGGGCGCCAACCAAACGGCTTGGTGGCCGCTCTCGATAACCGGCAAAGAGGCCAACCATGCGACGACGGTCTTTCCTGAGCCGACGTCACCCTGCACCAAGCGCCGCATGGGGCGGGAGGATTCCATGTCCTGGCGGATCTCCTCCACGACGCGTTCCTGCGCTCGTGTGAGGCTGAACGGCAATAGTTCACGCATTCGGAAACTCAATCGGCTCGGCTGATGCGGCAGAACCACTCCGGGCCGCTCGATGCGATTTTTCTTCTTCAAGCCCATACCCAACTGGAGGCAAAAAAGCTCGTCGAAAATCACCGACCGATGCGCTACGGAAACAAAGTTATTGAGCGACGCCACATCGGCGTCGTTGGCCGGCCGGTGGAGTTGAACGACGGCCTGCCGCAAGTCAATGAGCCGCTGGCGTTGAAGGACAGCTACCGGTAAGCCTTGGGGGAGGCACTCGCCATATGCCAGCAGTGCCTCTTCCACCCATCTTCTTATACGCGAAAGCGGCAGTCCACCCGGGCGGAGGTAGATCGGTTGAATTTTTTCCAATTGGATTTCGCTCCCCGCGTCCAGAATATCGAACTCCGGATGCACCAGCCGCTTCAGACCTCCCGGCGCCTGTTCCACTTTGCCGTGCGCGAGGATCGTCTGGCCCGTCGATAACCCGTTGATCAAATAGGCTGGCGCTCGGTACCACACCAGCCCGAGACTTCCAGTGCCGTCGTTCAGCGCCGCCGCCAGCATCTGGCTGCGCCGGCGCGGAATGTATTTTTTTTGCAAAGAGCTCAGGCGCCCGACGAAAGTTTCATCCCTGCCGAGCTCCGCATCGCGGATTTTTTTTATCTCACGCCGATCCTCATAGCGAAACGGGAAGTGATAGAGAAGGTCTTCAACGCTCCTGAGACCAAACTTTTCCAACTGCTCGGCTCGTTTAGGGCCGACGCCCTTGAGAAAACGAAGCGGCGCCTGTAGAGCGCGGAGAGATTCGTTGACACCGCGCCTGGTGCTTTGGTGGAGCGGCAATGGACTTGGGTCCCGCAAGTTCATGACAGCGCTAGGCCGGCGGCGTGTCGTAGTCCTGGAGCGCCCGAACGTCGAATTCCTGCCGCTTTAAGTATTCAATGCCCTCCGCCGCTGCCTCGGCGCCCGCCATGGTCGTAAAGTACGGAACCCGATAGTCCAACGCGCAGCGGCGGATAAGATAGGAATCGGCGTGGGAGTGAGCATCGGTGGGGGTATTGATCACGATCGCAACCTCGCCATCTTTGATCCGATCGCCGACATGAGGGCTTCCCTCCTGAACCTTGTTGACGATTTCCGCCGGAACTCCTCTGGCGTGGAAATAGGCCGCCGTTCCGCGCGTGGCCACTATCTGAAAGCCCACTGCGTGGAGTTTTCGCGCGATCGCAATCGCGCTTGGTTTGTCTTCGTCGCGTACGCTGATGAAGGCCCTTCCCGCCTGGGGCAGCCGCATGCCTCCGCCAAGTTGCGCCTTGGCGAAGGCCAAGCCGAAAGAACGATCGATGCCCATCACTTCGCCGGTGGATTTCATCTCGGGTCCCAACAACGTGTCGACACCGGGAAACTTGTTGAATGGAAATACGGCTTCCTTGACCGAGATGTGTTTTGGCGACACTTCGACAGCGAGGCCGAGGTCTCTTAATTTTCTCCCGACCATGACACGAGCCGCCAGTTTTGCCAACGGGATCCCGATGGCCTTACTCACGAAGGGAACGGTGCGCGAAGCCCGCGGATTGACTTCGAGCGCAAAGACCTTTGTTCCCTGAACCGCGAATTGTACATTCATTAGACCGCGCACATTCAGGGTTTCGGCCAGCGCGATCGTGTGCCGGCGGATCTCGTCTTGAATGTCCTTGCCGATCGATTTCGGCGGCAGGCTGCAAGCGCTGTCGCCGGAATGGACTCCGGCTCTCTCGATGTGTTCCATGATGCCACCGATGACCACCTGCTCGCCGTCGCCAATCGCATCCACATCCACCTCGATCGCGTCGTCGAGGAACTTGTCGATCAACACCGGATGTTCCGGCGAAGCCTCCACGGCGTGAGTCATGTAGTGGCCCAGCGCCTCGGCATCGTAAACGATTTCCATCGCCCGGCCGCCCAGCACGTACGAGGGACGAACCAACACGGGATAGCCCAACCGCGCCGCGATTTCGAACGCCGCATTGGAGGAGCGAGCCGTCCCGCTGTTTGGCTGTTTGATGCCGAGCCGGTCAAGAAGATCCTTGAAGCGCTCCCGGTCCTCCGCCAGATCGATGCTATCGGGCGATGTACCTATGATCTTCACCCCGGCGCGCTCCAAGGGCAGCGCCAGCTTCAGCGGTGTTTGGCCGCCGAATTGGACGATGACCCCGTCGGGTTCTTCCCGGTCCACGATATTTAAGACTTCTTCCATCGTGAGAGGCTCGAAATAGAGTTTGTCGGAGGTGTCGTAGTCGGTGCTCACGGTCTCGGGATTGCAGTTGACCATGATCGTTTCGTACCCTTCTTCCTTGAGCGCAAAAGCAGCGTGCACGCAGCAATAATCAAATTCGATACCCTGGCCGATGCGGTTGGGGCCGCCACCCAGGATCATGATCTTCTTCCGCCGCGTAGGCTTCGATTCGTCCTCGCCTTCGTAGGTGGAATAGAGATAGGGAGTGAAGGCTCGAAACTCCGCGCCACAGGTATCGACCGAGCAGAAAACCGCCTTCAGCCCGCGCTCTCTTCGGAGGCTGCGAATAGCCGCTTCAGTGGTGCCCGTGAGAGCGGCGATACGCGCATCGGCAAAACCCGCCTGCTTCCACGCTCGTAGGCGGTTGAGATCGATATCGCTGATCCGGTTGCGAAATCGCTCGATCTCCTTTTCGGTCGCCACGATGTCGCGAATCTTTTCGAGAAACCATGGATCGATACTGGACAAGCGGTAGATCTCGTCGGTGCCCATCCCAAGCCGGTAAGCATCGCCGAGATACCACAAGCGGTGGGCGTTGGGATGCTGGAGCTTATCCTGTACCAGAGCCAGCGCGTGTTCGCGGTGATCGGGCGCCATCGACACTTTGGGCTCGAAGCCGTAGGAGCCGATTTCCAGCGACCGCATCGCCTTCTGCAGCGCTTCCTTGAACGTGCGGCCGATAGCCATGGCCTCGCCCACTGATTTCATTTGCGGGGTCAAGAGATCCTTCGCCTGTGGAAACTTTTCGAAGGTAAAGCGCGGCGCTTTGACGACGACATAATCGATCGTCGGCTCGAAGCAGGCGGGCGTTTCGCGCGTGATATCATTAGGGATCTCATCGAGCGTATAGCCGACCGCGAGCTTGGCGGCGATCTTGGCGATCGGAAAACCCGTCGCTTTGCTGGCCAGCGCCGAGCTGCGCGAGACACGGGGATTCATTTCGATCACGACCATGCGGCCGTCTCGAGGGTGGACGGCGAACTGAATGTTCGAGCCCCCGGTATCCACGCCGATTTCGCGGATCACCCGAATCGCCGCGTCACGCATGATCTGATATTCCTTATCCGTCAACGTCTGCGCCGGGGCGACGGTGATGGAGTCGCCCGTGTGGATCCCCATGGCATCAAAATTTTCGATGGAACAGATGATGACGACGTTGTCCTTGTGATCGCGCATCACCTCCAGTTCGAACTCCTTCCAGCCGAGGACGGACTCTTCGATCAAGACTTCATGCACCGGCGAAATGCTCAAACCGGCCTGGACGACTTCGGCAAAATCCTCCGGCCCAAAAGCAAAGTTGCCGCCGCTTCCGCCGAGCGTCCGCGATGCCCGAATGATGACCGGGAAATTGAGCTTCTTTTGGATGCGCATGGCGTCTCGCATGTTTCGCGCGTAGCCACTGCGGGGAAGATCCAAGCCGGCATGGCGCATGGCGGCTTTGAATAGATTGCGGTCTTCGGCTTTCTTGATGGATTCCAGCTTGGCGCCAATCATCTCCACGCCGTAGCGCGCCAGAATCCCGCTCTCCGCCAATTCGATGGCGAGATTGAGCGCGGTTTGTCCACCCAGCGTCGGCAGAAGCGCATCGGGCTTCTCTTTCGAAATGATCTTTTCGACGAGCTCTACGGTAATGGGTTCGATATAGGTCCGGTCGGCGAATTCGGGATCGGTCATGATGGTCGCCGGATTAGAATTGACGAGAATCACGCGGTAGCCCTCTTCTTTTAGAGCCTTAACCGCCTGCGTGCCGGAGTAGTCGAATTCACACGCCTGACCGATGACGATAGGTCCTGAGCCGATAAGCAGGATCGAATGGATATCGGTTCGTTTCGGCACGGCGCGTTAGCCTCGATTCTTTTGCATCAGCTCGGTGAATCTGCGGAACAGGTAACTGGCGTCGTGCGGGCCCGGCGAGGATTCGGGATGATACTGAACCGAAAAGATCGGCAGCTCGCGATGGGCTAGCCCCTCGACCGTGTTGTCGTTTAGATTGAGATGGGTAACCTCCGCCGCTCCCTTTAGAGAATCGGCGTCCACGGCAAAGCCGTGGTTCTGGGTTGTGATCTCCACTTTGCGCGTGGTCAGATCCATCACCGGCTGGTTGCTGCCATGGTGGCCGAATTTGAGCTTGTAGGTCTTCCCGCCAAGGGCGAGCCCCAGGATCTGGTGTCCGAGACAAATCCCGAAAATCGGTTTCTTACCGATCAGCTTTTGCACGTTCTCTCTGGCATAGGGGACCGCGTCCGGATCTCCGGGACCGTTGGAAAGAAAGATGCCGTCGGGATTCAGCGCCAGGACCGCTTCCGCAGCCGTCGCGGCGGGCACCACTGTCACTCGACAGCCCGACTGCGCCAAGTTTCTCAGGATGTTGTATTTGATACCGTAGTCGTAGGCCACGACCTGAAAACCTGGCGCCTGTAGCGCCTCATCGCTGAGATCTTTTTTCGCTAAAGCGCCTTTCGGGCGATTCCGTTGCCCGTACCCTTTACCCAGCTGCCAGATCCCCTGCTCCCAGTCGTACGGTTCGGCGCAGGTGACGTTGCGCACGAGGTCCCTGCCCAGGAGTCCGGGCGAGGCCTTCGCCGTCGCGACCGCCTCGTCGGTCTTGAGCGTAACCGTAGAGATGACGCCCTCCTGGGCACCGTAATCACGCAAGTGTCGAACCAGGGACCGGGTGTCGATCCCCTGGATACCGACGATGCCGTGCTGTTTCATGTAGTCGTGCAGCGGCTCGGTCGCGCGCCAGTTGCTCGGCGCCGTCGTATAATTCTTGACGACGAACCCCTTGACGAACGGCCGGCTCGACTCGACGTCCTCGAGGTTAACTCCAACATTGCCGATCTCGGGGTAAGTCATCGCAACGAGCTGGCCCTCGTAAGAAGGATCCGTCAAAATTTCCTGATAGCCGGTCATGCTCGTATTGAAAACGACTTCCCCCACGGCTTCCCCCTCGGCACCGAATGAAACCCCTTCGTAATAGCGTCCATCGGCGAGCGCCAGGATGGCCTTGGGCGGATTCACGCGACCCTCCCGGTGCGCGACTCTGGCGGACTGACGATTGAATAGATCACGACTTTGTCTTTCTCGTCATGTTCGGTCTCGCGAAGTTTTACCCGCACTCTCTCCCGCTCCGAACTGGGGATATGCTTGCCGACGTAATTAGGCTTAACCGGGACCTCACGATGACCGCGATCGACCAGTACGGCAAGCCTAACCGATTGCGGCCGGCCGGCTCGAAAAATAAGGCTGAGAGCGGTTTTCACCGTTTTGCCCGTATAAATAACGTCGTCCACCAATAGGATCTCGCGATCCTTGAGGTTTAGCGGGGCGGCGTCCGGATCGGCCGGTGAAACCCTGCGGATTTCATCTCCGGAGCCGTAAATTTCTATTTCGCCGATCTCGGGTCTGACTTGATGGGCCGCCAACTGGGCCGCCAAACGCTGCGCCAGATAAGCCCCCTTGGTGCGAATTCCGAGAATCAACAACCGGTTCGCATCCCGGCAATCGCGCACAACCTGGTCGCCTAATTCCGCCAGCGCAGCCTGAATTTCACTCTCGTCCATAAGGGTTCGCTGCGGGCCGCTTTTGTAAGGCTCGTAGCCGCGTTCTTCGGCTTCCTTGATCGAGCCAAAAATCGCCAATTCGTTTTTTTTCAGCCAGTCTTTCGCCGTTTGTTCGAGCGAGCTGTCGTAAGCGCAATAGTGCTTTGACTTCACGTGGCCAACCAGTTGGACCTTGAAGCGGTGATCGCAGTAAATGCAGCGAAGAATCAACGCGCCACCGAGCCCGCCCGCTAGGATCTGGAATCTCTTTTGAGTCGAGCCGGGTTCCATCACGGTGATGCAATTGGCGTTGGGGCATCGCGGACCGACACCCTCGGGGCTTTCGTAAATAGAGCCCGGCTTTTCAACCCCTGCCGCCTTGGAGGATCGCTGTTCGCAGATGAACTTCAATAACGCCATGCGCACCGGCACGCCGTACGCCGCTTGCTTGAAATAGATTCCTCGCTTGTCCTTATCGACGGCCGGTGACAGCTCGTCGACACGCGGCAGCGGGTGCATGACAACCGTGTCCTTGAACCGCTGCTCCTTCAGAAAGCTTTCGCCAATGGTCGGGTAACTCTCCGCCCTGGATCCGTCTTTCATGCGCTCCTTCTGTTTGCGCGTCATATAGAACGCGTCATAGCGCAGCCCGGAAACCATCGTGCTCAACTGCGATTGAACGGCGGTGTCGACCTGGGTGAAAAGCGCCAGCTGGTGAGGCTGTTTAGGCGTGAGATAGAGCGCGTCCGTTTCGGTGACGACGGCGCTCAAATCCCCCGAGGCGACCGGGGCCAGCGTGTAGCCGTATTCTCGCTCCAGACGCTCCAGCACATATTGCGGCAACTCCATGCCGTTGGCCGCCAGGGTCACCACATTGGCGCCAAAGCGGGCCAACCCGTAGACCAAAGAGTGAATCGTCCGGCCGTTTTTTAGATCGCCACAAATCACAACCGTCAACCCTTTGAGCCGGCCTTTTTCTTTCTTCAACGTATAAAGATCGCACAACGTTTGCGTCGGATGCTCGTGACTTCCGTCTCCCGCGTTGATGACTGGAATGTCGGCGTATTCGGCCATCGCCTGAACCGCCCCATCCCAGTAATGCCGCACGACCAGCACATCGGCGTAACTCGACACGACCTTGGCGGTGTCGGCAACGCTCTCCCCTTTAGCGGCGGAAGAGGACTTCATGTCGGAGCAGCTGATGACGGAACCGCCGAGACGGTGCATGGCGGATTCAAAGGAGAGCCGGGTGCGGGTGCTCGGCTCATAGAAAAGCGTGGCCATAATTCGGCCGTGGCCGACTCGATCCCCGCGCAATTTTTCAGCCGACCCGGCGAGATCAAAGATCTCTTCGATCTCGTCGTTCGTCAGATCGGCTATCGATATTACGCTACGCAGTGACATTCCTCTTTAGCCGCAGAGGGTATCGTTAAACATTGCGGGGCTGCCAATGACTCAGGCTCACTTGGTCGATGCCGTCGGACTCGGCGAGCATCACGTTGACTCTTTCGCCGTCGCCGATTTGTACGTTTTTGCCAACGATATCCGCCCGAATGGGCAGTTCTCTCGCTCCCCGATCCACAAGAACGGCGACCAGAATTCTTTGCGGTTGGCCGAGCTGAGCCACCGCATCCATGGCCGCTCGAATCGTCCGGCCTCTAAAAATGACGTCATCGATCAAGATGACCGTCTTTTCATCAACGGACACTTGACCGTCCAACCCCTTTTCCGTTGAAAGCTCCGGGTGAATTCGATCGTCCCGGTAGGGAGTGATATCGATGATTCCTACCGGCGGCGCGATGTTTTCTACCTCATGGATCTTTCGCGCTATGCGTCGAGCCAGATGCACGCCGCGGGAACGGATACCCATCAGAACCAGGTCCCTGGGGTTCGTCGATTTTTCGACAATCTCATGGGCCATGCGGCTGATGGTTTTGGCGAGCTCGTCGCGCTCGAAAAGGATCTGTCTTTCGGGGGCCATAAAAAAAGACCCTCGCGGCTCACCGGGAGGGTCTGAAAAAACAAGGACTGATAAAAACAGATTGGATCATATACCTTTTCCGATCTCGCAGGATCGGGTTAAAAGGGATTTCATTATATTTAGCTCGCGCTTCACGAAAAGTCAACCGATGCGTTTTTTCACCAGCGCGACAGAACAGTACAGTTTTAAACACGCAATTCGATGATCTCCGCGTCGATTTTCGTGCCGTCGACGACCAGTTTACCGACGGCAATCGGAAGCTTGAAGCGCCGGGGACCCGCGCTTCCGGGATTGACGTAGAGGATACCGTCGCGACTACTCACCGATGGTTTATGGGAATGGCCGCTGATGACCGCGTCAAAGCCCCGTGCGTCCACTGCTAATTCTTTCACATTGTGAATGATGTACAGCCTCGCCACGCCTGCTTTGACGAGCTTCGTGTCCGGAAAAGGCGTTGCCCATGGTTCGGTGTCGTTGTTTCCCTTTATAGCGACGACTGGAGCGATCGTTTTCAGGCTGTCGATTACCTGGGGCTTGCCGATGTCCCCGGCGTGGACGACGAGATCGACGCCTCGCAAAGCCTCCAGCGCTTGCGGCCTGATCAGGCCGTGGGTATCGGAGATCAATCCGATCACCGTTATTTGGTTAGCGGCCATTGAGTCTCCCTAAACTATCAACAATGACTGTGGCTCGTGCTCGTGTTCCTGCTCGCCGGACGCCCGATTGCCCTGAGTGGGCAGCGTTGCAATGGCTGCCGTATCGAAGGGTCGCTCTGCGCTAAATCGCCAGCTCTGGGCGCGTCTGACCTTGATTTAACTTTCGCGGCGATTCTATACTGCTTTGGGCCTTGAAAGGAGGCGTTATGTTTCCGCACCTTACGAGTTTTAATTTAAAGCAATGGATCGATGAAAACCGCGGCCACTGGGGACAACGCCGGGTCCTCTGGGAAGACTCGGATTTTATTGCCTTCGTCACCCGGGGTCCGAATCGCCGCAAGGATTTCCACATCAATCCGGGTGATGAAATCTTCTACCAACTCGAGGGCGAACTCAATCTCCACTATGTCGGCGCGGGCGGCAGACACGACCTTGCCGTTCTCAAGCCGGGCGAGCTGTTTCTGCTGCCGCGCAGTGTTCCACACTCGCCGAGACGAGCCGAAGGTTCATGGACCTATGTGGTTGAAAGAAGACGCCACTCGTCCGAACAGGACCGCTTCGTTTGGATTTGTGAAAAATGCGGTAACCAGCTGCACGAGGTGGCGGTTTACTTCAACGACCCTTCTGAAGCCGTTGCCAAAGCAACGAATGCGATGAAGACCGACCGCAGCCTGGCGACCTGCAAGAAGTGCGGCGAGATCTTAAATCTCTAGGGAAAACGAGCCCTCGGGACGGCTTCGCCGTACGCCATCGTGGGGGTAAGCGCTCAGAACCGTAAAATTCCTGTTGTCCCGTGCTGGGCAAGAACAGGCGTTCCAAGATTGGCACCTCGGGCGTTTTACCTTCTCAATTTAACGCGAGTTTCGAGTGGAATACACCTTGCAAAAGTCCAAACAGAGGCTCTGGTCGACTAGATCGGTGTCCCATGTGGATCATTGTTGCATCCCTGCTGTTGGTTCCGCTCGCCGTCGGAATCGTGATACTCGGGAGAGTGCTCGGCGGGAATCCCGCGCTTACAGATAGGGAGCGGCGGCTCTTTGGAGACAGCGAGGACAAAACACTGCCTATCTGGATGTGGCTTCAATTTGCCGGGATTATGATGATCTTTTTTGTTCTCGGCTTCCTCGAAGGAATTGTTTTAATAAACCTCGGGCCCGTTTGGATGGTGCTGGCGCCGCTGGTCACTGGAATCGGCGCGATGCTAATTTTGATGTTGTGGCTACAGGACCGCAAAGAGTCCCTGGTTGCCCGACCTCACCCGCACAGATTCGGAGCGAGACACCCACGAAACCCATCAGCGAAACGAGAGAACTAAACGCAGTCGAGCCCGCACTGGCAAAACAAGGTCCGCCACCTTCAGTAGTTAGTCGCGATTTCGCGCCTGTAATCTAACCGCATCAGGAACGAGACAGGCCGATCCTATTTCTGGGAATCGCGATTGAGTCAATTTTGGTCGATAGTGATGCGTCCAGGAAAAATTCAATCCGCGGCGTCTCGTTTTGCCTGAATCGCCCGCCACACATTGGGCGGTGTTAGCGGCAGGTTTTGGATTCTCACGCCGATCGCTTGCGAGACGGCGTTGGCCACCGCCGAAGCGACGGGAAGCAGGCCCCCCTCGCCCATTCCTTTGGCTCCGTAAGGGCCGGGACCGTTACCGTTTTCAATGAGAATTGTCGACAGACGCTCGGGGAGATTTTCGAATGCCGGCACGCGGTAGTCGATGAGATTCGGGTTGATAAGCTGCCCCTCCTCATACACCATCTCCTCCAGCATCGTATGTCCGATGCCGAACATCACGGCGCCTTCATCCTGACTCTGAACCCCCGCTGGATTGATGGCCCGCCCGACATCGGTGATGGAAACGTAATTCAATAACTTAAGCTCACCCGTCTCCGAGTCCACTTCAAGTTCAACGCCGCCCCAACCGACTTCCCAAAAAGTGGTCGGCGACCCTAGAACGGCCTTCTTGCTTCTCTGATCGCGATAGAGACCGCGGCCGAGCAGCTCCCCGGCTTTACTGCCGAAGAACTGAGCAATGACCGCGCCGTAGGGCATCGAATCACCGCTAGTCATGTAAACCTTGCCGGCTTTGAGTTGTAGCGAAGCGACTTTTTGCTTGAGTACTTTCGCGGCGCACTGAAGCAGCTGGCGCTTCACGTCCTGGGCCGCCCTCAATACCGCCAAGCCCATGACTACCGTGGAGCTGCTGGCGCTGGTCGAAATATCGTACGGAGTCACGTCCGTATCCAACTGCGCGACCGTCACCTGATCCAAGCTTGTCGCCAGCTCTTCGGCGACGATCTGGCTGAGCGCAGTGCGCGGCCCCTGGCCCACTTCCACAGTTCCGGTCAGCAGCGCGATACTTCCATCGGAAGACATCCTCACCGCCGCGCCAGCTACTTTATAGGTGCCGCCGGCATCCTTCATGCACAGGCCGAGCCCCTTCCCGGTATTGGGCCTGCTCGGTTTTTGCTTCCAACGGAGCGCTTCGGCGAGCTTCAACAGCCCTTCTTTGAGGTCGCAGTCGACCGGAGTGTCTCCAGCCGTATACAGCTCGCCTTTCTTCAACAGGTTTTTGAGCCGCAGGTCTACCGGGTCGATTCCCAACCGCTCAGCCAACATATCCATCTGGGACTCGTAGGCCCAAGTGACCTGCACACCGCCGAAGCCGCGAAAAGCGCCGGCTGGCACCGTATTCGTATAAACCGCATGAGCTTCCACCCGGGCATGGGGAATTCGGTACGGTCCGAGTGAACGATAGCCGGCTTTCTGCGTGACTCGCGGCCCGGCATCCGCATAGGCTCCGGTGTCCATGTAGATCTGACAGTCTCTGGCCATCAGACGGCCATCGCGCATGACACCAGTTTTAAGCGTTACGCGCGCCGCGTGGCGCGTGACCGTCTTGAAGCTCTCGCCGATGGACAACACCAGTTTGACCGGACGGCGCGTCTTCCATGAAAGCGCTGCGGCGATCGGTTCGCACTTTACGTACAGTTTGCCACCATAGCCGCCGCCTACATAAGGTACGATGACTCGGATGCGGCTCAGCGGTAAGCCGAAGATACCGGCAAGATGGTCGCGCAAGGTGAATGGGTCCTGGCAAGCGCTCCAGATGGTAAATTTCTCGCCATCGTAGTAGGCGATGTTGGTGTGGGGCTCCAGAGAGTAGTGCTGCACTTTTTGAAACCGGAAGGTATCCTCGAAAACAAAATCGGCCTTCCTGAAGGCTTCCTCGAAATCTCCCCTTTCATAGCCAAAGTAGTAGCAGATATTGGTCCCTCTGAATCTTTCCGGGGCGCCGTAGGTTGAGCCACGGAGCTCTGCTCTGGCAACATCGCCTTCGTGCACGAGCGGAGCCTCGGGCGCGATCGCCTCGTCAATGCCCGTCACCTTGGGCAGCTCTTCGTATTCCACCTCGATCCGGTTCAGGGCCTCTTCAGCCGTTGCCGCATCATTGGCCAACACGGCAGCCACGGGATCACCGACGTACCTGACTTTATCGACGGCGACAATCGATTGATCCTTGTAGGTTGCGCCGTAGCGATAATTTAGATCCTTGATGTCATCCCGGGTTAAAACGGTGATGACACCGGTCAGGTCGCTCGCCCGCGAGGCGTCGACCGTCACCAGTCTGGCATGGGCTACAGGACTGCGCAGGATCTTTGCATGGGCCATCCCCGGCAGTTCGATATCCCCGGTGTAGACGGCTTTCCCGGTTACTTTCTCGAGACCGTCGACACGATCGGCATGTTTGCCGACAATGTTGTAGGGGCTTGATTTTTTCATTTAGTGGCGTGAACCGCGGCCGCCCTTCCCTCTGCGCCATGGGCGAGGACACAGGTGAAGGTCTAGATAATGATATTGCCGCCAAGGCGCTCTTCGGCGGCGAGACCCCGAGCCGTGCTCGGTCGCGGCTGCGGTTTTGCGCTACTTCCGAATCTTGGGACTGTCTTTTTCCGGAAAATAGAGATCACAGAATGGGCAGTGAAAATCCATGCCCGATCCCAACATGTGGGGATTAACGACGAAAAGTTTTTTACATTTTGGACAAGTCACCTCTACAGCCTGGCCCATTTGCCCTCCTGATGCGATTGAGCGGTTTCGATATCACAGCTCCACTCGATCACGCCCAGTAAGTGGTGCGATCGGTCGGAATGTGTTGGAGCACCTCGCCGGGAACGTAGTCCTCGAGCCTAATCCGCGCCATGGCTTCGTCGGGACATTTGGACACCGGTGAGAACGGGCGATCCAGCGGCCGCGTGGCATCGACGATCATGCCGGACGTCTTGATTTCGTCAACCAATGACGGGTCCAAGAAGTTGCCGCGGAACAACGGCTGCAATATTGAAACTTGCCGGTGCGGTTGTACCCGCGTGGCGATTGCCCAAAGGATATCGGTGGGGTTGAATACATCGATGTCATCGTCGAACACGAAGACATTTTTTGTGTGGTCGAATGTCAATGCTGCCGCGGCCGCCCTTCCCGGGTCTCCCTCTGACATTTTTTTCATCGAGATAAACACATTGTAGTGAGCGTGACGCCCCTGCTTGCAGACCGCGGTCACCCCGGGCACCGCTTCGCGGCAGCGGCGCAGATAGGCTCCTTCACGCGGCAGGTCCATCCAGGGCTTGTCCCCTTCAGGCGTAATCACGGATTGATACATGGCCCCATTGCGATAATTGATGGCCCTCACCTGATACTCCGCGCAGGTGGTATAACGCTGCGGGCCGAGATAACCGGGCGCTTCACCAAACGGGCCTTCGACCACGCGCTTGCCGGGAATCAACGCGCCCTCGATCACGATTTCAGCATCGGCAGGAATCAAAAGATCTTCGCCCCAAGTTTCCGAGGGCACGAGGCGCAGCGGCTCGCCGAGATATCCGCCGATGACATCGTATTCGCTCACTTCAAAGGGGCCGCTGTAACACGCACCCATGTGGAAGGCCGGGTGGTGGCCGAGCACCGTGGCGACCGGCATTTCAAGGTTGTGCTCTTCGTGGTCGCGATAAATCCTCCACAGATGGCGCGGCGAGGCATAGAGCGCCGTGGTATTCTTGGATTTGACCTCCATACGGTGATAGGAGCAGTTGTAGATCCCGGTCTTTCGGTCCTTAGTGATGGTCGATAAGACGATATAGGGGCCGCCGTCCATCTCGTGATGGCGCATGATCGGGATCTCATAAAGATCCACGTCTCTTCCGACTCTCACGTTTTCCTTTATTGGAGCGGTCTTGCGGTCGATCACAATCGGCGGAATCCGATGTTCCTCCATTTCCAGACAGCGCTCCGCCATCTGCGGCCGGGTTGCTTCTTTCGGCATGCCGAGAGCAATCTGCGCCTTGCGCTGCGAGATCTCGCAGTTCATCACGAGCTTTATCTCGCTGACGCGCCGATTCAGGTTCAATGGTTTGTCAAAAATGATAATTGGAAATTTCTTGTGCGCTCCCAGATGTTTAATGATCGCGGTCACGTCGTAGTTCGCCGGATTCACCTCTTGACTGATGTGGATGACTTCGTTCGGGATTTGTTTACGGCAGTCATCGAGAAAGGTTCTAAGACTCTTCGGCATGCCGTCCTCCTAGGAAATTATGCAAGATTTTATGCAAAAGCATTACCCAAACGTTTGGATATTGTCAATCGAGCTTTCGACACGGTACGGCGCGGCTACCAGCAAAAAGGCAACCGCGGGAATGCCGATTGGTTTTTTGACAGACGGCGAAACGCGAGACTCGGAACGCGAGACAATAGGTTGTTACTTCACGCCATACCTGGCGTACATCTCGTCGATAAAACCGCTTTGATCCAGTTTTTTCATGAACCGGTCGTCGACCAGGTCCTCTACTTTGACCTTTTCCACGTTGGGATTGCGCAGTTTCATCAACCGCTGGACGTTTCTCAAGCCAGCTAAGCTGGCGTGCGGTTTTCGGTCCAGCCCCGTGATGACATCCTTGTAGCCTTCCTCAGCCTCTTGGTCGCTGATTTTGAGATAGCGCTTCAGAATAGCGAGAGACCTGGGTTTATTGGCCGGCCCAAAAATAAAGGCCTCGCTTTCCAACAACGCCTTCAAAAGGTTTTCCATGGTTGGCGCATTCTTCTGGATAAAAGTGCCTTTGGCGACGATGCCGACGCTCGATATCGGGATATTGGCCTTGCTTAGCTCGGCGAGGACAGGGAACCCTTTTTCCCGCAGCGTGCGGCTCATGACCCCGTCCAGCACCGTGACGTCTATGGTTCCGGCCATCAGCGCCTGGGCCAGAACCGATTGGTCGCCGGCTGCGATCAGACTGATTTTGTCGCGGTTCGGATCCAAGCCAAAATGTTCCAAGGCAAGAATGGCTCCCATCCAAACCGTCCCGCCTATGCTCTGGACGCCGAATATTTTCCCCCGCAAATCCTCCGGGGTCTTGATCCCGGGGCGCGCCACGACGTCATAAGTGACTCGATTGGTAAAGGCCGCAAGAATTTTGAGATCCGATCCTCTCGCGGCCGCGCCCAATACCGCCGTCCCGCCCGTGTAACCGACCTGGATATCTCCCGAAGTCAATGCCGCGACCAGCGAAGAAGCCCTGTTCTTTGGCCGCCCACAGAGGAAGGACGCGCGCGTTGACTGCGGCATGCGCAATGATCGTCTTGGCGGGCGCCGCCGCTGCGAGCGCTTTTCCTGGCGTTAACAGGGCCAGTAGCGCAAAAAAGAATCGTCACGCACCTTCTCATGGTCCCTCCGTCCCGAATCCTCCCGCAGCGCAGGCGCGGCATGCCGCGCCCCTACAGGTTCAAGAGCCGAACGGCATTCTCCCCAAGAATTTTGTCCTTCTGTTTCACGGTCAGATCGGCCCTGGTGCGAATGCCGGAAACGGTATGCGGGTATTCGGAATCAAAATGCGGAAAATCGGTGGCCATCAGGATATGATCTTCGCCTATCTCTCGGAGGGATTGGCTCATATCGCCCTCGTCCGCCTCGCAGGTGACGTAGCAATTGCGCTTGACGTACTCCGACGGCGCCATCTTCAATCCGCCAGAGACCTGGGGGAAGTCCTTTGCCCATTCCCAATCGTCGTCCATGCGATGCATCCAGTAGAGCGGCCATTCGGCACTGCATTCGAAAAAGACTACCTTGAGTTTTGGGAATTTCTCGAAAACGCCCCCGAGGACCAAGGCGACGAGCGCCGGAGTACAATTCATCACGCGGCCGAGAACGTGGGTCTTGAAGAAATTGTCGAACCGGTCGGTGATCTCGCCGTTGCTGTTGGGATGGCAGAACAGCGGTACATCCAACTCCTCGGCCGCCTCATAATAAGGATAGAAGCTCGGATGGTCGACATTACGCCGCCCCACATAGGGCACCAGGTGGGCCGCTTTGAAACCCAGCTTCGCCACGCAGCGGCGCAGCTCATTGGCCATCTCTTCAGGACACCCCGCCGGCGCCATCGCCACGGGCAGAAAGACATCCTCATGGCCTTTGACGAGATTCGCCACCCAATTATTGTAGGCTTGCGCGCAAGCCACCCCCAAGCCGCCGATATTTTCCGTGGCGATATTGATGGCGGTGGGAAAAATAATCTGTTTGTCGATGCCCTCTGTCTTGATATCTCTCAGTCGCCGCTCCATGTCGTAGCCCGCCACCTGCCGCTGCGCAATATCGCCGTTTCGCCAATTGACCTTGGGATCATAGATGTAAGGATGCCGATGGGCGGCGCGGCCTTGCGGATCACCGGGATCGAGAGAGTGAATGAACTTGGTGTTGTGATTTCTGCCCTCGCCGGCTTTCTGAGGCGTGAATCGAGCGTACGGCTCCGGTAATTTATAAACTTCGTCGAAAAAATAGCCTTCGCGCAGATGGGAATCCAGGTCGATAATCACAGGTCACCTCCTAATCCATGTTGCAGCTTTAAACCTTCTGTCACTTACCCAAAGCTTTGATAAACGTGCGGTCGATCATGTCCTCCAGGGTCACCTTCTTCTTGATCCGGCCGTGCTCGTACTCCTGCTCGATGACGACCGGAATCACCTTCTCCGCGATCTGGCCGTTCAGGGGGAAGGAAGACCGGTATTCGTCATATCCGGCCGGCGCGTAGGCAGAATCCATCTTTACGTATTTCTGCATGATTTTGACCGCGTCGGCCTTGTTCTCCACGGCATATTTGACTCCCCGTTGGTAGGCTCGCAGGAACTTCGTCACCTGATCCTTTTCCTTGGCGAGATAAGATTCTTTCGCGGCGAAGGTCTCGTAGGGCCATTCTGGAAAGATTGCCTTAAGATCGAGAAGCTTGTTGTAACCTTGGGCTTTGGCGATTTCCGTTACCGGAAACCACACAATCGATGCATCCACTCCCTTGGCCGTCAACGCGGCAAAACGCGCCGGCGTGCTGCCGATTTGCAGAATCGTCACGTCTTTGGCGTCAAGCCCGAAGTGACGCAATGTCGCACGGGTAAGAAAATCGGTAAGTGAACCGAATCGACTAATCGCAAAGCGCTTGCCTTTGGCTTGCGTCATGGATTTGAAATCCGGCTGGGAGTAGAGCTGAAACGGCATGATGTTGCAGATGCCCCAAAAGTTCTTGATGTCGACCCCTGCCGCGCGGCCGCCGATCGTTTCCACGAACGCGCTGCCCATGATCTGCACGTCGCCGCCGATCAGTGCCTGCAGGTTGGTCGCGCCGGCGTTAAATAGCACCAACAGCACGTCCAGCCCCTCGTCTTTAAAAAAGCCCTTAGATTCGGTGACGTAAACCGGCAAAAAAGCGACATTCACGGATGAGAGTCCCACCACGATCTTGGCATGAGCGGGTCCGACGAAGACCGGCAATAGCCAAAAAATTGACGCAAGCAGCGCGAGTGTGGAATTTTTTCTTGTCATCGTGACCTCCTTATTGTCTGCGCCTTTACTTCAGCCGAAGACCCATCCGGCACGACAGCGCCGCGCCTAGACCGGGCTCCGCAAAATCATGCGTTAGCTTTACAACGACATGCGGCCGAAGGGCAAGCAACAGTCGCGTCACGCGTGATCCTCCCACCGTCGTGACATGGCTGCTATCGACTCAGATCACCGAGCGCTCGGGTAGGATGGTCTTAAGGACGCGCAAGTAGTTGCCGCCGAGAATGAGGGCGATTTCTGCTTCCTTGTATCCATGCCGCTCGAGTCCGTCGATCAGGCTCGGGAGATCCTCGACTTCTTCAAAGCCCTTCACCAGCGGCGCCTTGTGCAGCGGGTGGTGGCGGTCTTTAAGAGTGCGCGGCCCGTCGTACTTGACGAAATCCATTCCCAGGGCGAGATGCTCGACGCCGACGAGATGGATCATGTAATCCATATGCTTGAGCAAATCTTCCAAACCCGCCTCTTTTTTTGCCACGCGCTCAGGCAATGCCAAAATACCCACCAGGCCCCCCTGCTGCGCGAGGGCTCTGATCTGATCGTCGGCGAGATTGCGCGGGTTATCGAGCATGCCGCAGGCGTTGGCATGGCTCACGATCAGGGGCGCTTGGGCGGCGTCCAGGGACTGAAAGAAACCTTCGCGGTTCATATGCGAGAGATCCACGACCATGCCCAGCCGATTGGCTTCCTTGATCACTTCGACCCCGAAGTTTGTGAGCCCCCCTCCGGTCCGATTCTCCCACACACCGTCGGCGAGCTCGTTGCGAAAATTCCAAACCGGCTGAAGCGAGCGCAGGCCGAGGCGATAGAAGTTTCTAAGATTATGGATGCTGCCGCGTAAAGGCATGCAGCCTTCGAAGTGAAGCAAAAATTTCACGGTTTCCGGCTCGACCTTGTCGGGGAGATCGCCACGGCTCTTGATCAGCTGGATCAGGCCCTCTGAGCGCGGCGCCTCCTCCAAAAAGTAATCGATCTGATCTAAGGCGGTTTCGAGATAACGGCCGGTGTTTTGCGAATGGGAATAGGAGTCGCCGCTGATGGCGTACACGCAAACGTTGATGCCGTCGCGAATCAACCGCGGAGCAACGGCATCCCGCAGCGGCGCGGCCTCTCCGATCGAGAGACGGTAGAGCTGTTCATAGACATCCCGGTGGCCTTCGACGACGACGTGGTTCTGGAGCAGTTCTTTCCCGTTCACGGTTCTCGGCTCCTTCCTTGAAGAACTCCGCGTGTTCGGCTAGTAATAGTTGCAAATTTCCTCCAACGCAAACTCGCCGTGTTCCATTTACAGAATAAATCGCGCTATGGTCTTTGTTCGTTTGTGGCTGCGCTTCTGCTCGTGGGCGCGGCCTGTAAATCGACTCCGAAAACGCCGCACAATCATGAATTCAGCGTCAATCTCGGAACCGAACCCCCCAGCCTGGACTGGTCGCTGGCGACGGATCATGTATCCTTCAACGTGATCGCCAATCTGATGGTCGGCTTGACGGAATTTAACAAGGATCTCAAACCGGTTCCGGTCATCGCCAAATCCTGGGAGATCCTCGAAGGCGGCAGAAAAATTGTTTTTCACCTGCGCGATGATGTTCAGTGGAGCGATGGCCAAAAGGTCCGCGCTCAAGATTTCGAGTATTCCTGGAAGAGGCTCCTGAACCCGAAGACCGCTTCGGAGTACGCTTACATCCTCTTCGACATCGTGAACGCTCAAGAGTTCAACGAAGGCAAGATCGCGGATTCAGGCGCGGTGGGTGTTCAAGCCCTGAACGATTTCACGCTCTCCGTCCGGCTCAAGCACGCCGCGTCATATTTCGTGGCGATTACGACGTTCGAGGTCACCTTCCCCCAACGCCAGGACCTCATCGAAAGGCTGGAATCGCGCTGGACCGAACCCGAAAACATCGTTACCAATGGCCCGTTTCTCCTGTCCTCGTGGAAACATGAAAATCAAATCGAACTACGCGCCAATCCCAAGTTCTTCCGCGGCCGACCGGCCATCGAAAAAGTGGCGATGTTGATGGTGAACGAAAAAACCACGGCCCTGGCCATGTATGAACAAGGCCAGTTGGATTTTCTCGATAATCACAGCATTCCTATTTTTGAAAAAAGCCGACTTTCGGGCCAGCGCGGCTTTAAGCGCGTGCCCCAGCTCCGGGGCTACTACTATGGATTTACCACCGACCGCAAGCCGTTTGACGATGTGCGGGTGCGTAGGGCTTTCAGCATGGCCGTGGATCGAAGGGTTTTTCCGACGATTCTTCACGGCGGGGAGCAGCCGGCATCGTCCTGGATTCCGCCGGGCATGGTGGCTCACAATCCGCGCATCGGTGTCACCTTCAATCCACCGGAAGCGCGGCGGCTCCTGCGCGAGGCAGGTTATCCCGACGGCAAAGGATTTCCGCGCGTGGTCCTGGGCTACAATACCGAGGAAGACCACAAACTGGTCGCCGAGGCGGTGCAGGGGATGTGGCAACGCAATCTCGGCGTGGTCGTCGCACTGGAAAATCAGGAGTGGAAGGTCTACCTCAAAAAGCTGCAGAACGACCCGCCCGATATTTTTCGGCTTGGTTGGGGAGCCGATTATCCGGACCCGGACAATTTCATGAAGCTGTTCACATCGACGAGCGGCAATAATATGACGCGCTGGAAAAACCGCCGGTACGATCAGCTGCTGGAGCAAGCCGCCCGAGAATTCGATACGGCGAAGCGCCAGAAGCTCTACGACGAGGCGCAGAAAATTCTCTGCGAAACCGATCTCGCGATTGTGCCGCTCTTTTGGACGGCGGAGAGCACGCTGCTGAGCCCTCATTACACGGGCCTCGAATTGAATTCGATGGGTCGTTTGGATCTGCGCTATGTCCGCCCGGCGGGAGAAGGCGGCCGCACCAATTGAATCCATCAGCCCGCAAGCAAGGCGGTCGATATCTGAAAGTTCCGATCAAAGGAGCGCCACGCGAACGATTTGCCATGAATGGTAAAATCACATAAGGTGAGGGGCCATTTTGGCCGCCGCTAAACCTGGGCCGCCCCTCACGAAACAACCAAGCATCACGGAGGAAGGCAGAAAGCATGGAACTCACCGAAGATGATGTGCTGCACATTTTGAAGTTGATCGATGAATCGAAATTCGACTATTTCCAGCTGGAAGTCGGAGATCTTAAAATCACGGTGAGTAAAGGCGATCCCATTCCAATCGCGTCAGCATCCCCGCAGGCGGCGGTGTCGCGGGCGCCATCGCCGGGCACACGAGACGCGCCAAGGACGACCGGTCCCGCGCCGCAAACAGAGCCGCCCAAAGCCACGCCGAGCGTCGCCGAAGGGCTCCTTCCGGTTACCGCCCCTCTACTCGGTACTTTCTACGTCGCGCCTGAGCCCGGAGCGCCGCCGTTCGTCCAAGTCGGCAGCGCCGTCACCGAAGATACCACTGTCGGGCTGATCGAAGTCATGAAGGTTTTTAATAGCGTTCGTGCAAATGTCAGAGGGGTGATTGCCGAACTCGTGGCCCAGAATGGCCAGTTCGTCGAATACGGCCAGACGCTATTTCTCGTACGGCCATGAGCGTCACGCGGGTGCTTGTCGCTAATCGGGGCGAGATCGCGGTCCGGATCATTAGAGCCTGTCGCACGCTGGGCATGGAAACCGTAGCGGCGGTGTCGGTCGCGGACCGCGACAGTCTGGCGGCCAAAATGGCCGATCGGGTCGTCTGCATCGGTCCTCCCCGTTCCGCGCAAAGCTATCTAAGAGCCGAGACATTGGTGGCAGCCGCTCTGGGCAGCGGATGTGACGCGCTCCATCCCGGATACGGATTCTTGTCCGAGCGCGCCGAGCTTGCCCAAGCCTGCGGCGACCATAAAATTGCTTTTGTCGGGCCGACTGCCGATAACATTACCCGGATGGGCGACAAACTGCAGGCTCGCAAGATCGCCGCCGCTTGCGGCGTTGCTACGGTCCCGGGATCCGACCATGCCAAAAACGTGCGGGAGGCCCTGTCTTTGGCCGAGCGAGTTGGCTACCCGATTCTCCTCAAGGCTTCAGCGGGAGGCGGTGGCCGTGGCATCAAGGTGGTCTCAAACCCCAGTGAAATGCAGAGCACGTTTCCTACGGCTGCGGCCGAAGCGCGCGCCGCCTTTGGCGACGATACGCTCTACATGGAGCGTTACATCGAAAATGCCAGGCATATCGAAGTCCAGGTGCTGGGCGACGCTTTCGGCAACATCGTCCATTTAGCCGAGCGGGACTGCTCGCTTCAACGGCGCCATCAAAAAATCATCGAAGAAGCTCCGGCCCATGTCTTGTCGAAAGCGGCGCGCAGCAAAATCTGCAAGGCTGCCGTGGATCTCGCCCACACCATCGGATACCAAAATGCCGGCACCGTCGAATTTATCTTCGACAACGAAACGCAGGAGTTTTTCTTTTTGGAGATGAACACCCGGATCCAGGTCGAACATCCCGTTACCGAGATGATTACCGGAGTCGATCTCGTGGTCCAGCAGCTTTTGATTGCGCGTGGCCAACCGCTGTCCGTCCAGCAATCGGATATCCGTTTCAATGGCCATGCCATCGAGTGCCGCATCAACGCCGAGTCTCCGCAGCACGGCTTTCGGCCCTGTCCCGGCCAGATCACGGTATGGGAGCCGCCCGGCGGCGCTGGAGTGCGGGTGGACACCCACTGCTACGGCGGCTATGTTGTCCCGCCCTATTATGATTCTTTGCTGGCGAAACTGGTCGTGCATGGGGCGGATCGTGGCGACGCCGTCGCCCGAATGGGACGCGCCTTAGCCGCCTTCCGCATTCAGGGAATCGACACGGGAATTCCGTTTCTCCAGAACGTCATCGATGATCCCGAGTATCGCAGCGGCAACGTCAATACCCGCTGGCTCGAAAAAAGGCTCGAACAATACGCCGCCACCGTCGCGGCTTGACTCATGTTCGGTCCGGGCTACCCCCATCCTGTTCCGTTGCGTTCTCCTAGAAAATGACTTGGTTTTTGTTGAAGCGGTTGTTTCACGGATTGGCAGTTCTTTGGGTGGTCGCCACGTTGACTTTCGTTCTACTGCGCGTGGCTCCCGGTGGCCCGTTCGATCGCGAACGCAAACTGCCCGCCGAGGTGATTGCCAATTTACAAGCCAAATATCACCTCGACGAGCCGTTTCTACAACAGTATCTCCGGTATCTCAAAGGAGTGATCGCCGGCGATCTCGGACCCTCTTACAAGTATCTCGACCGCGGAGTTGACGAGATCATTGCGGAAACGCTGCCCACCTCCGCCGTCCTTGGCCTCTTGGCCTTCGTTTTTGCGCTGGCGGTTTCCCTTCCGGCTGGGCTTATCGCCGCCTATTATCGCGACACGTGGATTGATCGTGTTTGCATGTTAATTGCCACGCTCGGCATCTCCGTGCCGCATTTTATACTCGGGGCCTTGTTGATTTGGGGCGTGGCACTACAACTCGGCTGGCTGCCGGCCGGCCGCTGGGGTCATCCAAGCAGTGCCATACTGCCGACGCTTACCCTCGGCGCCGCTCCCGCCGCTTACTTGTCCGCTCTGTTCCGTTCCAGTCTCGTCGACGCGCTGGGCGAAGATTTCGTTCGCACGGCGCGCGCCAAGGGGCTCAAAGAATCCGTTGTGTTGCTTAAGCACGCGTTGAGCCATTCGCTGATCCCGGCTCTGACCGTTATGGGCCCGCTCGCGGCCGCGCTCCTGACCGGCTCCTTCGTCATTGAATATGTGTTCGCTATTCCCGGCATGGGGAGATTCTTCATTACGGCCGTGACGGATCGCGACTACCCGATGATCATGGGCGTGACGTTGGTCTACACCGTCTTGCTGGTATGCGCCAACCTGGCGGTGGACCTGCTGTATGGCTATGTCGACCCCAGAATAAGAACTGAATGAGTCGAGCGGTTTTCAACGTCGGAAGGGTTTGACGACCGTATCGCAAATCGACCGGTGACATGTTAAGTCCCGCTGAAAGCCAGCCTCCCCCACAGTACCAGCCCCTGTTTCTTAGCTGCCTCAGTTTTGTGTTGATAGTCGCCGCAGCCGCTTTTCTGGCTCCGTGGATCTCGCCCTACGGCGCCGGAGGCTTACAAGAGACGCGCATACTGGAATCGCCAAGCTGGGCCCATTGGATGGGCACGGATGGGTTGGGGCGCGATTTGTTGACGCGCGTTCTTTACGGCGCGCGGGTGTCGCTCGCGGTCGGAGCCGGGACGGCGTTCCTGGCGCTTGCCATCGGCACTGCCTATGGACTCGTTTCCGGTTTCACGGGCGGGAAAGTCGATAGCCTGATGATGCGGATCGTGGACGCCTTCTACAGCTTGCCCGACATGTTGCTGTTTATTTTGTTGTCCCTTCTGTTCGGAAGGAACATCGGCGGTCTGCTGCTCGCGTTGGGTCTGGTATCGTGGGTTCGCTTCGCGCGGATCACCCGGGCCCAGGTGCTGCAAGCCAAGGAATTGCTTTTTGTCGAAGGTGCTCGCGCTATGGGCGCCTCCAAGCCGCGCATCCTCCTCCGCCACATCCTACCGAACGTTTTAGGCCCAATTATCGTAACGCTGACCTTCAGCATCCCCGCCGCGATCCTCGCCGAGTCGACTCTGAGCTTCATCGGTCTCGGCATCAATGATCCGTACAGCGCCTGGGGAACCAGTTGGGGGACCTTGGCGCAGGACGGCTGGCGGGCCATGCGCAGCTACCCTCACGTGATTTTCTTTCCCGCCGCTGCGATTTTCTTCACCATTCTGGCCTTCAATACCTTGGGAAACGGGCTCCGGGATATCATGGACCCCAAATCTAGGTAAGGGAAGAAGCACCGACTACTGTGCGGGGAGACTTTGTCAGCCGCGAATCAGATTAGTTTTTTTTCCTTGGCGTATATGCCTAGCGCCAGGCGACTCTCCAAGCCAAGCTTGCTAAAGATATTGTGGAGATGAATCTTGACCGTGCCTTCGCTGATCAACAGTTTCTTGCCGATCTCCCTGTTGCGCAGGCCTCCGGCCAGAAGACGCACGACCTCGATCTCGCGCCGGGTTAGTAACTTGGCAGGGTGGGGCGGAGGCATGGACCCCCGTCTGGGGATCAGGCCCTTGGCAGGCTCGGTCTTCATCATCGGAGATCGCCTTGTCTTTTTTGTCTTCATGAGCAGATTTCCAATCGTCCTCGTTCTGGCGCCAACAACCAATAAGAAAATATCCGGGCGTGAATCTCGGGTCGAGCTAAGGGGCAGGGTGTAGCAATTGTAAGCAGAGCTTACAATATAGCTAAAGCTATATTTTTATATAACTGTCGACATAAGAACCTTGTTCAGCGACAGGTATCCACGATTCCTCTCTTCACGGATAGAGAATTTCGGGCGTCTTTGTCAAGCGCCGATCGGGTGAAGCGAAATGAGTGAATGGAGCCGTGGGTCTCGGCGCCGCGGTTCAGCCGGATTGAATCAAAGAGATTTTCACGAGACGGGGCCTGAAAGGCCGCCCGGCCGAGCGCTCGTAGCGAATCAAACCAACCCGCTGTTGCGGGCGTATAACGTGAGCGCGTGACGGCTATTCACGTTGAGCTTCTCGAAGATATGGTGCAGGTGAATCTTGACCGTGCCTTCACTGATAAAAAGCTTCTTACCAATCTCTTTGTTGCGCAAGCCGCTCGCCGCCATACAGACGAGTTCAATCTCCCGGGGAGTCAACAGTTTAGCGACCTGGCGCGTGCCAGCTTCGCGCCGGACTAATTTTTCCACCGCATGGCTCAAGAACCCGCGCTCCATCCAGCGTTCGCCGGCGTGGACCTTCCGAATGCATTGGATCAGGAGCTTCGGGGGCATCCCTTTGAGCACGACTCCACCGACGCCCAAGCGCACCGCCTCAAGCGCCTCGTCGTCGTCAATGGCCGCCGTGAGCAACACGATACGGGTCGGGAGATTATCGGTTCGCAGCTCTCGGATCACTTCAAATATATTCTTTCCCGGCATGCGAATATCGAGCAATAAAATGTCAGGCCGATGCTTGCGCACTGCTGCCAGGCTCTCCTCACCCGTGCCACACCGGGCCACCACCTTCATATCCTTCTCCAGGGCAAACAGGCTCTCCAGGCCATCGAGAACAATGGGATGATCGTCGGCGATGACCAGCTGAATCGCCTTGTGAGCGGAGGGTCTACTCCTCAGCCACGGTTCTTTTCTCGATGGTAGCGCGATCTCTTGCTTCATGGTTGCCCTCTAGAAGTCCCGTCCAAGTTGTTGTTTCTCACCAATCCGTCGATGCATCGGTTCGCAAGCTGCGATAATATAAATTCTCTTCGTCCTGCCGTCAAGCGACGCGCGTCCGGACACTCGCCGCGGTCATTTTGCCGCTTCCCCGATTTCCGGAAGCGGCGGAACCATTTGCGGCCGGTCGTGTGCGTTTTAGTTCTGCGACTATGCTGCGTAGGTTCCGCGATCCTTCGAACAGCATGTCCCGCATTTTGGCCAAAGTGGCTTTGGCCGCGTCCGGGTTTTGTTGAAAGAGCCTTGTTATAATTTCGACTTGCATTCCCATGACCGCAAGAGACTGCAGCAGACTGTCGTGCAACTTGTGTGACAATTGGATGCGCTCATTGGACGCGGCCGTTTCCTTCAATTGATTCAGTAAGTACAAGTTGTCCATTCGCGCAGCGACCATCCGCGCGACGATCTCTGCCAAGACCAAATCATCGGAGGTCATGCTACGCTTGTCCAGGAAAATGAGCTGCCCCTCCAAATAATCGCCCGGCAAGACGGTGCAAAGCGCGTCGCTATCGATGGCGTATTGGGTTTGAAACTCGCTGTTAAACGGAGTCCCTTGCCAGAAGTTAAACCGGTTCGCGTCGCTATAGAGCACGCGGGGAGAAGCCTTGCGCAAGTCGTGGCACAGAAAGCTCGTATGGGCGAGGGGTTCGGCAATCACCGGCTGAGAGTCGCCGTCGGATTCACCGTCCCACTCGAAGCTACCGTTAGACCATGTCGCCAC
>DASTOD010000751.1:0-7576 GCA_035762645.1 Binatia bacterium | reverse complement strand
CGAGACGCGCTGCCGGACTCTGGGCTTTTCCTTCCGGACTAAGGACGATCATTCTGGTATTCCTCCTGGAAAACTTTCTCCAGGCGCGACTATAGTTGAGCCGTTGTCCGGCTGTCAAAGGCGGCGCCGAGGTTACTCCCTCTTCCCCCATCAGAGACTGTGTCGGAGCGCCCTTCGACCCTTCGACTGCGCTCAGGACAGGGCAAGCTCAGGGCGAACGGGCAAGTACTTGAATTGTGCTATCTGGCAATACCGTTCGTGGTGAGGCTCTCCAATCTTGAACGGTATTGCGACACAGTCTCTCAAGGAAGAAGAAGTTGAACGGGATCGGAAGAGGATAAAGAGGGCACACTATTGCCGCTCAGAGTGCGGAGCGATATCTTAAAGCTTTGCATGCACGATAAATTCTTCATCTCCGCCGCTTTGAGGGAAATCGGCCGGCTGCTCGAAGTCAAAGGCGACAATCCGTTCAAAGCGCGCGCCTATCAGCGGGCCGCCGAAGCGTTGCAGGCGCTCGCTGGTGATCTTGACGCGCTCATTCGGAATCGCCGTCTCACGGAAATCAGCGGCATCGGTAGCGGTCTTGCCGGGGTTATCGAAGAGCTGTACCGCACCGGCCGGACGGCCGTGTTGGAGCAGTTACGGATGGAGTTGCCGCCCGGCGCTGTCGAGCTCAGCGTGATACCGGGTCTCAGCCTAAAAAAAATGATGGCGCTCCACGAGGCCTTGCGAATCGAAAATATTCCCGATCTCAAGACGGCGTGCGAAAAGGGCCTGGTGAGAAATGTAAAGGGCTTTGGCCAAAAAGCGGAAGCCAAGATCCTCGACTCGATTGACAAGCTCGAAAAGCGCGAAGAGCGAGCGTTGCTGAATCATGCTTTGGAGGAAGGCGAGCAACTGCTACAGCATCTGCGGATCTCCCCGGCGGTTCTCGAGGCCGAAGTGGCGGGCTCTTTGCGGCGCCGCAAGGAAACCGTTCGCCGTATCCAGCTTGTCGTCGCGAGCACCGATCCGGAAGCTGTGCTGGATCATTTGCAGCGCTTCCCGGGAATCGTTCAGCCGCTGGAACGCACCGTGAACGGGTGCAAGGCGCGGTTGGCCAGAGATCTCAACACGGAGCTTCAGGTCGTCTCGCCTTCGCATTATGTCCAGGCGCTTCACGAGCTGACCGGGTCTGGCAAACACCTGGCTCGGCTCGAGGAGATCGCCGGTTCGAAGGGAATCCCGACCGCTTCTCGCGGACTGAGCAAAGGCGCCAAACACGAAGCCGACATTTACCGCCGGCTCGGAATGCAGTACATTCCTCCGGAGCTGCGCGACGGCGCAGCAGAAATCGAGGCGGCTTTGTTCGGCACGCTTCCAGAGCTGGTGGCAATAAAGGACATTCGGGGAATGGTCCATTGCCACACGGTCTACTCCGACGGAAAAAACACCATCGAAGAAATGGCGCTGGCGGCCCAAGCCATGGGAATGAAGTACCTGACCATTACGGATCACTCGCCCAGCGCTTTTTATGCGCGAGGGGTTAAAACAGATCGCCTCAAAGCCCAGTGGGATGAGATAGCCGGCGTTCAAGAAAAGGTGAAGCTCAAGCTGCTCAAAGGAACGGAATCTGATATCCTGCAGGACGGTGCTCTGGATTATCCCGATCCGATCCTCGAGCAATTTGACATCATTATTGCCAGCATTCACACGCGGGCTAAAATGGACGTGGATCAGATGACGCGGCGCATTTTGACAGCGATGAAATCGCCCTTCTTCAAAGTTTGGGGACATCCCCTCGGCCGGCTGCTTCTGTCGCGAGAGCCGCTCGAGTGCCACGTGGAACAGATTCTGGACGCCGTCGCCGAGGCGGCCGCAGCCATCGAAGTAAACGGCGATCCGCGCCGGCTTGACCTGGAACCGCGCTGGGTCCGGGCGGCGCAGCGGCGCGGCATCCGCTTCATCGTTTCCACGGATGCTCATTCCACTCAAGCCCTGGCCAATTTGCGCTATGGCGTCTTCATGGCGCGGCGCGGTTGGCTTACGCGCGAGGAAGTGCTGAATACGCGCGACACGAAGGAGTTCATGAAAGCGGTTCATCCATGAATCGGGTCTTTCTTCTTTCACCGGCGAATTGCAACGGCGAGCGGGCGCGTTGGGTTCTCAAGCGAAGCGGCCGGTCGGAGCTCGCGGCGCGGCTGCGAAGCACCGAAGGCGCTCCCCTGGGAGAAGTGTTCAGTTTTCTGAGCGCGCTTTATTTTCGCGGTAAACTCGCATACGCGCGGGCATTCGCCCGCCCGCCCGCGGGCGTCCAAGGGGTGCTGATCATCACGCCGACCGCCGGGCTTCTCCCGTGCGATGTGGCCGTTCGCCTGCCAAAGCTTCGCGGCTTTAGTCGCGTACCGATCAGTAAGAAGCATCCGCTCTACCGGCGTTCGCTTTTCCGCGACGCGCGAAAGCTTGCTGCGGAAGTTGGCCCCGGCTGCGACATCATCCTTCTCGGCAGCATCGCCAGCGGCAAATACCTCGATATTCTGACCCATGTCCTCGGCGAGCGACTCCGCGTCCCGGCCGAATTCATAGGGCGCGGCGATATGAGCCGCGGCGCGTTATTGCTTCGCTGTGTGCGCGAACAGCGCGAGCTGGAATATATACCTGCGGTGGGAGGCAAAGGCGCGTGGCCATTGAGCCGGAAAGGCGCAGCGCTCGAGGCCGCGGCTGACGAGGGAGCAATCCGGGTCTAGGTGTGGTAGGCGGAATTTATCGGACACTATTTTCGGAGGGGTTATGGCAGAGGAAACACCAGAGCAGAAGCTGGCCCGTCTTGAGGCTGAGAACAGAGCGCTACGGGAACAGATGGAGCAACAGAGACCGGGTCGTTTGCGTCTGAAGGTAAGCGAAAAGGGTGGCCTTTCGGTCTATGGGCTCGGGCGCTTCCCGGTGACTCTTTACAAAGAGCAGTGGCTCCGGCTTCTCGACCATGCCGATGAGATTAAATTGTTCCTCAAACAGAACGACCCTATCTTGAAGGCTAAACAATAGAGAATCCAGAAGCTGCGGGCTTCAGACCCGCAGTACCCGCCCGGCGCTAAAAACAGCGGCCTCGGGAATTATGAGTCCCAATGCCCGAGCCGCTCGATGAGATCGACGCACCGGTTGGAGTAGCCCCACTCGTTGTCGTACCACGAGACCACGCGGGCATACCCATCACCCTTTGACTGAGTCACCAGGGAATCGAAGATCGATGAGTGTGGGTTGCCGATAATGTCGCTCGAGACCAGCGGCACCTCGGAGTACTCGAGCACATTTTTGAGCGGCCCGGCAGCGGCGAGCCTCACCGCCTGGTTGATGGAGTCCTTGTCTGGCTTCTTCTCGAGCTCCACGACGAGATCGACCACCGAGCCATCGGCCACCGGCACGCGCGCCGCGATGCCGTCGAGCTTTCCCTTGAGCTTGGGCAGCACCACGCCTACCGCGCGCGCGGCTCCGGTCGTGGTCGGGATAATGTTCTCCGCCGCAGCGCGGCTGCGCCGGAAGTCCTCATGGGGTACGTCGGCCAGCCGTTGGTCGTTGGTATAGGCATGCACCGTGGTCATGATACCGTGCCTGATCCCGAAAGCCTCGTCGAGCACCTTCGCCAGGGGCGCCAGGCAGTTGGTGGTGCACGAGGCGTTCGACACCAACCGGTGCTCGGCCCTGAGCTGGTCATCGTTGACGCCCATGACCACCATGTGATCGATATTGTCCTTCGGCGGCACCGTGAGGAGGACGCGCTTGGCGCCCGCCGTCAGGTGCTTCTCGAGATCAGCGCGCGCCGTGAAGATGCCGGTCGACTCGACCACAACGTCTATGCCCAGCTCCTTCCATTTAGCTTCGGCCGGGTTCTTGACGCTGCTCATCAGCACCTTCTTGCCGCCGATATATAGCGCGCTGTCGTCGTAAGTCACGTCCTCTTTGAAGGTGCCCATTACGGTATCATACTTGAGGAGGTAGGCGAGCGCTTCGTTTTTAAAAATATCGTTGATGCACACGACCTCCATATCCTTGCGGTCGTTCAAAATGCGGAAAACGCTCCGGCCGATACGGCCGAAGCCGTTGATAGCGACGCGAATGCTCATGCGAGACCTCTATCAATCTGCGCCAGGCGTTCGATCAAATCGACCACCCGGTGGGCGTAGCCCCAGCCATTGTCGTACCAGGCGATCGTTTTCACCATACGTTCGCCGAGCGTCGTCGTTGCCAGGCTGTCGTATGTGCTCGAGTAGGAGCTCATTTTGACATCGCTGGAGACGATCGGATCTTGCGCGTACTCGACATACTTCGCGAATTTCGCGGCGATGCTCGTGCGCACGACTTCGTTGACTGCCGCCTTTGTGATCGGCACGCCCGTAAACATCGTCATGTCCACCAGGGAGCCGTTGGGCACCGGTACGTTCAACGCCAGGCCGGTGATCTTGCCCTTGAGATGGGGCATCATTTCCTCTATCACCATCGCCGCCCGGGTATCGGTGGGGATGATGTTTTCGGAGGCGGCGCGCGAGCGGCGCAGGTCGCCCGCCGGCACGTCCGCCAACCGCTGATCGTTCGTGTACGCGTGCACGGTAGTAAAGAACATGCGCTCGATGCCGAAGGCGCTGTCGATGATCGAAATGATCGGCGCGGCGCAGTGCGCGGTGACTGAAGCGTTGGAGATAATGCGATGCTCGGCCTTGAGCTGCTTGTCGTTCACGCCCATCACCACGGTCACGTCCGGGTCATCGAGCGGGGGAACGCAGAGAATGACGCGCTTGGCGCCGGCGTCGAGATGCTTCTTCAGCTCTGCCCGGCTGCGATAGCGCGCCGTCGCCTCGACCACCACATCGACGCCCAGCTCGCCCCATTTGACGTCGCCGGGCTCGCGGCCCGAGAGCATCTTCACCTGCCGCCCGTAGGTGTACAGCGCACCGTCGGTCACCGATACCGCGTCAGGAAAGCGCCCCATGATCGTGTCGTACTTGAGGAGATATTCCAAACTCTTGTGATCGGCGATATCGCTTATCGCGGTGACTTGAATTTCGTCGCGCTTATACAGGATGCGGAACAAATTGCGGCCTATGCGGCCGAGGCCCATCAAACCCACCTTTATAGCCATGCGATCCTCTAATTTTTGTTGGGGTGTCGTGTTCGAACGAGAGTGGCCTGACGACGGATGTTGTTGAACGAAAGAGTATCATAAGGCGGCGCTACGTCAACCCATATGGTGGCAAATCTCGACGATTGGTCGGTCCGCTATTTCTAACGACATAGCGACCAAGCAAGAATGTTGGTATGGTCGTGAAAAGCCTCGTTAGGAACCAAATCTTTGGAAGAACAACTGACTGAAACCGTTGAAGCCCCCGCTGCGGCGGCTCCTGCCCGTTTCCGATTTCAAACCTTCTGCTCTCTGCGGCATCTTAATTATCGCTATCTTTGCACGGGAACGCTCATGATGAGTGCCGGGCAGTGGATCCAGCAGGTGACCCTCGGATGGCTCGTCTATGAGATAACCGGCTCTTCGATATTGCTGGGAGCACTGAACGGGCTCCGCGCCCTGCCGTTTCTGGTGACCGGCCCGATAGCCGGTGTGGCCGCCGACCGCATGGACCGCAAAAAGTTGATGCTGCGCACGCAATGGGTGTTAATCGTCACCGCGCTCCTCATGGGCGCTTTGGTGGCATCCGGACTGTTACAGATCTGGCACATCTTTTTGTTCACCTTGATCACGGGGATTGGCTGGTCGTTCAGCGAGCCCGTGAGGCAGAGCCTCATTCCCAGCGTCGTTCCGAGAGAAGACCTCGCCAACGCCATCGCGCTCAATTCGGCAGGATTTAACCTTATGAAAATCATCGGTCCGGCCCTGGGCGGTGTGATGATCGCGTTGTTTGGAGCCGCGGGAAACTTTTTTGTCCAAGGCATGGCCTATGTAGGGGTGTTGGTGATGATCTATCTGATGCAGGTCCCGCCGACGCCGGATGAGGCGCGCCGCTCTTCCGCGTTCGCCAACTTGAAGGAGGGTTTCGCTTATATCGGCTCCACCCCCGCCGTCCTGGCGCTGATGATCCTGGCCTATGTACCTCGGGTCTTTGCGGTGCCCTACCAGACGTTGATGCCGGTGTTTCAGAAAGATGTGCTGAACGTGGGTCCGGAGGGTCTGGGACTGCTGATGGCCGCGCCTGGAGCAGGCGCCGTTTTGTCGGTGCTGATGCTCGCTTCGGTCGCGAACCGGTTTAGACGTCAGGGGCTATTGCTGGTGGGGAGCATTGTCGTGCTCGGTCTTTTTCTCATTGTCTTCTCTCAGACCACCTCGTTTCCGCTCGCGCTCCTGGTTTTGATTGCCGTAGGCGCCTTTCAGATGCTCTTCCTGGCAAGTACCAACACCATGCTCCAGCTTATCGTTCCCGAAAAGCTCCGCGGGCGGGTGATGAGCCTTTACATGCTAGACCGTGGCCTCATGCCGGCGGGCGCTCTGTTCGCCGGTGTCGTCGCGCACTTCATCGGCGCGCCGTCAACCGTGGCTGCCATGGGAGCCATCGTGATTGTTCTCGCATTGATAGTCGCCTGGCGGGTTCCCGCGCTCCGTGCTCTGGCGATTTAGCTGGCCCCGTTCTCGAGACAGAGTTCCGAAAGCGCAGCCCTCACGGACTGGGAAAATGGCCGTCGCTCTACCGGAAGGATTTATTTGCCAGCCTGATTTTGTGAACCAACGGGTCAGACCGCCTTATAGGCAACCCGCTTCATTTTCTGTGTATTCTTGCCTTCAATGCGAATGAGCCCAGTGGTGCTCACCCGTTTGGGTGAGTGTACATCGCCTTCGTTGTAAAGGTGTGCCATCCCCGGTTTTAACGAGTAGACTCTGGCGCGCCGCACTGTGCCGGGCTTGCCGTCGCTGGGCGGCTCGATGATTTCCCAGTCGGTCATCTCCGTTTCGCCGATCGCCTGTCCGTAGATCGCCCAAGAAGTGCCGTGATCGTGCGGATTGGCCTCTCTGGGTTCCCGGTTCATGTGCGCGCATATGCAGAAACCCAGCTCCGGATCTTCGTAGATGACTTGACGATCCGGCGTCTTCTCATTGAGGTAGGTTGCAAGGAACTTTTCATCCTGCAACACCTCCTGCACCAGATCGCGAACTTTACTGCGTCCTGCGGAACCGGATTCGGCTTTGAGAATCCGACGACACTCGGCGGCAAACGATTCAAGCGTAAACCCCATGGCCGACCTCCCTTTCTGATAAATCTAACCTTCCTTAGCAAAACATCCAAGCGACCGTCAACCTACTAACCATGTTCCTGGGAAGCTCGAGGCCCCATCTCTTTTCCTCCCCCGCGTCCGCGCGGGGGAGGATGAAGAAGGGGGGTGCAGGCTCTCGCTAGCTGCCGGCTATTGTGTATTCCGGATATTCGCGGCTGATAATCTCGCCGGGCCGCGGATCGCTCTTGAGGAGCATGAGCACATCGCGCAGCACGCGCTTTTGCAAATCGCGCATGAATGGGCAGCCGAGCGGGTTGCCGATCTGGGACCCCTGCGGGTAAAGCGCCCGCGGCGGACGCATCTGACGCGTGGGCTCTGGGCTCACCGT
>DASTOD010000750.1:0-3017 GCA_035762645.1 Binatia bacterium | reverse complement strand
CGGCCGAGTAAAAGACGATCGGAGTAGCTTTATCAAACTCACGTATCTGCCTGCAGAGATCCAAACCTGATCCGTCAGGCAGCCACGAGTCCAAAAGATAGAGATCAAAATCCTGGGTATTGGCGAGGGCAACACCGCTCTCAATCGTTGAACCAGTTACAACCTCATAGCTTCGCTGTTCAAGCACAAGCGTAACCAGCTCACGAGTATCGTCGTGATCCTCGATATAGAGCACACGGGGGACTGTTCGAAGGTGCATAGCTAATGTTTGGCTATGAAGGAACCAACCTCGCTTTGTGTCGGGATCAATTGGGACGATTATCAACTATGAAAGACAAAAGGACCGGGGCCGGCATATAGTTTCTCAAGGTCAGTCGGGAAGGATATGCCGACCGCGGCCACCCTGCTTGTTGTGTAACGGCACTGTAAGCTCGTGTTGTAGTTATGTCGGTACGGTGACGCACTCTCTTTTGGAGCAAATATCTGCTCTGTACGAATAGGCACAAAGAGCGTAAAATTCTCCGGTCAACGTAACGAAGACCCCCGTCCGGAATTCCCTATTTTCGCGAAGACCCCCGGTTCGAAAGGTGACGGGATGGTAAGCCACCTTAAATCGCTTGAGGTCGAGCGGCAGATTTTGAGCGTCGCCTCAAAAAATCACTTACTTCGAGAGCTGCTCAGCTCCGAGGATGTCTCGGATTCCCTACTTCCTGAATTACGTCCAGTTTCATTTAGTCCAAATCAGGTTCTCTGCGAACAGGGCGACAAAGTCGATTCCGTCTATTTTCCACTCGATTGTGTGGTTTCGTTGTTGGGAATTATGGAAGACGGGACCACAGTGGAGACCTCTATGGTCGGCCGAGAGGGGTTGGTGGGGATTTCGAGCATCCTCGGCAGTGGCATCTGCAAGCAATGGATCTGGGTATCCATTAGTGGAGAAGCTCTGCAACTTGACGCAAAAGTGTTGGAGAAGGTGTTCGTTGCCAATGAGGCCGCGCTCAAGGCGCTGTTGGGTTGCTATAGAGCACTGGTTACACAAGTCTCACAACGGTGTATTTGCAACACCAGGCATACGATTCAGGAACGACTGTGTTGCTGGTTACTGACGATTCATGATCGCGTGGGTGGAACCAATTTGCGACTCACCCAGGAAACGATAGCTTCGAGAGTCGGTGCGCGTCGCGCTGGAATCACCGTTGCCGCAGGATTGCTGCAGGACGTCGGCGCAATCGAGTACCGTCGTGGGCACCTCCATATAATGAATCGACAGATCCTCGAAGACATGGTCTGCGAATGTTATCCGTTGTTGCAGGGTGTTTCCTTGGGGAGCGTAGACTAAGAACCTTACCGAACCTTCTCACTGTAAATAAACAATCGATTCACTTCAGAAGTCGCGAGATCGGTGATGGGGACAATCGTGTGAATAAACCTGGTGTCCGCCGCATCAGAATCCGGTAGCGTCAATTATTTTGTGTAAACGATCGTGTGTTATTTAGGGTCGGCAGCTTTTCATCTTGATTTATTACCAGCAGTAGGGGCTGTGGGAACGGTGGAAAAACGCGGTTTGTTTTTCCACCGTTTCCATAGCCCGGATTTTTGCCTGGCAGTTTCATTCCTCAATCTCGCGGCTATTCAACCGGCAGCCGGTTTTCGTAGACGATGGCAAAGCGGTTGAGCGCGGCTTTCCAGTCGTGCACCGACATGGTCCATTTCTTCGCGATGTCCGCTATCAGATGCTCTCCATAAGATTCTGCCGCGCTCGACAACAACTTATCCACAGAAGGTTTGGGCCGATCGATATGATCCGCTTCGAGCAACACCAGGCCGTCAGAGATTGTTGCGTGACGGTTTGATGGAACGACGTAAATCTTTCCGGGTTCTAGTGGCGTTGGCGGATGCTCGCGAATGACAATAACCGGCAAGGTACTGCGCCGTTCGAGAATGGTTCCGAGTTGACTCGGACGCTGCGGATCAAGATGCTGAGCCAGCACGATAGGCGCAGGAAAATTTTTATGAAGAGTACTGACGAGAGTTGAAAGAGCGCCTACGCCGCCGGCGGAGGAACCAACCACCACTAGATCCCGGATTGAGATTTCCGATGAGTCTGTAGTCATTTGTTAATCGCTGTTTTGAATTACAATGTGCCTTGAAAGAGCTTGAACTCCACCCGTCAATGCTCGAATGACGATGGTGTCGCGCGTTGCCATAAGCCCTCCCAGGCTTATGCAAGGTACAAGCTTGCTGGGACTCAGAACGGGGAAGCTGAATCTTAACAAAGTGGGAGTGTTTACAAAGTCAAATTCGTTCCTCCAAATGCCTGGCCGATGAGTCGTAAAAAGGCACTTTTAACCCCGGGAACGTACGGCACCGGACACATTGCCACTGATTCTCAGATCCACTATAATTTGCCACGTTGAATACCCCTTTCCTCCTGTGGGTATAGTTGGCGCGGCGGACGGCAAAAACCGCCGCGCTTTTTTCTTTAATCGGTTTTGCCCGACAAGTTGGATTTGGCTAATTAACTCGGTCGCGAGTGCTGATTTAACTCGGTCGCGAGTGCTCCGGAGGAGCACCATGTTTATAGCCTCAAGCATTAATGGCGTTGCGCTCCAGCGGAGCGCAATGTGGTTTGGCGCTTCATCTACATGCCGCTCCTAACGGAGCGGGATACACATGAGAATTGGGGCTATAAACATGTTGCTCCTCCGGAGCAGAGAATGTTGCTCCTCCGGAGCAGAGAATGTTGCTCCTCCGGAGCAGAGAATGTTGTACCTCCGGAGCAGAGAATGTTGTTCCTCCGGAGCTGGGAATGGTGCTCCGGAGCAGGCGATCTCAGATCAGTGAAACGATTTTTCGGGCAAGACTTCTTTAGCCATTAGGTTGCCCCAGACCCATGAAACGCGGTGGCTTTCCCCGGATCGGCCTCGTCTTAGTCATCGCGATCGTCTACTTTGCTGCCGCCGAATTAGGCCTTTCGCTCGCTTCGCTTCACTCCAACGTCACTCCTGTTTGGCCTC
>DASTOD010000749.1:0-3824 GCA_035762645.1 Binatia bacterium | reverse complement strand
TTATCACCAGCTCGATGCCGTGCGCAGGATGGTTCGAGATGCGCGGAGTCGCGGTTCCGGGCAGCGCTATCTCATCCAGCACTCCGCCGGAAGCGGGAAAAGTTTCACGATCGCCTGGCTGGCGCATCAACTCTCGGTGCTCCACGATACCGAGGATTGGCGAGTGTTCGACTCCATCGTTGTGATCACCGATCGGCGCGTTTTGGACCGCCAGCTCCAGCGGACGGTGCGCCAGTTTGAGCAGGTATTGGGAGTAGTGGAGAACATCGACACGACTTCGCGTCAATTGAAGGAAGCGCTCGAATCAGGGAAGACCATCATCGTCACCACCTTGCAAAAGTTTCCCGTCATCGTGAATGAGATCAGCGAATTGCCGGGGAAGCGCTTCGCTGTGGTTGTGGACGAGGCACACTCCTCTCAGTCGGGC
Source organism: Binatia bacterium (assembly GCA_035762645.1). Taxonomy (GTDB): domain Bacteria; phylum Desulfobacterota; class Binatia; order UBA9968; family UBA9968; genus DASTOD01. Next base: position 3,397 of record DASTOD010000749.1, on the reverse strand, counting down.
GAGAGCACGAAGAGCCTCAAGGCAGTCCTCTCGGCGACGAGCCTGGAGCAAGCAGAGCAGGACGAATCTGGGGCTGCAACTTCTGAGGAGGAGTTGGAAGAGCGGATTCTCGCCGAAATGCAGAAACGCGGCCGGCTCCCCAACATGAGCTTTTTCGCCTTTACAGCAACGCCCAAGGCCAGGACCCTTGAGCTTTTCGGCAGCCAGCGAAATGACGGAAAATTCGAACCTTTCAGCCTCTACAGCATGCGTCAGGCCATCGAGGAAAACTTTATCCTGGACGTGCTCGAAAACTACACGACCTATAAAGCCTATTGGAGACTCCAGAAGACCATAGTTGATGATCCTAAATATGACCGGGGAAAGGCGGCCTATCTTCTAAAGTCGTTTGTCGAACTTCATCCGCACGCCATCAACGAAAAGGTTAAGATCATGGTTGAGCACTTTGCCGACAAAACGCAACATGCACTCGGTGGGAAGGCCAAGGCGATGATCGTGACGCGCTCCCGGCTTCATGCCGTCCGGTACAAGCTGGCGTTGGATGCCTATCTGAGAGAGAAAAACTATCCGTGGAAAGCGCTGGTCGCATTCTCTGGCACGGTTCATGACGGAGGCATGGACTATACAGAGCCCAACATGAACGGTTTTTCAGAAAAGCAGACGGCCAAGGTTTTTGAACGGGCTGAATACCGCTTCCTCATCGTCGCCAATAAGTTTCAAACCGGATTTGATCAACCCCTTCTTCATACCATGTATGTGGACAAGAAGCTCGGCGGCGTCAACGCCGTCCAGACGCTTTCGCGGCTAAACCGGACGCATCCGGAGAAGACCGAAACCATGGTCATCGACTTTGCCAACGATGCAGAGGAGATTCGCAAAGCGTTCGAGCCGTACTATGAGACGACTATTCTGTCCGAAGCCACCGACCCGAACCTGCTGTACGAGATTCAAAACCGCCTGCGCGGCTTTGAGCTTTTTGTGGATGCCGATGTAGACGCTTTTGCGCAGATTTATTTCGATCCAAAGGCGACGCAGGACCGTATCTACGCTGTCTTGCAGCCCGTGACGGCGCGATTTGAGGAGCTTCCAGAAGAAGAGAGAAGTGACTTTCGGAGCCAAGTGAACGATTATGTCCGTCTTTACGCGTTCCTGTCGCAAATTTTGACATTTGCCGATCCCGACCTGGAGAAGCTCTACCAATTTGGACGTTACCTGCGGCGATTGCTTCCGGCTGATTCAGCCGAACTGCCACGGGAAGTGCAGAAGAATATCGACATGGAATCGTACCGCATCCAGCAAAGCGCGAGCGGGCCGATCCGGTTGGAGCGGCAGGCTGGCCAGCTGCAACCCCAGAGAAGCAAGGAGCATTCTGGTCCGGCGCCGGAAGAATTGGAGCCGCTTTCGAAGATTATTGCGGAGCTAAACGAACGATTCGGTTTAAACCTGGGAGCGGAGCATCGCGTCACTCTAAACCAGATGATGAGCAGGCTCGACCAGGATCCCGCTTTGGATGCCAGCGCTCGGGTCAACACACGGGAGAACGTCCGGCTTACGTTCGATCACAAGGTAGAGAACGTGATTCAGGAGATCGTTGACTCGAACTTTGACCTGTACAAGCGGATCACCGATGATCGGGTGTTCGGAGAGTCGATCAAGAATCTTCTCTTCGACATCTATCTCAGAAACCACCGGCAGGCGGAGGAGCTGCTGAAGCAGCATGAATCCAAAACCTTGGAGTTCAAGTCTACGCTCCGCTGGAACCTGAAAGAAAAGCGGAAGGACGTCGCGGTCACGCATGCAGCGATAAAAACGATTGCCGCGTTTCTCAATACTGAGGGAGGAGATCTGCTGATAGGCGTCGCAGATGATCGCTCTGTTCTAGGAATTGAGCCGGATGCCTTTGATGACGAAGACAAATTCATGCTTCACCTGAGCCAAATGGTGCGGAATACTCTCGGAGACCGCGCTAGCACCTGCGTCGATCAACGGATGCAGATCGTCAAGGAAAAAACAGTCTGCGTTGTCACCTGTCAGCGCAGCCCCGAGCCGGTGTTTATGAAACCGAAGGACATGCCGGAGGGAAGCAAAGGGGATTTCTACGTTCGGAGCGGACCGGGCACGGTCAGGTTATCCACTGAGGATGCGGAGGAATACGTTAAGACGCGTTTTGCGAACATCGGCGCATCTGTTTCGTGAAATCATCGCCGTATCACCGTTGATAATTCGGAGGACTTTATGGATGAATATTCCAAAAAACTCCTGCCCCGTTTTCGTTACGGGGTAATCCACCCGCGCGCCAATGAGGCGGTGCAGCGCGGGCCGGGCTATCAGCTCTATCGTCTGGTGCCGCTCGATATCATGGAGATAGCTACCGGGCTGGGCCTTCAGAACTACACTCCGGAAGGCGTGGAGAAAGCAATTGGCAACTACTGGAATTGCGTCGAGAGGTTGGCGCGAGAAAAAGCCGACGTGATCATTTTCGGTGGCGTGCCGATTTCGGCCGTCCTGGGTCGACCGCGAGTCGTCGATTTGCTGCGACAGACGAAAGAAAAAACCGGCGTCCCGGCGGACGCGCCCCTCGAAGCGCTGATTGCGGCAATGGACCACCTCAGGCTAAAGACGCTGGCGGTCGGCAGCAGGTGGGCGGACGCTGTCAACGACGCCATCGTTGGTTATCTGGAGGCCGGCGGCATCAAGGTTGTTCGTATCACTAAAAGAAACCAATGGGCCGCCGAGGCTTTTGCCATGTCTTTAGAGGAAGGCATCAACACCGCATTGGATGTTGGCCGCGAGGCCGCCACGATTGCGCCCGACGCGGATGCCATTGCGGTCCCGGGAGGCGCCGCCATGAGCCTTCATGTCATTCCAGCTCTGGAGGAGGAGTTCGGTAGGCCGGCTTTCACAAATCTGAGCGTGGAGGTTTGGAACCAACTGGTGCGTCCCGGCATTATTGGTCCGGTTCATGGCTGGGGTCGCCTCCTCGGTTCCGGCCGGTGAAAAAGGCTCATCTGCGCTTTCGCTGTTTCGAGTCTCGGGTTAACACGAAACACGGAACTCTGAATTCGAAACTGCCGTTGGGGTACGCCTCCGCTCGCCGATTTCTCGCGCGCCTCGCAGCTGAACCGTTTTGACCGGCCTGAACAGGTTTTCCGAGGAGGTGAAAAAGGAAACGCGTTTCCTTCGATACGGCAGCGCCGAACGCTGCCTACTCAGGATAGCCGGGATCAAATCCGATTCCCCGAGTAGCGCGGGCAGCGCGTATCGAGGGGACGTGACCCGGGCCGTCGCCGTTCGGCTCTCGGGTTAACACGAAACACAGGGAAATCTTATGATCGCGCCAAGACGCCGAGAGCGCTAAGTAAAGACTGGTTTTCCTTGGCCTCCCCTTCGACCCTGC
>DASTOD010000748.1:0-13821 GCA_035762645.1 Binatia bacterium | reverse complement strand
GAAAGATTTCTCGCTCCACTCGAAATGACACGTAGTGGAGGATTGTCATCTCGAACGAAGAGAGAGATCTTGACGAACTGAACCACTACCTGTGGGATTGGAGATTTGACAAAGAAAGGGAGAAATAACAATGAAAATTGCGGTCATCGACGACTATCAAAACGCGTTTCGGACGCTCCGCTGTTACGCAAAGCTCAGCGGCCACGAGGTTGTGGTTTACAACGATACCGAGAAGGATCCCGCCCGACTCGCCGAACGTCTAGAAGATTGCGACGCGGTGATCCTGACCCAGCAGCGCTCGCGTTTTCCCCGCGCGGTGATTGAGCGACTCCCCCGGCTCAAGCTCATCAGCCAAACAGGCCGCAACGCCGGGCATATCGACGTCGATGCCTGCACGGAACACGGAATCGTTGTATCGGCCGGCGGCGCCGGCAATCCGAACCCGACGGCGCAGCTCACCTGGGGCCTCATCCTCGCGGCCCTGCGCCACATTCCATACGAGGTCAATCGCTTGAGAGAAGGGCACTGGCAATCGACTTTAGGCACAGGCGTCCACGGGCGAACCCTCGGAATCTATGCGTTCGGCCGAATCGGCAGCATCGTCGCCAATGTCGGACGGGCGTTCGGCGCGCGCGTCGTGTGTTGGGGGCGGGAGGGTTCGACCTCTCGCGCCCGGGCGGCCGGTTATGAGATCGCAAAAAACCGCGAGGATTTTTTCTCGGAGGCCGACGTATTGAGCCTTCACATCCCGCTTAACAAAGATACCCGAGGCATCGTCACGCGCGACGACCTGGCGCGCATGAAGCCGAGGGCTCTCTTCGTCAATACGAGCCGCGCCGGACTGGTTGCCGACGGCGCCCTGGTGCAAGCCCTTCAAGCCGGCCGGCCGGGTTTCGCCGCCGTCGACGTGTATGAAGAGGAGCCCGTGCTCGGCGCCGCTCACCCGCTGCTAAAGATGGAAAACGTCGTCTGCACGCCGCATCTGGGTTATGTCGAAAGAGAAACCTACGAGGAGTACTACGGTGTGGTCGTCGACCAGATCGTGGCCTTTGCCGCAGGCAATCCCATCCATGTGGTGAATCCGGAGGCGATCACAAGACAAAAACGGGAGTATTAAGCAGCTCATTCAAGCCAGGGGGTTTCGCAGCAAAGAAAAATCGATATCGATGTTCTCTTCTCTTTGAATTTCTGCGAAGCGCTCCCGTAAGCGACTGATGTCGGTCGATGCCGGCACGGACACCAGAGCTTCCAGCCGGAAAATCGGCGTGCCGCTGACCGGCGCGGCATAAGTTTTGGTTTCCATGGACTCGATATTAATTCCCGCGACGCTTAATGCCTGGCTTAGCCTGTGGACGATGCCCGGATGGTCCATGCAAGAAGCGGTCAGCGTGTAGGGCAGAAGCGATTCCGCGGGTTTCCTCGCGGAGGGAGTCTTGATCGAAATCGTGAGTCCCGTCTGAACCTGGAGTTCGTGGTAAGCATTGGCGATTTTGACGAGATCGCCGCTCGCCCCGGTGATCAGGACGATGACCGCGAACTCACCGCAAAATACGGCCATCTTGCTGTCTTCGATATTGCACTGATGGCGCGCGATAAACGCGGAAATCTTTTCAACCAGACCGACGTGATCCGGACCGACGGCTGTGAGGATAAGATGATCTTTATCTGCCATCGCTATTCACACTAGTCGAGGCGCAAGGCGTGTGTCAACGCGCTTTTGTCAGCGCTTCTTCGAGGACTCGGCCGGTCGAGTCTTTCGGCGTGGCAATCCCCAGCAGTTTCGCGAGTGTGGGCGCGACGTCAATAATGCGAGGTTCCGGTAACCGCCTACCCCGTACTACGCCCGGACCGGCAAGCACCATGAGCGTGCGCATCGATGCCCGGCGGGGAGAAAACCCGTGCGTCCCGATCGGAGGCCGCGACCTCACCAGGTCCGCCGCTGGTTTACCGTCCAACTTCGCGTCGAAATCATAACCGGGAAGCGGGACCACATAGATATCCCCGCCGGACGCGCCGCCAATGCCCATCGCCGGCCCATCGGATTCGGCATCGTAGGTTTGCTGGATGAGGCGCCGGTCGCCGTCGCGTAAGTCTAAAAGCGTGTCGCGGAGTTGCTTCACGAGCTCTGCGCGCTGCTCCCGCGCTACGATGCCGCCCTTGCGATCGGTCGTGTTTAAGAGAAAGTAGCCGTTATTGACGTTGGGGTAAATGACTTTGGTTTTGCCGAGGACCACACGCCCCCGTGAATCCGATACCAACAGCCCGGCGCGCTGCAAGGCTTTGTTGATCGCAACGACCTTGTCGATGCCCTCGATCCCATGGTCCGATATCACCGCAAGAATCGTGTTATCCGGCCGCTTCGCCGCGAACAACCCGAGAAATTCATCGCAGCTGCGGTAAACTTCCGCTAGAAAAGGCCGCAGACGAGCCGCGACTTGCGGCCGGTGGCCAGGGAGAGCCGGGTCCAAATAACCGCGCCAGAGATGCTCCGCTTCATCCGGAAAAGGCGTATAGGCGAGAAAAAGATCCCATGAAAAACGCGCGAGCGCCCAACGATTGATTTCGATCAGTCGCTGCTGGGAGAAAAGGATGGTTTCGAGATAGCGCGTTTCGGCGATTCCCTCACCGCCGTTGGGGATGGTGCGTCCAAAAGCCCCTTGCAAGTAAGAATCGTTGGCGCCGTTTCCGACGAAGGCGCCGGCCGGCGCGCCCGCGCCAATTAACCATTCTCGTTCAGCGGGAGTCAACGCAACCGGCCGCGTGAAATAGAGAAGAAAGTCGGCGCCATCCGGTTTGAGATCGAACAATCTGAAATAGACAGTTGCATTGCGATGGCTATGACTTCGGATATCGATGGGGCTGCTCCACGCGCGCTTGCCCCCGGCTGCCGCACCCGGTTTTAGCCGCGCTTTGATGTCTTGCCCGTCGCGTGTCGCCGTGACGATGAGAGTATCGTATTCCTCCTTTGGATCTGTAGGATCGTCGATGAGGAGACCAAAAAATCGGGAAGCGCCGACGGTGAAGCTGATTTCTAACGGCGTTTTCACGCTCGCGGGAGGGTTGAGCCAGGTTGTGAGCGGCTTGGGTTTGGTATTCCTGCCGTCGAGGACGCCGTCCCGTCCGACAATCGCGTCAAAACCGCGAAACTTCACGCTGTGCTCGGACATTTCACCGCTCAGAGGGATGTGGGTCATGACCACTTTCTTGCCCGACCGATGGGCCGCCGACCAGATCGGCTCGGCGCGCAGCGGCGCGCCGCGAAATCCGGACTCGCTTTCCAGAATCGTGTGCCGGCCGCGCGGCTCGCGTGGTACCCGATTGCCGCTGATCCCGGTGGTTCGAGGCGGCGCGCCGGTCCAGAGCGCGGCGAAGGCGGGCGCGGTCTTTGGCGGAAAAACCGAGATGACATCATCGGCGAACGCGCCGCTATTTATCAGGCTTTTGAGATGGGGCAGATGATCTTCGCGCAGCAGCTCATGGACAAAATCGGGAACGGTGCCGTCCCAGGCCACCACGATCGCCCTGGGCGCAGATTCGCCGCAGACCCGCGGCGGCAACAGCGCTGCCGCAAGATGCAGCAGAAACACCAGTGCGGAGATCGTACCAAGCCGATAGATTATTTTGGGGACTCTGTTTTTTTGGCTGACGAGGGACTTTATCGGTTGCAAAGTGTTATCGCGCCGCAAATCGAGTGCAGGCGAGGGTAGCCGATGATTTCTACTCTGTCAACGCAGCGGCAATCGGACCCAGTTGGACATCCGCTACAGGATTGGATATTACACCCCAAATTATAGAATCCCCTGCTCAACAGCCGACGGATGCCGTCGCCTTTGAAAGCGAGTAGCGGGCCTTAGCGATGGAGGCTCCGAATGGTTAAGAAGATACCCGTGAAATTAGAGAAGCACGGGCACGTGCGCGTGGACGATTACTACTGGCTTAGAGAGCGGGACAATCCGGAGGTGATCGCGTATTTAAACGCGGAAAATGAATACGCCGAGAAAGGGCTCGCTTCGATCAAGCCTCTGGAAGACAAAATCTTCGAAGAGATCAAGGCCCGGTTCAAACAGACGGATATGTCCGTGCCTTACAAAAGAGACGACTATTTTTACTATACGCGATACGAGGAGGGAAAAGAGTATCCCCTTTACGCTCGAAAGAGGGATTCCCTGGACGGGCCGGAAGAGATCATGCTCGATGCCAATGAATTAGCTCGGGGGCATGAGTTTTTTTCTCTTGGCGGATGGGCGGTCAGCTCGGGGCAGGATATTCTTGCCTATGCCGTCGATACCGAGGGACGCCGAATCTATACCACCCATTTCAAGAACCTAACGACCGGTGAATATCTTGCGGATTTGATCCCGGAAGTCACTGAAAATTTTGCCTGGGCGAATGACCCAAAGACCCTCTTCTACGCCAAACAGGACCCGGCGACTCTCCGGGCCTACCGAATCTATCGTCACGTTCTTGGCATGGATCCGGCGCAGGATGACCTCGTGTTCGAAGAAGACGATGAAACGTTCGGAGTGTACGTTTTCAAGACCAAATCCAAGAAATATCTGATGATCGTGTCCTCGCAAACCGTGAGCCAGGAGTACCGGTATCTGGACGCTGATCATCCTACGGGAGACTTCAAGGTTTTCCTCGCTCGGGAGAGGGATCATGAGTATCATGTGGATCATTTCGGCGACCGATTCCTCATCCGAACCAATGATCAGGCGAAAAATTTTCGGCTCGTATGGGCGCCCCTGGGAAACCACGCCAAAGAGCAATGGCAGGAGATCGTGCCTCATCGCGACGAAGTGTTCCTCACGGACTTTGAAATCTTTAAGGATCACCTCGTGCTTGAAGAGCGAAGGCGCGGCCTCACCGAAATTCGCGTGATGCCTTGGTCGGGAGGCGAGAGCTATTGTTTGGAATTCGACGAGCCTGCCTACCGCGCGAATCTCGGCCTCAATACCCAGTTCGATACCGCAATGCTGCGCTTCGAGTACACATCGATGAAGACGCCGTCGTCGGTCTATGACTACGACATGCTAAAGCGTCATAAGACTTTGATGAAACGAGAGGAAGTTCTTGGCGGCTTCAGCCCGGAGCACTATGTGACCGAACGACTCCACGCTCCGGCAGCCGATGGCGCCGAGATTCCGATCTCGGTTGTCTATCGCAAGGAAGTTAAAAAGGGCGGCAGGAATCCCCTCTTGCTTTATGGCTACGGGTCGTATGGGCTCAGCCTGGATGCCGCCTTTTCTTCGCCCCGTTTGAGTTTGATCGATCGCGGCTTCGTTTATGGCGTCGCTCATGTTCGCGGCGGACAAGAACTTGGACGCGGGTGGTACGAGAGCGGCAAGCTTCTGAGCAAGAAAAACACCTTTTACGATTTTATCGCATGCGCGGAATATCTCGTTCGGGAAGGGTTTGCCGATCCGGGTAAACTTTTCGCCATGGGGCGAAGCGCCGGCGGACTGCTGATGGGCGCGATCGCCAACATGCGCCCGGGTCTTTTCAAGGGCATAGTCGCCGAAGTCCCTTTTGTCGACGTCGTGACGACGATGCTCGACCCTTCGATACCCCTGACGACCGGGGAATACGACGAATGGGGCGACCCAAACCAAAAAGCGCACCACGACTACATGCTGTCCTATTCGCCCTATGACAACGTGGAAGCCAAGGATTACCCGAATCTTCTCATCACGGCGGGTCTGCACGATTCCCAGGTCCAGTATTGGGAGCCGGCCAAATGGGCCGCCAAACTGCGCGCCATGAAAACCGATCAGAATCGGTTGATCTTGAAGACCAACATGGAGGCCGGTCATGGCGGCCTCTCGGGTCGTTTTAGACGCCACCGCGAGACAGCGTTGGCCTATGCTTTTCTGTTAGATCTGGCGGAAATTGCTGAATAGCCCAGCGTGACGGCGTCTGGGGACGGCATGCGAGTTTGCGTGTGGGGGGAGGATCGAAAAACGGACTAGCTCGTGTTCCCTTTCTTTTTCTCCCGCGAAAACTGCAGGCGTTTACCGATCTCTTTTTCATATCCTGAATCAGCCGGTGAATAGTACGTCCTGCCCTGAAGCTCCCTTGGTAGATGCTCCTGCTCGACCATCCCGTCGGGATAATTGTGAGCGTACTTATAGTTTTTACCGTAGCCCAGTTTCTCCATGAGCGGGGTAGGGGCGTTGCGTAGATGGAGGGGAACGGACAACGCGCCGTGGTCCTCGACATCCTTCGCGGCCGCCAGCATCGCTTTATACGACGCGTTCGACTTCGGCGCCGTCGCCAAGTAAGTCGTCGCCTGAGCCAGCGGAATTCGGCCTTCGGGCAAGCCCACGAAGTGAACGGCGTCTTTGGCGGCGACCGCGACTTGCAGCGCTTGGGGATCGGCATTGCCTATGTCTTCGGCGGCAAAAATAATCATCCGTCGCGCGATAAACAGCGGCTCTTCACCCGCCTCGATCATGCGCATGAGCCAGTAAAGCGCGGCGTCCGGATCGCTGCCGCGAAGACTTTTGATAAAGGCCGATATGACGTTGTAGTGCTCTTCGCCGGCCTTGTCATATCGAAGCGGCTTGCGCTGCAGCGCCTCCTGCATAGGCTCCAAGCCGATGATTCGGTTGCCTTTGTTTTTGCGCGCTAATGTCACCGCGGTTTCCAAAGCATTCAGCGCCACACGGCAGTCTCCCTGAGATTGTTCGATTAAGAATGCGCGGGCTTCCGGGCTGATCCGCCAATCGGACGACCCAAGGCCGTGGGCGCCATCTTGCAATGCCCGATCGATGATTCTTCCAATGTCTTCGGCGGCAAGAGGATTTAGAACGAGCACCTTGCAGCGCGATAACAGGGGCGAAATCACTTCAAACGATGGGTTCTCCGTAGTCGCGCCGATCAAGATGAGCGTTCCCCGCTCTACATGGGGCAGGAAATTGTCCTGTTGCGCTTTGTTGAAATGGTGGATTTCGTCGACGAACAGGACGGTCGGCTTACCGAGCCGGTGAAACTCTTCTGCTTCTTGGGCTATTTTTTTGAGGTCTTTGACTCCGGCGGTTACGGCGGAAAACTGGACACAGGCCGCTCCTGCCGAACGCGCCAGAATCAATGCCAAAGTGGTCTTTCCGCTGCCCGGGGGACCCCACAAGATGAGCGACCGTAGCTCCCGAGCCTCGACCATTTCGCGCAGCAGCTTGCCGGGAGCCAGAAGGTGATCTTGACCGACAAACTCATCGAGCGTTTTGGGCCGCATCCTTTCCGCTAGCGGCGCGCGGGCGCGGTCGGGATGAGGCGGGTTGGAAGCGAATAGATCCATGCCGCTATGCTAGCACATTTGCGATTCGAGCCTAGAGTCGGGACGGTGGCGGCTTTTGTTCCGTGCCGTTGAATGGTATGGTAGCCGCTCGCGTCGTGAGGTCTTCGGGAATGCCGGAAAGCCCGCAAAATACCCGTCCCAGCTTTATTCAGGGCGCCGTGAGAACCGTGCTTTTCCCGGACTCGGCGGTCTCCGGCAGGCTGAATTATAATCTCCCGGTCAAAATCGATAGCCGTTTCAGTGGCGAGCTGAAAGCGAGCGATCTCTTGGTCGTCGGACCGAACGCTCAAGTGGACGCCCGTGTTTCGGCGCGCCACTTACAACTGCAAGGAAGATTGATCGGCAACGTCCAGGTGCTCGGCTGTTTTGAAATCCTCCCCGGCGGGCATTTTAACGGTGTCGTGAAGGCGGGGGAGTTGAAGATTCACCCGGGCGCGGTGTTCGAAGGCAAGGGATTCGTCCTGGGAGCCGGCTAGAGCTGGAGCCCATCAACCGCCTTGCCCCTCATCGCCGTAAAGACGAGCCGCCTTGCCCGATCTTTGCCGCAAATAGTAGAGTTTAGCCCTGCGAACTTTGCCGCGGCCGACGACTTCGACTTTTTCAATACGCGGCGAATGGATGGGAAAAATACGCTCCACGCCGACGCCATAGGAAATTTTTCTGACCGTGAAAGTCGCCCGGTTTCCCTTTCCGGCGATGCCGATGACAATGCCCTCGAAAACCTGCGTCCTTTCTTTTTCCCCTTCGACTACCTTGACATGGACACGGACGGTTTCACCCGGCTTGAGGGCGGGTGCTTCCTTTTTCGACTGTTCCGTTTCGAGCTGGTCGACGATGTTCATGGCTGACTCCTTACGATGGCTCGCGCCCCAGGAGGCGATCTAAGATGATTGCCGCAGCGGACCTGACCGACAGATGGTTATAATCCGTGGCTCCCTGGATCGCTTCAAGAACGTAATCGGCCTGTGAAAATACTTCTTGGGTTAATCCCCATCCTGTGCCGAGAAGCAGGAGAAAAGGCCGAGTTTTCTTTTGTAACATGTCTCGAAGCTCGGCGAAAGAGGTGCGCTTTTCCCCGGCCCGGGCTGAGGTGACGACCAGCAAAGGCTTTTCCCCGCTTTCGCGCTCGATATCGATCAGCGCGTCATCCAGCGTATCCCTGATGCGCGCCAACGACAGCGCCTCCTTGCGGGTCAGATTATACTGGCTCCCGTAGCCTGCCTCCCAGTGCTCGATGATTTTGCGCGCCAGTTTCTGCAGCGCCTTTACGGGAGTGATCACATAAAAACCACGGACTCCATAAGTTCTTCCCGAACGGGCGATGTCGTGGAGATCCATATTGGTGACCGCCGTCGTCACGACCATGCCGTTCTTGTCATACACAGGATAGTGAAGCAGAGCCAGATAGACGGGCGCTCGGGCGGCGGCGAGTCGATCTTTCTCCTCGCGGGCCAGGGGAGCCTTCGCCAGGAGATCGGGTCGTCGCTCCCGCGTCAATTCGATGCTCCGCTCGCGCCGCCACCGTCTGATGCGCTCATGATCGCCGGAAAGAAGCACATCTGGAACCTTCATGCCCCGGAAAATCTCCGGGCGCGTGTACTGCGGGTACTCCAGCAGCGCTTCGGAAAAAGACTCTTGCAGGGCCGAATCTTCGTTACCGAGCACGCCCGGAATCAGTCGAGAAACGGCATCAATGATGACGATGGCCGCGGGCTCGCCGCCGCTCAAAGTGTAATCGCCGATGGACAGCTCTTCGTCGACGAAAGATTTGACCCGCTCGTCTACTCCTTCGTAGCGGCCGCAGACCAGAACCAAGTCTTTTTCCTGCGCGAGTCGGCACGCTTCGTGCTGAGTGAAAGCTCTTCCTTGCGGCGAAAGAAGAACCACCCGAGCCGGCGTGGATTGGGCGCGAAGATCTTCGATCGCGGCCACGAGAGGCTCAGGCTTCATCACCATGCCCTGACCGCCGCCGTAGGGGTAATCGTCGGTCGTGCGGTGACGGTCGAGGGCATAGGCCCGAAGATCGACGAGACGAATCGAAATTAGCGCGTTTTCCTGGGCCCTTTTGAGAATGCTCTGGCTCAAAGGAGCCGCGAACATCTGCGGAAAGAGCGTAACGACGGTAAAATTTAGCATCGACCGAGATCCGGCTTAGAGATCCAAAAGTCCTTCAGGAGAATTGATGGTGATCTGTCCGGCGGAGAAATCGACTTTCTCGACGATCTCTCTTACCGCGGGAATGAAGTGTTCCTTGGTCGGTCCTTTGACGACGTACAATTCGCCGCCGGGCGTGGACAAAATTCGACTTACAACGCCGATACGCTCTCCCTTGACATCGATGACCTCGAGGCCGAGCGCCTGGTATTGGTAATATTCGCCGGCGTTCAACGCCGGAAGAGCATCCTCCGCGACGGAGAGCACGCAGCCGACCCACCGCTGTGCCTCGGCGATGCCGTCGATGCCGCGCAGTCTGACGAGAAAATGGCGCTTGTACGGTTTGCTTTCTTCTATCTCGTGCGCCGACCGAATTCCTGGCCTCTCGAGATAGACTTGGCGGGCCGAGGAGAGAACCGTGGAGTCGGAGTTATAACAATTGACCTTCAGCCACCCGGCGATCCCGTGGGTAGTGACAACCTGGCCAAGAGCAACGAGCCGTTCCGACACCGCCGTAGCAGAGATTACTGCTTATTTTTCTTCGACAATTTCCAGCACTACTTTTCGGTTGGTTCGTGACGCTGCGGCATTGAGAATCGTACGAATGGATTTTGCCGTTCTGCCTTGCTTTCCGATGATCCGCCCCAAGTCCTCTTTCGCCACCCTCAATTCTACGACCGAGGCGCTATCTCCTTCGGTTTCTTTGACCTCAACAGCATCGGGATTGTTCACCAAGGACTTAGCCACGTATTGCACCAGTTCCTTCATGGAGGAGGTCACCTCCTGTGAGTCAAGTTTAATCGGCGGTCTTGTGTTTCGTCATCAACTGGGAAACGGTCTCACTTGGCCTGGCTCCTTGTTTGATCCACTTGTCGATCTTCTCGTGATTGAGTTTGATTCCACCGCTGGCCGCATTGGGATCATAGGTGCCGACTTGCTCGATGTAGCGACCATCGCGCGCGAAGCGGCGGTCGCTCACGACGATGCGGTAAAAGGGCTTCTTTTTAGCCCCGTGCCGGCTCAGACGAATGGTGACGCTCATGATATTTTCCTTCTCCTTTTTAAAACGGGCTAGGCGCTCGGCCGAGCAGCGACCGCATTCCCAGCTTGCTCACCCGTTGCATCATTTTTTTCATTTCCATGAACTGTTTCATCAATCGATTGACGTCTGTCACCGTGGTGCCGCTTCCCTGGGCGATTCGACGCCGACGATTACCGTTCAAAACGGCGGGATTGCGCCGCTCTTCGGGAGTCATCGAGTTGATAATCGCTTCGACCCGCTTCAGGTCTTGTTCGGCTTGATCGGCATCCACCTGCGCGGAAAGTTTTTTACCGCCCGGAATCAGTTCCAAGAGGCTCCCGACGGAGCCCATTTTTTTGATCTGCTGGAGCTGCAGCTGGAATTCCTCCAAGGTAAATTGCTGCTTCTGAAATGCCTTTTGCAGGCGGGCGGCTTCTTTCTGTTCGACGTTTTGCTGGACCTTGTCGATGAGCGACAGGACATCGCCCATACCCAAAATTCGCGACGCCAAGCGATCCGGATAGAAAGGCTCCAGAGCGTCCAACTTCTCTCCAACCCCGGAGAAAAAAATCGGCTTCCCAACCATGTCGCGAATCGACAAGGCCGCGCCGCCCCGGGCGTCGCCGTCGAGTTTGGTGAGGATTATTCCGGTGAGACCGAGCTGCCGATCGAATCCCAAGGCCTGATTGACTGCATCCTGGCCCGTCATGGCGTCCGCGACGAAGAGAATCTGGTGCGGATTGACCGTTTGTTTGATTGCCGAGAGTTCGCGCATGAGCTCATCGTCGATGTGTAGCCGGCCGGCGGTATCGATGAGCAGGAGGTCATAGAACCGCTTTCTTGCCTCTTCGAGAGCCTGTCGGCAAATTTCGACAGCCGAGAGTTTCGGATCGGGGTCATGTACCGGCAGATCAACCTCTTTACCGAGGATTTTGAGCTGGTCGATGGCTGCCGGCCGGTAGATATCGGCAGGGACCAAATACGGGCGTCTCTTGTTAGCTTTCTTCAGATGGCGCGCAAGCTTTGCGAGAGTCGTCGTTTTACCCGAGCCTTGTAAGCCGACGACCATGATAACGACTGGCGGGGACGCCTTTAAATCGAATTCGCGGTATTCGCCCCCCAAGAGCGCAGTGATCTCATCTCTGACGATCTTAATGAACTGCTGATCCGGGGTGAGGCTTTGCAGGACTTCCTGGCCGAGAGACTTGGATTTTACCGTTTCCAGAAAATTCTTGACGACTTTGACGTGGACATCGGCTTCGAGCAGGGCGAGCCTAACCTCCCGCAGGGCCTCGTCGATATTTTTTTCGGTTATTTTTCCCTGACCGCGCAGGCGTTTAAAGGTCAGTTCCAGTTTTTCGGTTAGGGATTCAAACATGTAGCTAAGCTATGATATTTTCAGGGGAATTACTCAAAGAAGAGTAGTATGAAAATCCCCCGGTGTCAACCCATCTGCAACAAAAAGGCCCGTTATGCCTGCTCTTCATCGGCATAACGGGCCTTTTACCGCTAAAGGATCTCACTTACATCATGCCGCCCATGCCACCCATGCCTCCCATGCCGCCTCCCGGTGGCATTGGTGGCATAGCCGGTTTTTCTTCCGGCTTCTCCGCCACCATGGCCTCGGTAGTCAAAAGCATGCCTGCCACCGATGCCGCATTTTGAAGCGCGGTACGGACAACTTTAGTTGGATCGATAATTCCGGCCTTCATCAGATCTTCATATTCCTCGGTGGCGGCATTGAAGCCGAAGGCGCCTTTGCCTTCCTTCACCTTCTGTAGCACGATCGCCCCTTCGACGCCGGTATTGGTTGCGATCCGGCGAAGGGGCTCTTCGCACGCGCGCTTGACGATGCTGATTCCCCATTTCTCCTCGTCGGAAACTCTGATTTTATCCAGCGCCGTGGAAGCACGGAGCAGGGCCACGCCGCCGCCGGGGACGATGCCTTCTTCCACCGCGGCGCGGGTGGCGTGAAGCGCGTCTTCCACGCGAGCCTTTTTTTCTTTCATCTCTATTTCAGTCGCCGCGCCGACATTGATGACGGCAACGCCGCCGATCAATTTCGCGAGACGCTCCTGGAGCTTTTCGCGATCATAATCGGAGGTGGTCTCTTCGATTTGAGCGCGGATCTGTTTGATTCGTGCTTCCAGGTCGGATTTCTTCCCGGCGCCATCGACAATGGTCGTATTATCTTTGTCCACGACGATTCTCTTGGCGCGGCCCAAGTCCTGCAAAGAGACGTTCTCCAGCTTTATTCCTAGCTCCTCGGCGATGAGCTTGCCGCCGGTTAGAATGGCGATATCCTCGAGCATGGCTTTGCGCCGATCGCCGAACCCGGGGGCCTTTACGGCCACGCAGTGAAGAGTGCCGCGAATCTTGTTCACCACCAGGGTAGCCAAGGCCTCGCCTTCGATATCTTCGGCGATAATGATAAAGGGCTTGCCCGACTTGGCGATTTGTTCCAGGACGGGCAATAATTCTTTCATGTTGCTGATTTTCTTCTCGTGAATCAAAAGATAAGCGTCTTGCAGCACGCATTCCATTCGTTCGGGATCGGTGACGAAGTAGGGGGACAGATAACCGCGATCGAACTGCATGCCCTCCACGACGTCGAGAGTGGTCTCGAGCCCTTTGGCTTCCTCGACCGTGATGACACCCTCTTTGCCCACTTTGTTCATCGCCTCCGCAATGACATCGCCAATCGTCGAATCATTGTTGGCTGCAATCGTGCCGACCTGGGCGATCTCTTTCGGATCTTTGGTCGGCTTGGACAAATTCTTCAGCTCGCCGACAATGGCCTCGACCGCCTTGTCGATTCCGCGCTTGAGCGACATAGGATCGTGTCCGGCGGCGACCAGCTTTACGCCTTCGGTAAAAATCTGGCGCGCCAGGACAGTTGCCGTGGTCGTGCCGTCGCCGGCGACATCGGAGGTTTTGCTGGCAACCTCCTTGACCATTTGCGCCCCCATGTTCTCAAACTTGTCTTCGAGTTCTATCTCTTTCGCCACCGTTACCCCATCCTTGGTAACGTTCGGCGCGCCGAAAGACTTGTCCAAGACGACGTTTCTCCCCTTGGGTCCTAAAGTGACTGTTACCGCGTCCGCCAGGATATTGACTCCGCGTAGTATCGCGTCCCGTGCGTCCCTATTAAATTTTACCATTTTGGCTGCCATTTTTTGGGTTCCTCCTTGAAATTCTTTTGAAAAGCTACTTCTCGATTACGCCCAGGATGTCCTCCTCGCGCATGATCAAATGTTCCTGGCCCTCGATATTGATCTCGGTTCCCGAGTATTTCCCAAAGAGTACCCGATCGTTGACTTTGACATCCACGGGCGTGATTTTGCCGTCC
>DASTOD010000747.1:0-5404 GCA_035762645.1 Binatia bacterium | reverse complement strand
GTAGAAGTGCACGGCTTTGCCGGCGGGTAGCGGCTTCTTGCCGAAGTCGCGCTCTATTGATCGGACCCAAAGACGCCTTTCGGTTTGGGACAAAGCCAAACGGTTTAATAACAATGGAAACGAGTCGCCGGCTCTTGTCCTGTGCGTGATATGCTCCCACCTTTCTTCTAAGGGGTCGCTGGTTACAGTGTGACGCTGTGGAAGGATCAATTTGCGGGCCTGGGTTGGCGTCGCAGTCCGGGCACTCGCGGCTTGGGCTTTGGCCTTTTTGGCTTGGCTCGCGCTTGTTGCCTTGGGAGTTGCGTTAACGTCGATGGGTCTTACCCAGAAAACAGTGCTTATGACCCCTAACCATAGCAGGCGATTACGAAGGTCGCGCAGAGGTAATCCAGGATTGAGTAGCTTCACGTCAGCCGGCAGCCCGAGTCGGTTTCTAAGTCTAATAAACCGTTTTGAAGCTGCTGTCAAACGAAAAGTACCGAAAAAGGAAAGGGAAAATAGGCTGTGCCAAGCTACGAAACTATGTGGTTTCGGAAAGTAGCAGCCGTCGAAAGGCAATCTCGAGTAGGAATAGTGCGAATATCAGGGCTATCAAAGGATTCCGAAATGGCCTGTAAGACTTTGTCACCTGGGTCTCGGGAGTTTGGTTTGATAGTTTAGGGTTAATTTCTCCTCCGGACACTTTGGCCAACTTCTCGAGCAGCTGGTTATTGAACTCGGGCCGCGGGTACTCGCTGTTGGCCCCGTAAGGCAGCGTATAACCAACCGAAGGATAGGCCAGACGACGACCCGAATGCTCTTCGGTCAAATCGATTCGATAATCCCCCGGTGCTGTATTCGGTAGAGCAGCTTGAAAATGACCGGGGGCCAATTTTTTGAAAGCGCCGTCTACCCGGACTCCTTTACCGTTTACTGAAAAACGGAACTGGCTATCGGCGCTAAGGTCGTCATAAACATAAAGGTCCATTATCGGTTGATTGCCCGAGAAACTGACCCTTGCCTCGTGCGCCGGTACAGGTTGAACCCCGGGTCGCAGCCAATCGAACACTTTGTCCCAGAAGTTTTGCAACCCGCTCCACTGGATCCAATTCTTGCTAAAGCGCCCCTCCAGGTCCATGGTCAGAGCCGCGCTCTTGCCTTTCCCATACCTCCAGGTGGCCAGTAACGGCGATTTCCGCTCCTCTCGCGCGATCGAAAGGTCCAGCCTGGCGCCGCGTTTGAGGTCCGTATCCATATTACCGCGCACGGTCGGATATTTTTCGCCAACGCCGGCGAGCAGTTCCGAGCCCCGCTCCGGCACCGGCAGGAAGTCTCGCTCGGCCGGCGGCTCCTCTTTGGGCTTATCCTGAAGCTGTCGTAATACGATCTGCGGCAAGCTCTTTGGGTCGAAGGTGTGGTGAAAAAATCCACCGCCGTATTGCGAGATCCGCTTCATCAGGGGGATATTGGCGTCGGACCCGATGGCGACCGTTGAAACGGTGACCTTGAGCTCAGTCTTCATGACGTTGACGAGGTCTATATAGTCGCCGCCGCTGCCGCCGGTTTCGCCATCGCTCAAGATGATCACATGCTTGGTGCTGGCGTTCTGTCTTTCAATCTGTCTTTTCGCCTCGGCGATCGCCGGGAGGAGATAAGTTCGACCACCGGGTTTCAGCCTCGTTATCTGGCTTTCGACGTTTCCTCGAAGAGCCGCTATAGGGGACAGCGGTACGACGACGAAAGGGCTGCTGTCGAAACCGATAACGCCAAGCAGATCGTTATCCTTTAGCTGACGTGCTACGGCCACGGCGGCTTCCTGAGCGTAAAGGAAGCGGTTCTCGTCGCGCATGCTGCCTGACTTATCGATGACGAGTACAATGGCGCGATTTTTTTCCTCCTTTCGGGGCTCTCTCGGCTCTACGGGGAGGAGCGCTTCTATGGCGGTGCGGCGATAAGCACCGGGCGCAAAGCTGGGCTCGTTGCCGAGGATTAAAAAGCCGTTGCCCTCAGCCACATATCGCTCGATGGCAGCGAGATAGGTGGAGGAAAGCTTTTCACGCTCGACATTGTTAAAGACAACGACGCTATGACCTGCCGGTGCGGGAGGCGTATCTGACGAAGAAGACGTCACTTCGAAACCCTGCCGTTTAAGAATCTGCTCGAGGTAGCGCCCCGCGCCGGGACGGCCGTTCAATAACAGCACCTTGGCTTTGCTTTGAACGGTGACCCAGGCCAGCGCCTGATTATCCACTGAATTCACGTCCGATTCGGGTCGTCGTGGAGTGAACGTCGCGCCATAGGAAGTTAATGAGCTTTCAGGAAGGGTAACCTGAGAGGTGAAAAGGTGACTTCCGGGTCTCAGTTTGACCGATTCACTTTTCAAGGATTGGCCGGCGCGCGACAGCGCCAACGTGCCGTCGATCTCATGATCGCTTTGATTTTCCAAGACGACTCGGAGATTGACCGCTTCTCCACTATTGCCATGAGCCGGTGCGACAATTTTAGCGACTGCGACATTATTAATGGCCGGGCGCTCCGTTGGCACAATCGGAAATATCTTGATACCGGCGCCAGCGATAGCCGGCAACGACCGTTCCAGGTTTCCCTCGGTTTCCCAGCCGTCGGTGAATAGAAACAGACGCCGGGGCTTGGCGGGAAGCGCCATGACGGTAGCAAACAGCTTTTCTAAATTGGTTTTATCAGGCCGTATTGTGCCCGTTTGGCCGCCTCCGCCTTTGAGCCACGCCCGCCAATCGCCGGTTTCTATTGCATCGGAAGCAAAAACGAAGACCCGATCCTGTCGATTTGGCGCTAATGGTCCCTGCGCGGCGCCGTCCATCCAACGGCGCATGCTCGCCGGGATGCTCTTGGAGAGATCAAAAGCAAAGATCCGCTCTTCGCCCGGCGCCTCTTCGGTTCTGGCTTGTTCCGCGACCCACTGAGGATCGGCGAGCGTAACGATCAACAGGAGCAAGATGAACGTACGCCAAATGATCACCGCCGGTCGATGCGCTCGAAACCGGAACCAAAGCACCGGCACTGCCAGCAAAAGCCATAAATACAACGGCTTGGCAAGGTGGATTTGAGTCAAGAGGTCGTTCATAAACCCTTCACAGACTGCTTCGACTGCTTTGGCAACCGTGAGGACGCCACGCGCGGGTTGATAAACCATTCTAAAAAGAGCAGGAGCAAAGAGGCCAGCAGCAGATATGGCCAGAAGGCGAAGAGTATCGACGGACTGCTCGTGCCGGGCGCTTGACCGCGAAGCTCGATCGTTGCGGGCTCACGGAGATCCGACTCGTTGATATCGTCAAAATTTACCGGAACCCATTCCCTTTGGCCACCGCGCGGGAGCTCATAAATGCCCTGGTAAAAGGTGGCGGCGAAATCACCGCCACCGGGCTTGAGCGCTATTTTGTCGCCCTTCGGCGTAATGAGCAGATCCCCTCGTTGAGCATTACCAGCGCCCAGCGGTTCCCCGGTAGCAATCGCCTTGGCTCTTGAGGACTCGACGAACCAGTCCAGGAAATTCAGGGTAAAAATCGAGACCGGAAGATTGTCTCGGCCTAAATAAGGAAAAGGGTCGAAGCCAAGAACGAGATAACGACTGCCTTGTCGCTCTACGGCAAAGGCGAGCGCGCCGTCCGGACTCTCGATGATCGACTCACCGGCACTGTTTGCCTTTAGCGGGCGAGCGTAGTTAGGGCGAAACAGAGCAAAGTTCACATAGCGAGTAAGCTCGTGAGGCTCGCGCCAGCTCGATACTACCGGCCGGGCAACCGGCTTTTGCAAATCGACCAGGGCGTTATTGTCCGGCGGCAACACGAAGAGCGCTGGATTGCGCGGCAGGACGGCCAACGTGGAAAAATGGAAAACCTCCAGCCCGTAGCCGGAGCGGTCGGTTTTCTCATAGTCGGCAGGCGCTATCAGGTCCACACTGACGCCGGGGATGGTTCGTAAGCTCGCGAGTTCCTGGGGTCGCGGCGAGACGCCCAAAATGCGGAGGTTCTGGGACCTAGGCGGGGCGGCAAAGCGCCGATTGTCGAGCACCAAGGAGTCGCGCGGCTCGATCTCGGCTTCATAATAGGATTTTGCCGGAAACCCCTCGAAACTCGCACTGCTGGTTCTACCTCCTCCGACCATGAGTTCACGGCTTGCAACCACGGCGCCGCCGCTTTTGAGCAGCACTTTGATGCGAGCGTCTTTGGGAGAAAAGTTCGTCACTTCGACCGTGGCCTGCAGGCGCGGGGTTAGTAAAGAGGATCGGGAGATCTGAAACGAAGTGATCGCCCAATTGGCGGCCGGACGACCGACCGAAACGACCCTCAGCTTTGCCGCGTCGCCCCGCGCTGGGTGATCGGTGATGAAATAGATCCAGTCGTAGTCGTTGTCCGCTGCCAATCGAGCGAAAAGACTGTTGTAATCCACGCCTGTGTCGCCCAGATCCAGGGGCGCCAAACGGCCGAGGAGTGCACCCGCCTCCGCCGGATTCAGCGGATCGGCGTGGGTTTTTTGTAGCCGCGGCAGCGTGACATAAAGGTCCACTCTGCCGGTTGCGCCAAGATCGGCGAGCAGATCGCGCGCCCTCTCTCTGGCCAATGTGAAGCGCGTCTGGCCCTGTTCCAGCGTCTGCATGCTCGCCGAATTATCCAACACGATGGCAATCCTCGAAGGGCGGACGGAAAACACCGGCTCACCCAACGCCAGGATCAGCAGGATCAAAAGAAGTAGCTGGAGAAAGAAAATGGGCGGGAGGCGCAGCCTGCCCCAGGGCCGGGCGCCGGAGCGCGATGTCATGCCTGCGAAGAGCAGCAAGCTGGAAAAAATAAGCCGCCGCGGCTTTCTTCTGATCAGATAAGGGATAAGCAGTAACGGAACTGCCAGGAGCCCGTAAAGCGCTGTAGGATTGAGAAACTCCATGAATTATTTGAACAGGCCGATGGCCGGCAATGTCGCGAAAATGAAATCCGCCAAGTCGCGATCGGTTACGTAAAGAGAATAATGGATACCGCTTTGATGGCAGAAGCTGCGGATTTCGAGGTTGTGCTGCGCCAGCCGGGCTTGATACTCGCGGCGAGTAGCAGCGTCCCATGGGAAGTTGATCTGACCTAGACTTTCGCTGTCCACCAGTTGCAAGCTTCCGGTCGGGAAGGCAGGATCCGCTTCCGGTCGCGCCAACACCTGGATGGCCACGATATCGAGGTTAAAGGCGCGCAACAGATCGAGCCCTTGTTGGTACGCCTGGGCAGGCATCAGAAAATCAGAGATAAAGATCGCCTTTCCCGGCCGGCGAAGCTTTTTTAAATGTTGTCCCAAACTCTGCGCCAGTTCAAGCCGCCCGCCGGGAGACACCGAGGCAACGAAGTTGACGCAGTCGACCATGCGCCGGCGGCCCCGATAGAAAGGAGAGGCGGGATTGTTGGAC
>DASTOD010000746.1:0-6338 GCA_035762645.1 Binatia bacterium | reverse complement strand
GTCGAGCCGCTGCCCGTTGAAGATTTCCGCCTGCAGTCCTCCGACTCGTCCTCTATGATGATGGGGCTAAACCAGATCATAAGCCGCTGGCAGGTAAGCGATTTGCGGCGCAAGTATAAATTCGGCGTGCCGGCCCGTGTCAACCGTGGACTGTATGCGCTAAAAATCCCATGGGGATATAGCAAGCCGCCCGGCCAGGAAGCCGACTCGCAAGCCGTCCCAATTATCGTCCCATCGCAAGCGGCGATCATTCGGGAGATAAAGGATTTGTTCCTGGACGGCAAGTCCTATCACCAGATACAGGCGCATCTCATCAAAGCGGGATACGCTACACCCACCGGGCAGGGGCCGTGGTCGCGAAGCACGATCAAGAAGATCATCTCTAACCCGTGGTATGCAGGTCGGGTGTATTTTGGCCGGCGTCTCACCGTCCGCGATGCACGCAGTAATACCGCCCGGCTGGTCGCCAATCCCAACCCGATCATAAAAGATGGAAAACACAAGCCCTTGTATAGTTGGGAGGAATACCAAAGGATCATGATCGAAGTCGAACGGCGGGCGGCGGGGCCGCGTCTCAATCTCTATCCACTCACGGGACTCTTGACCTGCTCGGTTTGCGGCAAGAGAATCTATCACAAGGACGTCAGGTGGTGGTGCAAGTCCAGGCACGTCAAGATTTCCAACGCCATGGCCATGGAGATTATCCCCGAGGCCATAAGCGTTGCTTTGCAGAATGTCACCGTGGCCGCGCGAGAGTCTACCGCCTACGATCCGGCGCCAGTCCTGGCGGATCTCGAGCGGCAAAGGTTGAAAATCCAGCAGGCGTATGAGAGCGAGATATATACCCACGACGAAGCGGAGAGGAGGATAAAGGCGATCAACGCCCAGGTCAAAGCGGTGAAGGATGGGGAGCTGGCCTATATTCGCAAGCAGCAGGAGCGCGAGACGTTCGAGAAAACACTCGAAAAGGCGAAGGCTGTTCTTGCGCACCTGCCGGAGTGGATACGGAGCGAAGAGCCTGGGGTTGTGAACGCGTTGTTATTGCGGTTGTGCCGCGAAATCGTGGTGACGCCGGAGCATGGGGTTAGGGTGGAGTTTCGGGATTAAGCCAGGGAGCCCGCGAATTTCGCGGGCTCCCTATTCATGTAGACTCTGGCTGTGCAGCTTACGCCTAAGGCATGCAATACTTTCGCTCTGCTCAATCAAGGTCCGTTCCCTGCACTCAACGGACGGCACACCGAGCCAGCCCCCAGCGTCAATAAAAGGTATCAAAGTAAATGTCATGCTTCAACTAGACAACCAACGCCGCATCGGTACATGACAGGAGTCTAGTTCACAGATGCGATAAAACAATAATACAACTTTCGGAATCAAAAGTCAATAGTACACAAAACGATCACTTCGTCAATTGATGATTTTACTTGACAGGCTACGGGAACGGGTGTATACTGTTTTCAACGGAAAGGAACAGACGATGACAACAGGCATAATCTTCAAGTGTGAAACCAAGGCAGCAACAACAGAGCGGTTGCAAGACAGACTCGACACACTCATTCGAGTACCCGACCGCGAGCGAATGGTAAACCTTTGGGATTTTCTCGCAGAAGCTCAATCAATTGAGCGTGAACTAAGCAGACGAAACGCGCTTTATCCGATTTACAGGTTCTCAAAACTCCCCAAGGAAATGTGATGGACAATAAACTCACCCACGGCGGCTCCCGTCCCGGCTCTGGCCGCAAGTCGCGCCCGGTCCCGAAGGCGAAGGGTATCTGGTGCGGGCAGATCACCGACGCGCAACGGGCGTACATCATTGAACGGCTGACGCCCGACGAACGCTATCAGGCGCTCGCGGCGGCGGCAGAGAAAGCAGAGACGAAATGAAAACCGTTACGCCACAAATGGAGCAAGAGCTATTCGAGCGCGGGCTTGTCATTCGTCGCGCTTGGATAATGCCGCCCGGTCAATGGGAATATTACGTTGCCCGCGTTGGTGACATTAGAAGTCCGAGCATTGCTATTCGGACAACTCGCGTAGCAGCCTACAATGCCGCCATTCGCTGGCTGGCGACCGAAGCCGCCCAGCGCGCCCAGCCCGCCCGCGGACAGACGGCGGAAGAAGGAAGGATGAAATGAATGTAATTTCAGCAACGAGAACAAAACTTGTTTTGAGGCCTTCCAAGAAAGACGAGAACTGGAAATCGTTTATCTTCGATATTGGCATCATTCCAGATAAGCCAACGCCTCAGCGCGTTGTGATAGAGAAAAAGGTTGGTGCTTATCTGTTATTGTGGTCAATATCGTGGCAAAAGTTTCTCAAACAAACGTGCATTGATACCATTGTTATTCTGGAAAAGGATACGCTCACTTATAAGAGCGTGAAACAGAATGGCGGCGATCATGGCAGAGGGTTATAAATTAGTTCACAAGTTAGTTTGTATTTGTGAGGAATGCGGCGCAGACTCTAGCGTTCCGCACATGGTAAAGCATTTTGCGACATGCTCGAAATCAGAAACTAACCAGGCCGCCGAGATTGCGCGGCTTCGAAACACTGTGAAAAAATTGATGTGGATAGCAGAACGCTACGGCAGATTTTTACAGGCCAATAAGAAGTATGACAATCCAAGTGTTTTAGACGGTCACGACAATTGGCTAAACTTGAATGAAGTTGTGAAAGAAGCCGCCCGCGCGCTGGGGCAGGACGGCGGGTAGGGAAATTCCCCCATAGGCGGGATTCGATAGGTGATACAATTACCCAGACGGACAAACCGCGAGAAGAGTGATCACCCGTCAGACAGTTGGACCCAACGATCAGGCGGCCAGCAGAGCAAGCCGCGACACTAAAAGCACCCGTGCAGGGGTGTTTTTAGTTTAGGTGGGATAGCGTTGCGGGTTGGCAACAAACCTGCTTATGCCGCCGATCCTGCTGATGGGCTCGTAGAGCACGATCTCCAGGCCGATGGAGGCGGTTGCTACGGTTGCGGTTGCGAAGATGCCGGTCATGGTGTCAACTCCCAACAACTTCGCCATCTGCAACCCATACAAATTCTGCTACGGGTCGGTGCATTTGGCAGTGGGCGCAATAAGTTGCGCCGTAGAAATGGGGATTGCGTGCATAGGTTTCGGATAACTCTCGTCCCATCGTAGTTACAGCACCGCAACCGTTTTGATCTAGTTGTTTTTGAGTCCAGAATTTTCCTGTCCTCGGTGACATACTCTCTGGGTAGATTTCAAACTTGATATAATCTTCGCCGCTGTAGCGTTCTTTTTCTTCTTCTGTCAAATCACGCAATGGGTATTTTGGCTTGCTTCCAACGTGCTTGTAAGAGTCGCGGTACGGTCTAACAAATCCTTTTTTGCGCTCATCTTCTGAAAGAATAAGGTAAACTTCTTGTTGTGATCGGGGTGTTTCATCTGCGCCATGACCCAATCGCGGGTCGTTGGGGTCGGTTGTTAGTTTAGACATTTTCATTTCCTCTAAAACAGAGAACTTCCGCCAAATACCTGACCATTCAGCCGAACACAATATAAATCCGTTACCTTCGTCCACGTGGCCGATACCATATCTAGCGTCGCCCCATTGGGGTTAGTCGTTGTTTTAGTTTGAGCTGTGTTATTCGTAAAATCATTATCTGCAATCGCGCCAATGGTCAGGGCGCTTGTGGCGTGCGTGCTTTGGATAGCCAGCCAGTACAGACCGGGGGATAGTTTGGTCGGGTCGGTCGCGGCGGCTATGGTCTGCTTACTGGCTGCTGAGGGCGTGAAGGCTTGCACGGCAGTAGCCGCGGCCTTGCGGGTCAGGGTATTGGACGAGGAGAGCGCATCATTCACCGCGTCTAGGTACAGATCCCATCTCCACTCCCGGGCGGTCGCGGTGTCGGTCTGCCAGATGGAGACAGACTCCAAGGCCATCGGCGCGGGCAGGTAGACCGGGACCGCCAGCGTCCCACCATTCGCGGCAATGGCCAGGCTCGTCCCGATTGCCGTGGTCAGGGGATAGCCCATCATGTACGCGTAGGGCATCCAGCCGACCGCGAAATCGGAGGCGGGGTTGACGATAAACACGTTCTGATTGCCTGAGCAATCGATCTTGCTCCCGCCGTTTGTGGAAGATTCTACCGTGTCCCGCGTCAAGGTCAGGCCCGCGGCAGTGTACGTGCCGATGCTTGTTTCCCGGTTCAGGCCGTCCATGATGGTGAATTTCAGGATCTCCCCGGTCACCACGCCCGCGTTGGCAAACGTGTTGAAGCCATTTACAGCCGTGGTCAGGGTCAGAGTCCCGGTCCCGGTGGTAGCTGAATGCATACCTGCGTTATTGTGAGGTGCCATTTTATAAGCCTTTTATTTTCTCGATGGAAACTATGCCTTTTGTAATATTTTGCAGACTGCCCGAAGTGTTGTTGAACATTATCTTGACATCATATCCACCCGACGCCACAAAGCTAAAACTTGCTTGTAGGGTTTGATTTGTATTATTCGGCGCGGCATGTTGCCCATATAAATCCTGTACACTTTTCACGGTAACGTCGGAGCCATCTCTTACGAGAACTTCCATCCATGTTGAGCCTGCGGTAGACCTTACTCCTAACTGTAGCACCACGGAAATATGATATACGCCGCTTTCATTCAATTCAATTGTTGATGTTCCCAGGCTTCCCGTCCCAAAGGCAGAACCGCCTGACCACAGAACTGCCGATAGGTCGAATGTAGCATTTAATCCAGAAGTTGAGAGGGTAGCTGACGCTGGTTCTAAAATCAAATAACTATTTACTCCTCCCCCCGTGGTTTGTACTCCATTGATCAATTCATACGTCACAACTCCGTTGTCCCAATGTGTGATGACGTTCCCGCTAATATACGTCCCGGTGAAATCAGCAGGGACCGGGATCGAGCCCCCCGTGCCGTAGGGCGAGAACTCGCTACCCGGTAACATGATCGTGCCATTCAGGATGTTCCCGATATTATCCGCCAATTCCGCCAGGTTGGAGGCGTACACATCTTTTGCAACCAGGCGCGAGAGGAATTTCTCGATGGTCTCAATGCGGCTGATAATATTCCGGTCGACCAGCAGTTGATCGGAGGGGGAGGTCGTACAGACGGTGGTGGTCGTGCCGCCGCCGGTGCCGCCGTCATCAGAAGGTAAGGGCATTAGATCACCTTGCGTCCTTATCTTCCTGATATAGAGACATGGGGAATTCGTCTACAAATTGCGCGCCAGTCAACCAGCATCCAATTTTTATAAACAACAATCCGACTTTGAACCACAGTGTATTTTTCAACTGAACACTGACAGTCATGGATTCCTTGGCAACTTCCCTAACGTCAACCTGGATTTCTTTTTTCATTGCACCTCAATATTCAAAACAACTTTATTGGATAAATCGTTGTAGTCCATAGATAAGATTTTGACCTGGCTCTCGAAGCCGTAGCCGCCGTTTGGATGAAAGCCTACCCTTGTCTCTTTTACCGTTGCTGTATTTCCCACATTCAGGAAATCAAAGGTCTTGGCACGGTCGAGCGCGATCCGCTTGATAATCTTGATCGGCCTCCCGCGTGCCTCCGCCTTCACTTGCGCGGCGCGCTGCACCGAGGCCGGGTCATGCTTGCCTGAGAAAATCTGATTGAGCTGCAGCGGCCCATAATCATCGACCGCCGCCTGATCAATGCCCTCCAACGGCCCAAAGCGGCTCTCCTTGGTGGATGCCTCCGAATAGCCGAATACCTGATTGGTCGGCGTTCCCTGCTCAGACAAAAGCGGCCCTTGCAGTTCGGTGTTGCTTGATGAGAGTATCAGGCTGGTATCTACGCCCTTGCGATTATATAGATTGTAAAATAATTGCAGGTTATTTTTCTCGTCGATCTGCCCGGTCACATCCCAATCCATCCCGCAGTTGTTCACCAAATCTATGATCTCATCATAGCCGTTAAGCTGTAATTCGTTGGGGTAAGTGATGGGGGAGTCGTCCAGTTGCCCGGGCTGGATAACGATATTCTTGGCGCGGCTATGGACGATCTCCATAATTTCCATGAACACGGTCTTGGGCGTTCCCTGGACAGACCTATGCTGCATGGCCCGGAAAGATAGGATGGCTTCGGCAGAGTAGGCCGTCACGTGGCCTACACCCAAATCCCAATCCCGGTTGGGCAGGATGATGCCGGTCCAGTCGGGGAGCTTGCCGCGCTTGGCGAGCGTCCAATCTGTTGAGGGGAGGTGTTCAATTTGAACAAGATTTCCAAACTGGAAATTCTTCTCGCTGAATTTCTGTGCAGATTGCGGGCGGGTGGCATCATAACCCACTGAGAACTCGGCGCGGGAATACTTATTTAGCAGCCATCCGCGCG
>DASTOD010000745.1:0-2158 GCA_035762645.1 Binatia bacterium | reverse complement strand
AACATCGATGGGACTCATGGCCCGCCTGCGCACCGAGGCTCGTCGACATTTTCATGAGCTTTGGAGGTCCAGGATACCATAAATCGAGAGAAACTCTATTATTCTCGCTTCTCGGGGCTCCAAGCGAGGTATTTTATGCGGAGAGGTTAGCCCTTTTGGAGGGCCGCCGCCGGCTACAACGCTTTGGTTAGGCAGGAATGTGTTGAATGCTCCCTTTTTCCGCTCAGAATGCAGCTGCTGTCCAAGGGCAGAAAAATAAACCCCCAATCCACCCGAATATCCGTAAGAAGTTAAGCAACACCGAAAAAGACACGTCCAAGCTCGAAAAGCCCTTGAGCACGAATACGGGGACCAAAACAGCATTCCAGACCACGACCAAGATGAAAAGACATAAGGCAATGGCTGGCAGCGGATTCGATCCTTTGCTGGCATTTACTCGCCATCCACCGAGAGAGCCGGCTAGACCCCAAAAGACCGCTGCCCAGAACCACAACCCGATATACTCTGTAGGAATTGTTCCTCCGTATAAGTACAAACCTACGCCGACAAAAACGAGACTGGGAACGATAAGACCGGCCAGTGCGCCGAAGAGTGCCGCCCGTGGCTTGGGCCGTCGGACGGCAAGAATCCAAGCCAGCGTAATGGAGAACATCGTCGCCGCCGGACCGATCAGTTCCCTCAGAAAATTGATCGAATCGTCACGCGCGTGGGCATGGATGAATTCCGCGATGGTCTCCAAGATCAGCACTGAGACAACGAGCAGCACCGAGAGAATGACCTGCGTTAGCCACCCGCTAGCGCCGGGCTTAGTGGCAATGGCAGCGCGGTGCGCGGCGCTGCCGGAGCCTGACAGTTTCTCTTCGATAGGAGGTTCCGCGAAGCGTTTCCACGTCATCACCCAAGCCACGGCAAGAAGGACTCCGAACCATTGCTTACGATGATACGCTTCAAAAATCGCAAAAGACAACGCGGCGCCGAAGGCGCCTCCAAGTGCCCCCCAAAGTGCCAACTTCCATGCCGCCGCTCGTGGCGGATCCGGCCTGGCTTCCAATGTTGGAGCCGCCCGTACTACTGGCTCAGCCGATAGTAGGCTTACATGACTTTCCGATGCCGGTACGGCTAACGGCGGAGACGTAGTGTTAGGGACGCCCACTTGGGCGTTTGGAATGTTCTGCTGCTCTTGGGACGATTCCATGTGCGGGTCTCCGAGGGTGGTGCACAGTGTCTGTTCAATCGGCCGCGAGCGATAGATTGCTTCCGCGATGCGGCATCCAGTCAGCGGGAAATCCTGGCTCTGGGCAGGGCCTGCCGGATTTCCCTGAGACCGGCATCGGTGACCTTGGTGCCGTTCAGGAGGAGGATTTTTAGATTTTGTAAATCCTTCAAATAGACCAGACCGGCATCGGACACTTGGGAGTCGAGGAGGTTGAGGGATTCGAGTTGGGTTAATCCCTTGATGTGGACCAGACCGGCATCGGTGATGCTTACCGGTAAGATGAGATTTTGAAGTTTGGACAGAGATTCGATAGGCTTCAGGCCGGCATCCGTGATCGCGGTCTGGCTGAGGTTTAGGATTTGAAGGCTCTTAAGTTGTTTCAGGATTTCCAAGTCAGCGTCGGTGACGTTAGTCCCGCGGAGGCTGATACCGATCGCCGGCTGGTCCGGAGCCTTGAGATCCCGCTGCACCTGTCCGCCCATTTTTTTGATGACGTTGATGACCTGCTCCTGCTCGGGAGCCTGGGCGTGGAGTGCCGGCAACACGGCCGACCACGCCAGCAGCAGCACCACTAGGGCGGTCGCCCGGCAGGCGGAAAACGGGGTTCGTCGCATGGAAGTAAGGAATCGAGCCATCGTCCCTCCGTTCGTGTTAAAGTTGCGATTCCGATCGGGAACCGTTGGGGTCACCTGCATACAACCGCCCGGAAGAGGTCCCACGGGAACCGCCTCCTTTATTGCGTCGCCGTCACCTGTCCAGATTAACGCCGGGGATAATCTGCTGGTATGGAGCGTAGCAGAATACCAGTCAGGTTCATCCTGTTGTTAGGCCCTTACGCAGCTGCGCAGCCGTCCAACGGGAAGGAACTACTCAGAGTTCCTGTCCCTCCCCCGCTTCCATACCGGGAGCGGTTTCTGGGAAGGCGGGGACCCTGGCCAGGAT
>DASTOD010000744.1:0-4072 GCA_035762645.1 Binatia bacterium | reverse complement strand
ATCGGGTGCATCGTCCAACTCCGCCCGTCGTCTTGGCTGACATGCAGGCCGGCGTCCGTGGTCGCGAAAAGAACGCGCCGGCCGTTGCGCACTACGAGAAAGCCGTGAATATCCTGCGACTTCATCCCGTCGTCGCTTCTTTCCCACCGTTCGCCGCCGTCGATGCTTCGCCATGCGCCGTCGATTTCCACGCCTGCCCAGACGAACGACGAATCCGCGGGATCGAACACGATCTGCGTCACCCTTGTCCAGTGTTTCCGGCCGTAAGCGGCAGGATGGCCCTCAGGGAACGGTTTGTCGCCGAGATAGTAGCCAGTCAGGGCATATGGCTTCATCGGCACGCGTAGATTTCGCCAACTCTTACCCGCGTCCTCGGAACGGTAGAGTCCGGCCGGTTGCGTCCCGGCTACGATCACGTCGGGATTGTTGGGGGCGTAGGCCAGCGCGGTGACCAGCATCGCGTCGTCCATCGGCGACTCGATGTGGGTCCAGTTCTCTTCCTTTTGGTCCAGGCGGTAGATTCCCGTATTCGTTCCGGCGAGGAGCACATGCGCCGATGTCGGATGAAGCGCCAGCGCCCAGACCTGGCTGCCGCTGTACATGCCGGTGCCGGTAGACATTCGCAGGAGCGTCTCGCCGAGATCGCTGCTGCTCCAGACCGAAAGTCCGTTGGTCGCTACATATAGATGTGGCATCTCGCACTCCCTCCAATACTCACTGTCACGGCGGAGCGTAGGGCGATACCGACTCGTTGTGTCAAGCCATTCGAACTATGAACAGAAACCAGGCCCGGCGCCTATCGCTGGACATCCAAATAACGCCGAGATCAAGAACCCTCCAGAATCGCTTCGGCGTCCACCGTGATTTCAATCGTGTTGCCGACTACGACCCCGTTTTTCTCCAAAGGAGCGTTCCAACGTATGCCGAAGTCGAGACGATTAATCTCCGTGATCGCTGTAAAACCCGCCCTGGTCTTGGGGCCCTTATCGATGCCGTCTTCCCACCAGGGCGTTTCCCACCGGCCCAGGTAACGAACACGCAGCGTCACGTTCCGGGTGACTCCGCGAATGCTCAACTCGCCGATCAGGTCCGCATCGTTTTCACCGATAAGCTCGACGCGATTGCCTTTGAAGGTAATATGAGGGTGATTTTCGACGTCGAGAAAGTCCGCGCTCCGAAGATGAGCGTCGCGGTCCGGCTCGCCTGTCCATATTCCGGCGGCATCGATTGTAACTTCGGTGGAGGCTGCGCGTGGGTTTGCTGGATCGAAAACAAGAATGCCCCGAACGTTTTTGAAGTGCCCGCGCACATAGGTCACCATCATGTGACGCGCACAAAACTCCGCCGCCGTGTGCCCTGGCTCGAAAATCCATTTAGACATCGTCAGGTTCTCTTATCACACATATACGCTGCCGGTAGCAACGCCCGTGGCCCTCTTTTCAAAGGGGGGAATTGGCCCGAGGTGGGAACAGAAACGAATCGCTAGTGTTGGAGCAAGCCCGCCGCGATCGTGAGAATAACTACATAGATGCCTAACAGGATCAGAGTTATAACGAAATTCTTCTTCCAATTATTGCTCCAGGCGATACCGAAAGGGATGCCAGCGACGAAACCGATGACGTGAGCAATGTAACCTACCTGCGGATCATAGCCGGAGATCAGTCTCGGATCGTAGACCACGACGACGTTGTAAAGAAAATATAGGATCGCTACTAATCCCTGAGGCGCCAGAAACAGCCAGGAGAACTTGAGCGGCCGCACCAGCATGACGCAAGCCGCCACGGTGAAGATCGCTGCCGAGGCCCCCACCATTCCGGCGTCGGGGGCGACAAAGGGCAGGCTCAATATGAACCCCGCTAAACCGCCGACTAGGAAAACCATCAGGTACCTTCCCGAGCCAAGGCTGTTCTCCAGTGTGCCGCCGAAGACGAACAGAAAGAGCACGTTTCCGAACAAATGAAAGAGGCTTCCATGAACGAAGAGGGCGGTCACGAGAGTCCAAAACCTGCCCTGCATCAAGTTGTTGAAGCTGAAGACTAGGTTTTGCTCGGCAAACTTGGGGTCCTGTTGCCAAGCCCAGAAGCTCGCCACGATGCAGGCAATTACGAGAAGAGAGTTGATTCTCAAGGGATTGCCGGCTCCTATTTCCCGAAGCTTACCATGGCGACGATAAATATTTTCGCCACGAAGATGCTCGCGCGGCTACGCCGCAACCAAAAAAACTTAAAATTTTACCACGAAGCACACGAAGAGCACGAAGGAAAAAAGTATTTTTTTCTTCGATGCGATGACTCTTATCCGATCTTCGTGTCCTTCGCGACCTTCGTGGTGATACCGTAGTGTCTTGTAAACTTGCCATTTACGATTCCGGCAGCAGAAAACTTTCGCAAGCGGCGAAAACTTTTAATCATAGTATTACGAAAGCCACGAAGGTTTCGGATATCTGTCGCTTTTACCGAATCCGGCTTCGGTAAACCGCATGTCTGAATTGATCGTGCTATGGATAAGGATCGCAGAGGCTAACAGAATGACGGCCATTGCCAACATAAAACCGTCGTAGCTACCGGTTGCGTCGAATGCGATGCTCGCAAGCATGGGCCCGCCGGCGGAGCCGACTTGGTGCACAATAAAACTCAAGCCAAGAATAAGCCCCGCCATTCTGGGTCCGACAATCTCATAAAAAAGCACGTTTTGGACGGTGATCGTGCCAAACGTCGGGCCCATAGCGAGCGCGACGATGACGTAGAAGAAAAATTCGTTCGGCATATCGAGGACCAAGACCAGAGTCCCTAGACCGCGCACCAGGTAGCTGAGAGCGAGTACTCGCACTCGGCCATAGTGGTCTGAGAGCCAGCCGAAGAGCAGGGCCGACGCTGCCGCCGCGCCGCCAAAGACGCCGAGGGCGATAGCCCCGGTTGCCGGATCGAATCCCTTGCTCAACGCGATCGCCACGAGGTGGGCGCTCTGAAAGAATGCTACGCCACAGGAAAATCGCGCCGCGAACATCAAGAGCATCGAGCGATCGCGAAGGTAGGGAAGGCAGCTCGCCCACCCGGCTCGGTTGTGCCGGCTCGTCACGGCGGCATCGGGGTCGCGGGCGCCCAGCCATGCGAGCGGCAGCGCGACCGTTGCCAGCAGGAGACTGCTCGCCAGCGCAGCCGCACGCCAGTCGAATGTTTTGATCAAAAAGTAAAGCGCTGGCGTAAACAGGAGCGGGCTCAGCGGCGCGGCCGTCTGAATGACACTGACGGCCAGCCCGCGGTTCTTTGCGTCGTAATGCTTCGAGATCAGGAGTGATATGATAACGAGTCCACAGGCGCCCATCGCCATCCCGACCATAAGCCCGAACGAGAGGGATAGTTGCCACAAGTTTTGTGAAAGGCTCATGCCGAAGAAACCGGCCGCCATGAGGAGAATGCCACCGAGAATCACCCGGCGTGCACCAAGGTCATCGGCCAGCTTGCCGAACAGCACGGCGCCGGCGCCCCAGCCGAGCATGGCGAACATATAGGGTATGGTAACCATCGTGCGCGACCAGCCGAATCCAAGCTCGATGGGCCTGAGAAAAAGGCTGAAGGAGTGCATACCGATGGAGGTCATCGTTACGACGGCGGCGCAGAGCAGCAGTACAGTATTGCGGGAGAGTCGCATGCCACGAGCAGTGTGAATTAGCATTTATGCCAGATGATCGACGAAATCGCCACCGAGTAACCATCGGAAAGTGGCATGCTCGAGAGTGATTGACAGGAAGCCGGCTTCCTCGATAGATTTTTGGGGAAATGGGAATTTTAGGACAACGCGATGGAGGAGACAAAATGTCAGATATGAAGACAGAAAGCGGAAACTCGACGCAGAGCGCGTATCAAAAATTGCTGGACGATCTGCCGCGCACAGGGCCGGGAACCCGAGGAGGAGAGATGTTGCGGCGGTATTGGCACCCGGTTTGTCTATCGGAGAATCTCAAGGATATTCCCATTGCCGTAAGAATGTTATGCGAAGACTTAGTGGCGTTCCGCGACGGCAAGGGGCGGCCGGGTTTACTGGGCGTTCGCTGTTCCCATCGGCTCGCGTC
>DASTOD010000743.1:0-14755 GCA_035762645.1 Binatia bacterium | reverse complement strand
CCAGGGTTCCGCGGTGGCGAGTTCCGTAAGAGTTTTACCGGCGAGAGCCTTATTCGTCAGCAACACGTCTAAAACGTCCACGGGAAAGTCGAGCAACTCTTTATCATTAACTTCAGGTCCAATAACCGCGCTCTGCTCGGCTAGGACTTCCGTGCGCGCCGTCACCGCAATCACGTCTCCATGACGGATGATCGTGTCAGGTTCCGGTTCAATGATCCGACCCTCGCGCCGGATGCGCTGGACAAAAGCCCGAACCTCCTGAGGCATCGCTTCGAGCTCGGCGATGCTTTTGTTCACCAGCTTTTCGTTGGTTACCCGATAGGCGCGCACGTCGAAGGCGCGGGAGGATGATAGGATCCCGGGCTGCGCCTCCATCCCACCCGAGACCTGCGCCTGCATCTTCTTGGCCTCATCCTTAAGGTTCACTCCCATCAGCTTCGGCCCAATCGTCGGCAGGAACCAGACGACCGCTGCGGTTCCGACAAGATAAGTAACCGCATAGGCAACCGGGATATTGTTCAGCAGAATGGCTTTTTCCGCGTCCGAAATAGCGAGGCGGTTGATCGCGTCGCCCGCCGTGCCGATCACCGTCGATTCGGTGAAGGCTCCGGCCAGCAGCCCAGCCGCCGTCCCGATGTCGTAGCCAAAGAGCTTTGCCGCTATGAAGGCTGCAACGAGACAAGTGACGCACAGAACTAACGTGAGCGCCATTTGAGACAGCGCATCACGCTTGAGTCCACGAAAAAATTGCGGGCCGACTTTGTAGCCTGTAGTAAAGAGGAAAAGATCGAAAAAGACCGTCTTTACGAGTGCAGGGACTTTGATGTCGAGCTGTCCAATCAAGACTCCGGCAAATAGAGTGCCGACAACAGTGCCCAAGGTGAAGCCGCCGAACTTGACGCGACCGATGGCAAAGCCGACAGCGAGTGTGAGAAAGATGGCCAGTTCGGGATTTTGCTGTAGGGCTTGAATCAAATAATCCATAGTTGCCGAATCCTGACCGCCATGCTACGGCCAAATGGATCATTCTCCGATTAGCGCCCTGATCCTGTTCAGGGTTTCTGCTTTTTGAGCTCTATAGTCATGCCATCACGTCCGAGAACGAACTGACGCCCCTCAATCGTCGACACCAGGTTTACAATCACACCATTTTGATTCTTCATCGTCGCCCGAGTCCCGCTGCCGACATCTGAAGTATCCGATTCAACCTTTCGGTAAGTACCATTAAAGATTGCCACGCTTTTTAAATTGAAAACTTGACCGGACAGCTCTGCAGCGGTAATGCTGGCATCGACATCTCGGAAAAGCCCTTTCGCGTGAAAGATGAAAGGATAGTCCTGACCTTTGTAGGTCAATACGCCATCACCCCATGAGAGCCCGATGCCCGGGGAAACGAATCTGCTAGTTATTTTTACCGTGCCATCCGGCGCCTGCGCCGGAGCAGGCGAAACACTTGACAGCAGCAAGAAACCCGCGGCGAGTAGTAATCGAATTAGTATGCGACCCATTGTTCTCTCCCTGTTCGATCGGTCACGAGCATAGCTTCCGCGCGAACCGCAAAAAAATTTGTCTTAGCCTCGTTGCGCGACAGGCGTGTCTCGCCATCCCACAATCCACGACACTCTTTTAGCGAAATTCAAGAGGCGCTTATATTGGACCTTGGTCCAATATGAGTGAGAGCGGCGGGAAGAAAAGATTCGCAGGGCCGCGATGCCGTCATCGATGGTGGGCTGGGTCGCTAGGATGGCCTGCAGAAAAAGCCTTCACGGCCTTTTCGACGGTGGAAGCCGCATGCGGCCGATCTATGAGGCGAGTTTAAAGAAGCTTGAAGGTTGAGAAAGGCTGACTTGTCTTTAGCGGGAATGAGCGACCGTTTGCGCCCAATCTTTCCCCTCTAGTGTCTGCACCGGTCGCTTACGACGTTACCGATCACCGTGACGCTTGGTTACCGCGCTTGCTGCGCGTTGAGGCGGTTTAGCTCTCTTTGCTGCCGATCGATCTCTGCTTGCTGCGCCGCTAGCCGACGTTGCACTTCTTCGTCCTGCTTTTGCCGAGCCTGCATCTGATCGCCAATCAGCGCCCCGCCGAGAAGTCCCACGGCCGCGCCGATACCCGCACCCGCCCCCGCGTTACCGGTGGCGCTGCCAATGATCGCGCCTAAGCCCGCGCCGCCGACGGTTCCGATCACGGCGCCCTTTTCTCTCGTCGTCAGCGGCTCGGAGCAGCCCAAGAAAAACATCGTTAAGAAAATTGCCGCGACAGTCATGGCGGTTTTCTTCATCTCTCGCTCCTGAAAGTTCGATAAGTCTGCGTTCTCAACTCTGAAACCTGAGACCTGAAGACTGACACCTCATTTTCGGCTATCCGCTTTCACTCTTTGCGGGTGAAGTTCTTGGGCAAGGGCGATCACGGCTTCGGCGAAATACTGCTTCCTGTTGGCCCGGCAACTCTTCTCGAGGCGCGCCTTTAATTCACCCATCGTCGCCTTGCCGGCAAGGTCATAAGTATCGCTGACGTAAAGGTTGTGCGCGGTGAGAAAGCCGGCAAGCCAGTGTTCGACTATCTTATCGACGATTTCGTACAGCTCGTCTTTCGTGTAACGCTCATGCTGTCGCTCCAGCGTCTCGAGCCTTTTCTCTCTAAACTTGACGTAATCTTCGCAGGTTCTTTGACCAACCCCGTAAGCGAAGTAGCGGTTGTTGGTATCGATCCCGTAAAGCTTCGAACCTGCAGCTACCATCACTAAGACAGTGGTCAAGGCCACGCGCGCCGATGTTAAAAACGTTTTGTTCATTTCCTTTCACCTCTGGTTAAAATGCAAATTTTTCTTCCTAGAGCACGGCAGTGCGACGATTTGATAATTGTTTCTCCTCCCATCGCATCAACCCAGCACGAATGTATTCGGGATCCAACCCCAAAGCACTACAGATGTTTTCAAACCCGAAAACCCAATCATTCACGGCAAAGATCCATTCCCGCGCTTCGTCGAAAAACCTTTTGCTTTTTCCGTACCGCGCCAAGTGATTATCCTGAAAGCAGTGGATAGCGTCTTCCAAGATCGCCAGCATCAGTCTTGCCTCTGGTTGTAGCAGCGCTTTTCTGCACCGATCATCGAAATACTGCGCGGACAAAATCGTGTCTGGCTGAAAGAGAGACGTGATCTCTTCAGTCCGAGTCAGGCCACTCTGTTCTGAAATGTACGGCGCCCTTGCACTTTCCGCGTCCATGCATCCTTGCTCCTTCCAAAGCGGCGGTGACACGCCTCAGTCACATGGTGCATTGCTCGCTATTCAGCTTCGTCGCTTCGTATGGATAGTGTGCCCGAGCCATTTATCGCCCCATGCGCCTGTCATAGGCGCGCGATATCCTCTGGGCTAGTCCTGGATCAGAGCCTTTGGGTCCCCGTGCGCTCATCTCCACGCGAACGTTACCATCGGCTTGAGTCTGCAACTTGATGGTTACCTCTTGCTGGCCTCGAAAACCCCTGATCACGCCATTGGCGCGGTCTTCAGAGGTAATCTGAACTCCTTCGTCTTGGGCCGCTGCCCGCGACGCGCTCCAAGCACGATCAAACGGACTAGGCGGAGGACTTGGCGGCGGCTCGTAGGTGGTGCACGCTGCGAGCACCGCAAACCCGCTGAGTACAACCAAGGTGATCCATACACGGCTGCACAGGACGGCAAATGAGCGTTTGTTTCGTTCGGTTATCACTAGCCCCGCTCACTCCTTTACTTCGGTCCAAGTCTTGTCGGGATTGTACTCTTTCATACCCTTGGCAACGGAAGCGGTATTAGGACCCAAATCCTTCTGAAAAACTTTACCGTCGTGGTTGACGATGAAAGTCATGACCCCGGAGTTGCCGTACTCGGCAGGATAGGCAACTATGGCAAAGCCGCCGATCATTTTACCCTTGACGAGATAGCTGTAGGCGCCCCCGGGGGTGTCCTTTCCCTGCCCCGTCAAAATTCTATAGTAGTAACCGTGGTAGGGCTCGGGTGTGGAAGTTTTTAGCCGATAGCCTTCGCTTCGCGCCTGGACCATGATCGGACCAAGCGGACTCTGCGGCTCCCCCTGTTTGGCCTCCCAGTACAACCCGTTTCTTTTCCCCGGATCGCTTACAAACTTCTGCGCGTACTCGAGAAGACTATTCTTATCCCTGTCCTTGAGCGCATACTCACGCTGCGCGTCGACTATCGCCAGCATCACCTGAATCGTGTAAAGCTCGTTCTCACCAATTCGGCGGTTGAGAATTTCCTCTCTGCCTTTCACCGTATCGAAAATCCATCTGTCGCCTTTCTTAACCAGCGGGATGGGAAAGGGCCAATCTTGCTTGCCCACGATCAAAATCGTGCTTTC
Source organism: Binatia bacterium (assembly GCA_035762645.1). Classification (GTDB taxonomy): domain Bacteria; phylum Desulfobacterota; class Binatia; order UBA9968; family UBA9968; genus DASTOD01. Next base: position 10,399 of record DASTOD010000743.1, on the reverse strand, counting down.
CCCTTCGGTCGCAAGCTGACTTTTCTCATCATAGGCCGCAAGAAATTGCTCGCGCCTCTGCTTGTCGGCAACCGCGTCACCGGAAAATAATATTTCTCTTGCTTGGGCACCGAAGATCGCCAGGAGCTCCTTGGTGTCGTTGCGCTTCGCTGCGTCCACTGTTGCTTTGACAGCCTCTTCGGCCGAAGAGAAACTTTTTTGCTGTGCTGTCGCGGCCAAGAGCATTTCATTGAGGCCGAACGTGGTTAGAAACGCGGCGGTTAACGCAATACCGAGAGATAACCAGATCGTCTCTTCTCTGTGCGTCTTTCCTAGCTTCATTTCCTCCTCCATCTCATCTGTCGTGATCGGGCTCGTGTTCGTTCATGATGGCGAGCACGAATAACGATCACGAACACCTTAACGAATACTACCTGCGGCGTCCCCCGCCCCCTCCTCCACGACTGCCTCCACCACCCGCTCTGCCACCGCCGCTGTAGCTTCCCCGGCTAGCGCTGCCACGCGCGCTGGCGCTGCGGGCTGAGCTACCGCCGCGATCGACGCCTTGAAAGGCGCCTCCCCGGCTTCCCGAATTGCCGCCCGATCCTCCCCCAGCACCCCGGTCCATTGTTCCCGCGCGATCACCGCCCAAACCCTGGCCTGCTCCACGGTCGCCAATACTGGCGCGATCGCCTGCGCCTCCACGTCCGAGATCTTGTCTTCCCTGATCCGCGCGACCACGAAACGCCTCCCGCGACTGAATCGCATCATTGGTGCTTGCCCTGTTGAATTTCTGCGCTGTTCCCTGGTCCCGATAAGAGACCCCTTTGCGGTGCTCCGGGTTGTGCTGCCATTTGCCCTGACCCCTTTGATTGACCTGTCCTCTCTCCTGTAATTTCTGCTTGGCCTGGTCGCGGTTAATGTTTCTATTAATATTCGTGTTGCGATCGACATCGACATCGACATCGCCCCCATGCCAGTTGCAATTGCCCCACGCATAGCCCCATGCCGCACCCATGGCCACGCCCGCGCCAAACCACATCATCGAGGAAGCTACATAACCGGGTGGATAATAATAGTAGGGGGGATACGCCGGGTACGGCCACGCGCCATACACCACCGTCGGATTATAGGTCGGCACGTAAACGACTTGCGGATTAGCGGGTTCGATCTTGATAATCTTTTCCTCGACGATAACAGTCTGCTCCTTGGTCGTCTGGAGATTCCCCGAGGCCTGAGCCTTGGCGCGCAGGCTCTGGATCGTATCCAAAACCAGTTTTTGGTCAGCTAAAAAGGCGTCGCCCAACTTTTGAGTCCAATCGAGCTTTTCGCTCATCATCGTGAGCACCTGAGGAAAGTTCACCAGCGATTTTACGCTCGGGTCCCAGTCCTGTTTCTCCAGAGCCGCGGTCAGAGCATCCCCCTTCAACTTGGCATTTTGCCTGGCAAACCGCTCCGCCTGAACCACCTCGAGCGGATAAGTTGCAGCCATCAGGATCTGCGAAACCAAAGAATCCGGATGGAGCGCGATAGGCGCCAAAATTTGCTCCAGTTCTTCCTGGTTGAAGACTGCGCTACCGCCGGACTGCTGCCCTAGAGAACCCTGGGGCGCCGTGAGCAGCGCGACCATGAGCCACGCCAACGTGCGTGCACAGCTTTTCGCCTTCATTGTGAACCTTCCTTCTTCCGCCGCCGTTAGGTGCGTGCTGCTCTCGCGGACTGCGTCGGAGGCTTTCGTATTTCGTCCGTTCGTGGTCTTTCAGACCGTGCAGCCTTCGATCAATCGTTATTTCATCCTGATCGTCAGCCCCGCAGGGCCCAAGTTGACTCGGGTTCCGGCTTCAGCGGACAAAAGGACGATGCTCACGCCTCGCGCATTTCTCATGCTTAATTCGCCCGCTCCCCCGCGCACGGCAAAAGCAGCTTGGGCGGCCGCGTAGTTCCCGGGAAAATCGTTCAGGCTCTTGAGGTCGTAAACCTTCCCCGCGCCGTGAAAGGTCGAAGCCCCGATATCAACTAAGCTAACACCCGCGATGGAGAAGGGATAATCTTTTTCCTTGGTACGAAAGCACCCCTTCACCAGAGGTGCCGCCGACTCCCACGGCCACAGACTTGAAAGTCAACGACACGAGTCCCGATGGAATCCTTTTTACGGTTTTTCGTACTTAGGATACGACTCAACCCAATCAAGCAGGCGCTCCTCGCTGCGCTCCTTTACCTGCCAGCCCCTGTTTTCGAGCTCCTTTTTCGCCCTCGCGCCCAAAGTCCCGGTTACCCAGAATTCCTTTCCCTTTATTCCACCCGTTTCCTGGACCACGTCGTTGACGGCCGTTATGAACCGCCCTATAGGCTCCGTCCAAACCAGATGATCCAGGGGACTATTAAACACCAAGGAGCCGCTCGTCGTACGCCCTGCAGGCAAGCCGTCGAAGGACAGAAAGCCCTCGAGTGGCGCAACCTTGCGATGATATCCCGCATACATCTCCGCCTGGCGTTGGCGGAAAAAGACCAGGTTGGGATTTTGCGTCGCCGCAGCGAACCTGACGAAGGCTGCCCGGTTGGCGACACCCTTCATTTCTTCGAGCGCGTTAACTAAAAGGGTTTGTTGGCGGGGGGAAAAAAACGAATTGTTCAGAAACGAATCCGCGATCTCTGGATGGACATCCATGGCCTTTAATTTTTCGCCATTCATCCGCCGCAGATCCACGGGCGGCGTCGTACGAAAAAGTTCATTCAACAAATGGTGGCTCCCCGACACCGTGATTGCCAGCCCCGCGCCACCGGGCACCGCCGCCATGGCTGCAGTCCAGGTCAACCCCCCGCCGTAGCCTGCCCACGAAATTTCATTAAGACGCTCCTGTAGCTTTTCATTATCCGAGTAGACATCGACTCCCAACTGATGTGCGTACTCCCGCTTCGTCTTGGAAAAACCGATCAGGTCTTTGACCCGGCTATCCTCTGACTCGCTCCGCTTCGGGCCCATGAGATTGTCCCCGGCCCTCCTGACGGCGACACCGAGACCGGAGACAGCACCACTCACCGTCTGAACCGGGCTAGTGACCAAATTTTTGAACCCTGCTAGCGTATCGGTCCCGGCCTCCTTTAAGGAAGTGGTGAATTCCTTTGTCCCCTGGATCTTCTCCATGACGACCAACGCATTGATTTCGGCGATTCGTTTTCTGAGCACCGCTGTGGAAACCGCAGTGAAGGTTCCGAACTTCGAACCCATGCGGTAGGTATTCAGGTAACCGTCGTTGACGACCTTTTCTTCCACCCGATGATTGGGACCCGCAAGTAATTCGGGCGGTAGGGTTTTAGACGCGCTCAGTGCCGGGGGCGGCTCGTATCCGGTCTGAGCGGCTAGCACCACTATCGGTTGACAGATCAACATAACCAAAACAGTGACTGACACGCGGAATGGAGTGCTTCGGGATTGTTGAAGTAATGCAGCCGACTGTACCATTTAAGTACCTCCTTAAAAGCTCACTACGATTATTGTTTTGTCTTCTTTTCCGTTAGGCGCACTTTGAGTCGTGAACAGCGGAATGATTCCCTCATTCAGTGTTTCAAGCCGTCACTTCCGGAGGCTTGCGCTTGAGGGCTTCGCGCAGTGTCCTAATGAGCAATTCATCGCCGAAGGGCTTGCGCAAAAACGCCAACGCTCCCGCTGCTAGTGCCTTCTCGCGGGTTCCGATCTCGTCGTGGGCGGTGATAAAAATGATTGGAATATGGTTGCCGCCTCTAACGAGTCGCTCCTGCACCTCCAGCCCGTTCATACCCGGCATTTGTACATCGAGGATCAAACAATCCGGCTGAAATGACGGCATCGCCTCAATGAGGTCGATGAACTCTTGACCCGAGGTAAACGTGTCCGCGTCTATTAGCAGCGAGCGTACGAGCCGCTTTATCGCGCGGCAAACGGATTCATCGTCATCCACGATGGCAATGAATGGCTTAATTTTTTCCGTGACGAACCTCTTCTCCGCATTACGAATCAGAACGTGATCTCCAATTTCAACAGTACCGAGTGAACTCTAACGGAGAGCGGAAAGCGTGTATATTGGACTTTGGTCCAATGGCGGGAAGGCGCCGACCCTACGCATGCTGCCCCAGGGGAAAAGTTTCGCCGGTCTCCGAAGCTACAGAGTGTGACTGATTTCGAGTCCGCCAATGTACTCTATAGAAAGGCCGCAATGATCTCGTAGTAGGCGCTGGATCTGAAGGCAAAGCGCGGCGTCATCGAATAGGAGACCGCCCATATACTCCCGTAGTATGCCGACTTCGCCCTTCGGATGCTTATCTTCACGACGCCCGCGTATTCGAGTCCAAACGGGAGGCCAGTTAGAAATCCACAGCCGGTCACTGTAGGACATGAGTGGATGCGCGCGCAACTGCATGTCTACTGTGAATGGATGTTGGTCACTTCGGGGGTCGACTCCACACGTTACGAGCTGAACGATTCTTGGTATCCATCGCTACCGACGGTGTTTTTCCGATTTGCGCCCGCTCCGCGAGCCGAACCAGTTCGGCAAGCGATTGAACCTGCATTTTTTCCATCACCCGAGCACGGTGCACTTTGATGGTTTTTTCCACAATACCCAATTCAAAGGCGACCTGTTTGTTCAAAAATCCCTGAACGATCAGCGTCATCACCTCGCGTTCACGCGGAGTCAGCTTGTTCCAGCGAGCTTGGATATCGTCGAGTTCGGTTCGTTCGGTGCCCTCCCGCGTGGCGCGCGCCAGTGCCTGTTCGATGGCGCGTAACAGGTCGGCATCCTTGACCGGCTTAGGGAGGAAATCCACCGCGCCGGCCTTCATCGCTTTTACGCTCATCGGGATGTCGCCGTGGCCGGTGATGAAGATGATCGGCAGGATTGCGTTTGCCTTTTTCAACTCGGTTTGCAGGTCCAATCCGGTGAGACCCGGCATGCGAACATCGAGAATAAGACAGGCCGGGCCTTCGCCCGGACGAGCACTGTCGAGAAACTCGCGCGCCGAGGCGAAGCCCTCTACCCGATAACCGGCGGACTTCATGAGCCGTGCCAGCGCTCGCCGCACGGAGTCGTCGTCATCGACGAGAAAGATGGTGGCGTTTTCAGGCATGGTAATCAGTTAGCAGTGATCAGGGTCAGTGACCAGTTTCCAGTGATCAGTAAACAGTGATCAGTGATCTTCCTCCACCAGGTAGTCGGCTTCCTGATCGCGGATTATGTTTGGTTTTTGATTACAGAAGAGATGGGATTTTTCCATCATAGAGTTTAGCATACGGCCGATTTGCTCGAGTTCAGCCAACAATGCCTCGGCTTGTGGCGACTCAATATACCCACAAGAACAGGCCTCGCTGAGCCAGTGCTGGGTTTCCATCTGCTCTGCATCAGCATCTGAAAGTTTGCTAATGAAATGCTTTTCATAGCGGCGCTTAGCCCACGCTTCGGCAATCTGCGCTCCGATTGACCGGACAGCCCGTCGAACTTGATCGGTCAAGGAAAACATCTCCTCCTTTGGAAAGCTCTTCGACAGTTCAAAAATCACACGCGAGACAGCCTTAGTCCTTTGATAGACAAGTAAATCCCGAAGGCTTTCGGCATGCCTTAACTCACTCATATCCCCTCCCTGCATTCACCATCGACTGTTCACTCTTGAGTGTCTACTGTTCACTGATAACCGTTCACTGATGACTGTTCACCAATTACCGGTCGCCGATGACTGCTTCGCACCCGCCGTCCAGCGGCACAGTGAAGTAAAAGATCGCGCCACGCTCCACATTGTTCGCCGCCCAGAGGCGTCCACCGTGGGCATCTATTATGGATCGACAGATGGACAGCCCTATGCCGAGCCCTTCGCCTTTCGTGGTATAAAACGGTTGAAAAATTTTATCGAGTTTGTCCTGGCTCAGACCCGCCCCGCGGTCGCTCACGGCTACTTCGATCATGTTCGCGTTTTGACGTTTCGCCCGCAACGTAACCTCCCGTTCGCTCCGCGGACAGGTTTTCATGGCGTCAAAGGCGTTCAACAAAAGGTTAAGCAAAACTTGCTGCAGCTGGACTCGATCGCCTCGTGCTGGCGGCAGGTTGGCACCCACTTCAAGCGAGATTCGAACGTTTTGCAGAATCGCATCACTGTGCAGCAGCGTTACGACCTCGCGGATGAGGTTTGCGACATCGAGCGGTCCGAACTCGAGTTCTTCCTTTTTCGCCAGTGCCCGCATGCGGCGGATGACCTCGCCAGCGCGGTTGTTGTCCTTGACGATGTCCTGAAGAATCTCGCGCACCTCTTCCAGGTCAACTGGTTTGCTAGTCATAAACCGGGCAGCGGCCTGCGCGTTACTGAGAATCGCCGTGAGTGGCTGGTTCAGCTCATGAGCCAGCGACGCGGAAAGCTCACCCATAATCGAGATGCGCGCCACATGGGCAAGCTCTGAGCGCCGTTCCTGTAGTTCTAATTCGGTTTCTTTGCGCCGCGTAATATCGGTGGATGCGCCCAGGACTTGCTTCGCCGAACCGTCGCTTTCAATGATCGGACGCTTCACCGTCTGGAGCCAGCGCACTCTCCCTTGCGCGTCGGTGATATGTTCTTCCGCTATGAAACGCTCCTGCAATGTATCGATCACCTCCCGATCCATCCGGTGAAAGAACTCGACCTCGTCGGCATTAGGATTGAAGTCCGCATCGGTCTTGCCCATCAAGTTCTCGACCGTCGTACCATAGGCTTCGGCTACGGCTCGATTCGCCAGCGTAAATCGGCCCCCACGGTCTTTGGCAAAGATGAAGTTCGGAACGACGTCGATGACTTGCCGGAGAAATGACCGCTCCTTCTCCAGTGCTTCCTCCGCGCGCTTGGGCTCGGTGATGTCCAACGCGACACCGAGTCTTCGCTGATCGCGGCCGAGACCGGAATCAGTCGTAATCCGGCCTTTCGCTAACACCCAACGTTGCTCACCGTTGGGAAGAACGGTGCGAAACTCTCCCTGAAATGGCAACCCAGCCGCTTGCGCGTTCGCGACTTCGGAGAGCATGCGAACCCGGTCGTCGGGATGTACGCGCGTCACCATGTCATCGAACCGGAGCGCATCCTGCGCGCTGAAGCCAAACAGAGAACGCATGGGTGCGTTCGCCCAGATTTTGCCGTTGGTCAAATCACGGGACCACAGTCCCAACTCGCCGGCGCTGGCGGCAAGTTCCATTAACTGTTGGCTCTCTCGCAGCTCCACTTCAACCCGCCGGCGGCGGCGCCGCTGCAGAAGCAAATCGATAATCATCGCGCTCTGCAAGACGATAATGACGAGCGCGCCGACAATGTACCATCGATATTCTTCCCATATCGATTGTGGACGAAATCGAACGATGCTGTTAGGCGGAAGGCGACTTTCGCTGATGCCCCAGCGTTTCAACGCCCGCCAATCGAACATTGGCACCCTGCCACTGCTGGTTTCCAATGGCAACGATTCGGGCGAGGTGCCGGTCAGAACAAGGCGCGCCAGTTCGCCGGCCCGCTTTCCGATTGCTTCGACACTAGCCACCGATCCGCCGACCGCGCCGGTGCCTAAAGCCGTATCCGTCATGACATACACGGGCACGTTAGCCCACTCAGCAATCGACTGGCCCGCCTGTGACGAAATTACAGCCCGACCGGCCCCGTCGCGAAACATCCTGGAGAACAGGATCGCGGTTCGCGGTGGTAGCGCGCTGACCGCTCGACGCAATTCGGCCATGCCACGATTGTCCCAGAAATCGAAGTCAACGTGTCCCGCGAAGGAGCGTGCGTCCTCCTTCACACGGTCGAGGACATCTCGATCGACTTCGGCCGTGCCGCCAATAACAACGACCCGGCTTATTTCAGGTTGTAGAAGGAATATTAATTCCAACGTCGCGCGTGGGTTGGCACGGGACGCTACTCCGGTGAACGGGTTGCGAAACTGATCGACTCGAACCTCTTCTTCTGTCGCGCCTGCAACGATGACCGGGGTCCCCGGAAACAATTGCTGCAGCAACTTTCCGGCGATTCCCAAGCTACCCACGAAGGCTAGTACGATCAGGTCGGGAGGCTGTGCTTCATATTTTGCTGTCAAGTAGTCATTGAAAATTCGCTGAAAACGATCGACCGGGAACCGCAGGATGTCAAGATTCTCGGCGTACGTTTCGATCTGTCCGGATGGCATTTTCGCCAATGCTTCAAACACCCCCCGGTCGATGAGCGAATAACCCGGGGAGAACCGGCTTCCCGTCGAAATGATCAACACGCGTTTGACCGGAGGTACGTCCGCGCCTCGTACGCTGCTTACGGCAACAAAAGAACACAGCGCCCACAGCACGCCCACGATTAACAAATTAAAATGCCGCAAGTTCATTGCCCGCAGAGGCCCTTCGCATGTATCGAAATTGACCATCACGCACAAACCTGTCGTGTTGACAAAAAGGTAAACGTTTCGCTAATTTGAAAATCAGAATTTTTTGCAAAGGCGCAAATTTTGAAGGCATCGAATTTTCAAATTCGCGAAGACGAGATCTTAATTGCCGCCATCGAACCGCGAATCCTCGGTACACTTTTTGCGCACTTAAAAAATCCATGCGTTACGTTCTAACGATTCTGTTTGTTTTTGTTTCGGTGCCGCGAGGCATGGCAGATTACACGTTACTCCTGAAGAATGGCGGCCGGATCGTAGTGGAGGATTACCACGAAGAAGACCAGATGATCAAGTTTCCCGGCTTCGGGGGTAAGATCGGCGTCGGCAAGGACCAGATTCAAGCGATCCGGAAAGGCGGGGATGAACGGCCCACCCTAGATCTGACACAACCTCAACCATCCACGCCTGTTCCAACCAAACAACCCGCAGCAAAACAAATGGCGGCAACTCCGCAAGTTTTTGAAGGGAAAACACCGGGTGCAGAAGAAACCTTATCCCAGCAGCGAGTAAAAAAACAAAGAGTCCTCGAGGCAAAACTGAAGGAGGTGACTGACAAGCTTCGGCAACTCAGAGAACGATACGCTGCACAGACGACAGGCGTGGTGGGTCCTGAACCAGACTTCTTTACCAGCGAAGAGGCCTTTCGCGGCCACCAAGAAGATTTGTTATCGAGATTAAGAGACGCCCAGTACAGAGCGCAGGGACTCCCCACCGGAGATAAAGCCGCCTCTCCTCCTGCCGCGTTAAATCCGCCGCCCCCCTACACACAGAAGCAGAAAGAGCTGAGTGAACTGAGAAGTCAGATCAATCAACTGGAAAAAGAACGTCAGCGGCTGATCGAAGAGATGAAACTGATAAATCCCGATCTCAGCGATGTGCTTAGAGAGTAGGTCGAGAAATTCACGCCCCCGGTTGAGGTGTCCCACGACCTAGCCCTCGCCACTCGTCACTTCATCTTTGTGATCTTCGATCCCTGAATGGTTGGTTCAGGTTTCGGGTTACAGGTTTCAGGTCTTCGGTGTCTCAGGAAGGAAATGGAATATTGAAATGATGAAATTGATGAAATAGAAAGTAAAAAGGGCGCCTCATTTGATCCACCCCTCGCGTCGGTAATAACTGGCGACGCGCTCGGCTACCGCTCGAGCGGTGCGCTGGGCATCCGCTTCAACGAAATCCGGCGTAGCACCCGTACCCGGTTTCACGCTGCTTTGCGTTGTTGCTTCTCCCTCTCCCACAAGCTGCAAATTGCGCCCCGAGCCCTGGTAAAACTGAACATGAGTCCGTATTTCTCTGCCGAAAGCGAAACCAACCGGTGTGCCCGAGGTGCTGTCCCCTTGATCCGTGCGCAGAAATCTTCCCCTGATTGAAGCGGTGGTCTCTCCAGGCGGGGACGTTTCACTGGCGCGGTAGGCCTCGATCCCGAGGTTGCGAAGCTCTCTCACGAGGTTCACCGAAAGCGCGTGCGCAACCGCTCTTCCAACCCGAGTCTCCTCTTCGGTCTGTCTCACAAACCGGGGGCTTCTTTCGAGCCCCGCTTCCTGAGGCGTCACGGCGAAATCGAATACCAGCACGCGGTCGGGCCGTGGTAACCCGCCGGTGGGACGAATCATCGGCGTCACAGTGGTCGTCCCGCAGGCAGCCAGCAGAAGTGCCGTTAGAAAGGACACCACCCCGGATGACAATTTACGACGAAACAATGTATGTTCCCCATCGATCTGTCTCTACCGCCCGGAGCGGCGCTGCATCTGCCCTTAGCGGCGTGTTGCTTGTCATAGCTACCGTCACCCTAGCGAACGGTAGCAATTCTGTATATTGGACCTTGGTCCAATGAAAGTGGGCGAATGACGCGCCTGTTCACTGATTCGCTGATTACTTTTTACTGATTCTCCGCTACAAATCGCACCGGCAGTGTGAAATAGAACGTTGCCCCCGTATCCGGATTGTTCTCCGCCCAGAGCCGGCCGCCGTGGGCTTCAATAATCGAGCGGCTGATGGAAAGTCCCATGCCCAGCCCGT
>DASTOD010000742.1:0-15839 GCA_035762645.1 Binatia bacterium | reverse complement strand
GAGAACAGCTCCTTTACATCATTCGTTTTAAAGATTCAAAGCTCGCGCGGCGTTGCCGCCGAGTAGTTGGCGCCGCTCCGGGTCGCCAAGATTCAACTGCTCGATCTTTCGCACCGGCTCGAAATCTCCCATGGCCATGGGATAGTCGGTTCCGATGACCACGCGGTCGGCGCCGGCGACTTGGATCAGGTACTGTAGCGCTGCGACCGAATGGACGATGGAATCGAAGTAAATTGTCTCGAGATACTCGGAGGGTTTTCTAGCGATATTTTTTCTAAACTCCGGTCTAATTCCGTAGGCGTGATCGAGACGCCAGATATTGAAGGCCAATAAGCCGCCCCCATGGGACAGGCAAAGGCGAAGGTTTGGATACTTTTCGAACATTCCCTTAAGGATCATCCGCTCGATCATCTGTGTAGTCCGAAACGGGAACTGCAAAACGTTGCCGAGCATCCCAGTCAATGGATCCTCAGTCTCGATCCCATCCTCAACGGGATGGACAAACAACAAAAGGCCAAGGGCTTGAACCGCCTCGTAGAAGGGCTCGAAAACCGGATCATCGAGCATTTTGTCGCCAACGCTGGTGCCGATCTCCAAGCCTCTGAGCCCGATGGCTTTCGCCTCTTTCGCAATCTCAATGGCTGCGGAGACATTTTGCAGCGGCACACTGCCGAAGCCGACGAACCGATCCGGGTGGCTTTTGACGATTGCTTGAATGGCTTCGTTCTGCAAGCGGGAAAAATGGGCGGCGGCAGCCGGGTCAGCCCAATAAAACAACAGGATCGGCGATGGTGAAATCGCCTGCAGGTCAATCCTCATGGCGTCAAGCGCTTTGATGCGTGCCGGCGCATGGTAGGCGCCCTCACTCAGGTTGCCCCTCATGCCGCCGTGGGAGGTTACGGTCAAGCGTCCGCCGTCCAGTTTGATTTTGGGCGCTTGATCCCCATACCTGCCGGGATTCCCCAGGGCATCTATGGGAAAAAAGTGCGAGTGAAGGTCGATGTTCATGTTGTCATAACTCCATAGTTATGGCGTGATGGCGAGAGCCTTTCACCTATACAACAACAGACAGCCTTCACACCAGTGGGGTTTTGAGATAAGGGTTTCCTAATTCCCTCGCCCTTTATAAAGGGAGAGGGAAAGGGTGAGGGTTGAACTGCTAAATAACCATCGGGAGGACAAGTATGAATCCCACTCGTTTGCTCATTAGGATATCGTTGACCCTATGTCTAGGCTTCACTCTCGCCTGCAGCCTTCCCCAAGCGAAGGCGGCACAACAAGACTACCAGCCGCAGGTCGGCCAGGAAGGTAAAGATGTGGTCTGGGTACCGACGCCTCAGGCTCTGGTGGATAGGATGCTTGATTTGGCGAAGCTGACCCCAAAAGATTTCCTGATCGACCTGGGCTCCGGCGACGGACGTACGGTGATCAGTGCCGCGAAACGCGGCGCCCGCGCCCACGGCATTGAGTACAATCCGGATCTGGTTGAGCTGTCCAAGAGCAACGCCGCCAAAGAAGGCGTGAGCGACAGAGCCACGTTTGCCAAAGCCGATCTCTTCGAGAGCGACTTTTCCAAGGCCGACGTGATTACGATGTTCCTGTTATCGAGCATCAACCTCAAACTGCGCCCGAAGATCCTTGATCTCAGGCCGGGCATCCGGGTCGTATCGAATACGTTCGATATGGGCGAATGGAAGGCGGACGCGACCGCGACGGCCGCCGGTTGCGAGAATTGGTGTACCGCCTTTCTCTGGATCGTACCCGCGAAGGTAGAAGGGTCGTGGCGGGTAGCGCAAGGAGAGTTGCTGCTCAAGCAGAATTTCCAAATGGTTTCCGGCACCCTTAAAGCCGGCGATAAGACGCTGCCGGTAAGTGGAAAATTGAACGGCGATCAGATCAATTTTACGGCCGGTGGAAATCAGTATACCGGGCGCGTCGCGGGCAACACGATGGAAGGAACCATGAAGCCCGGCGGCAGTTGGAAAGCCACCCGAGCAGGCAAATAATCTAAGTAATTTTCAGCAGCCGTTTGATATTGCCGGACATGATCAGGCAGAGATCTTCGATCTTGAGCTTTAGATGCCGTTGGGCGTGCTTGACGATCTTTTCGATCTCCCAATCCATGGGATTAAACGGATGGTCTGAGCCGTAGAGGACGCGGTCCGGACCGGCCCACGAGATGGACTCGCAGAAAAACGGTAACCATCCCACGCCCGAGCTGTCCATGTGGACGTTTTCACATCGCTTGGCGATCTCGATGACTTCTCTCACCCCCTCTACCAGACCGGAATGACCCATGATGATTTTTAGCTCGGGGAAATCTCTGGCCACCTCACCGATCCGTTTGGGGCTGGCGTTTTCGCCCAGCCCGCAGTGGAAGAGAACGACCAGGCCATGGGCCTGCGCCGCTTCCATGAGAGGGTAGACCTTTTCTTGGTCGTTCGCCGGACAATGTTCTATCAGCGGATGAATCTTGATTCCCTTGAGGCCGAGCTTGACGCCTTCCTCCAGCACTTTTAGCGTGTCCTTCGGGCCATTTCCGGGACTCAGCCTCATGAAGCCATGAATGCGCCCGGGGTGTTGTTTCATGGCAGTGGCAATGTATTGGTTGGTTTCTCGATAATCCGAAGGCTCGCCGATGCCGATCGCGAAAGTGACGACTCCATCCACCCCGCTCCCGTCCATCGATTCCAGCATGTCCTCCGCCATGAATTTCATAATCGGCGGAATCTGGTGGATGGCGAGTTTTTTGCGTGCCCCCATGTGTGAATGCGCGTCTATGACTTCGATCTTTTCACCTTCGACGTTGATCATGCTGTCCTCCTCCGAGTTTTCGGGAAAAAGTATCTGATTCAAGAGTTGGTGTCCACTCCCGAAGAGCTTGCCCATTGAGACTACCGTTTCAGTCTGAATAATTGCGACTATACAGCTCGCTAGCCATCAAAGCATGGTCTATACTCCTTGCATGAAGCACGTAAATGATCCCGAGGGCCGGCGGCTGCCGATAAAGTTGGATACGACTTCGAACGGCGAATTCGCACCCGTTCCGCTCTCGCCGGCCAATATTGCCGGCAATCGCCTGGCCCATGAGGCGGCGGCCGAAAACGCGAAGCGCTTGGGTGTTAGCCGCCGCGATTTTCTGATCTCGGCTTGTGGTGCGGCCAGTACGTTGCTCGCGTTCAATGGTGCCAGCGCTGCAGTAGGGAAGGTTGGCGGCTTTTTCGAACTGGAGCCCGAAGCCGCGCTCGAGCCCCAGCTCGCGCAAGCGAGGACCGGCGGCAAGGGTGAGTTTATCTTCGATGTGCAGGGGCACTTCGTCGATCCGACCGGCGCGTGGGTGAAGACCGCGCCCGCCGATGCTTTCAAGTGGGCGCCCAAAGCGGCCTGCGGGCTCGCCGCCAAACCCGGCGCGCGCAGTCATCTCAACTGCCTTGGAGCCGAGGAGTTCGTCAAAGACGTGTTTCTCGACAGCGACACCGACATGATGGTGCTTTCGTTCGTGCCCTCGCGCCGCGATTCAGAGCCGCTTACGATCCAGGCGGCGGATGCGGTGCGACGAATTGTGGACCGCATGGAAGGCACGCACAGGCTCTTACTTCACGGCCGGGTTAACCCGAATCAGCCGGGCGATCTCGAGTCCATGGATGAGCTGAAAGAGCGATGGAGGGTGAGTGCGTGGAAGACCTACACGCAATGGGGCGTCGACGGCAAAGGCTTTTTCCTGTCCGATCCCGTCGGCACGCGCTTCATCGAAAAGGCGCGCGCGCTCGGCGTCAAGGTAATCTGCGTGCACAAAGGACTGCCCTTCGGGAGACAGTCCTATGAACACAGCCAGTGCAGCGATATCGGAGTTGTGGCGAAGCGCTTTCCGGATGTGAGCTTCCTCGTCTATCACTCGGGTTTCGTCACGGGCGTTTCCGAGCGCGCGTACACAGGGCGAGGCGCGGGCGACGGCATCGACACGCTCATTCGCTCGCTGGTCGAGAACGACGTCAAGCCGAACAGTAACGTTTACGCCGAGCTCGGCAGCACGTGGCGCTTCCTCATGCGCGACCCCGACAGCGCCGCGCATGCGCTCGGCAAGCTCATTAAAAATTGCGGCGAGAACAATGTGCTTTGGGGCACCGATTCGATCTGGTACGGCTCGCCCCAGGACCAGATCCAAGCCTTTCGCACGTTTCAGATCGCGCCCGAACTGCGCGCGAAGCACGGCTACGCTGAGATCACCCCGGCGCTGCGCGCCAAAATCTTTGGGCTGAACGCGACGCGGGTCTACGCAATTAGCGCCGACGAAGTGAAGAAGCACACCCGGGCCGATAACGTCGCCCGCGAGCGCATCGCTTATCGCGAGCACCGCGAGCCGCACTACCAAACCTACGGGCCCAAAACCCGGCGCGAATTCCTGAACCTGCTTCGCTGGAACGGCGGCTCGCGCGCTTAGCCGAGGATTATTCACGGTTACGGTTAGTCGAGAAGCACCCACACTGTGTTCCCAGCGACAGGGCAAGCCTTTCCGGCCGCGGTCAATAAGCTTGTGCCTTGTAGGCCGCCGCCCGATCCACTCCAATAGTGGCTATTCCCGCACTCGGGGCCTGAACTCAACCTGCACGTCCCTGTGACCGCGGCCTCCAAGGCTCGCCCGTTTCATCTCCCCCCGTACGCGGGGGGAGAAAGAGAGAGGGGTGTCTTCGGGCGACCGGCAGATGAACTCAGGGCTGACAGCAAAGACCAGGGACATGGCAGTTAGCCACCGTGACGGGCGCTTGAGAATTCAGGGTACGCCTACTTCACGGCGGCTGGCGGTTAAAGAGATCTCAGGAGGCTCGGTGCGATTGGATAAAACAGGCAGAAGTGAATTGCGCCGGCTTGAGGAGCGGCCCGGCTTTCCTTACCTGAAGCACGATGAATAATCCGAATACTGTTCTATACCCCGCCGAATCCCTGATCCTGGGCTTCGGCCAGCAGCCAGGGGTCCTTGACTTCTGTGGTGGGTGGTTGGCCGATTAGAACCCGCGCGACTTCTCTCGCCGCGTGAGTCTGGCAATCGATGTAAGATTCGTCCGAATTGGCGGCGGTGTGGCAGGTGACGATGACATTCGGGAGGGTGAGAAGCTTGTGGTCGGCGGGCAACGGCTCCGGGTCGGTGACATCGAGGGCGGCGCCGGCAATCTGCCCGGCTGCCAGCGCATCGTACAAGGCTTCCGAATCCACCAGGCCGCCGCGCGCGCAGTTGATGAGATAGGCGGTATTTTTCATCGCTTTAAACTGCGGCACACTGAACATTTTTCGAGTCTGGTTCGTCAGCGGGGCATGCAGGCTGATGAAATCGGAGGCTCGAACCAACTCGTCGAAAGAGATCATCTTTACGCCCATACCTTCCGCGATTTTCGAATCGAGATAGGGATCATAGGTCTGAACATTAAGCCCCATGCCCTGGGCGCGCGGCGCCACTTGCCGTCCAACGTGGCCGAGCCCGACGATACCCAGCGTGCGTCCCGCGATCCGGTAGACGCGGCCGCGGTAGCGGTGCAGTTCGGCCGTGTGGCGCCGCCATTTGCCTTCGCGCACGTACTGGTTCATGCGCACGAGCTTGCGCGAAATAGCAATGAGCAATCCGATGGTCTGCTCCGCTACTTCAATCGAGTTGCAGCCTGCGGCGTTGCAAACCTTTATGCCGAACTCCTCGGCGGCCGCGAGATCCATCCGGTCGACGCCAACGCCGGTCCGACAAACGACCTTGGTGCGTTTGAGCTGCGAGATGATTGGCTTGGTGAACGGGACCGAGCCGTGCATGATGATCGCGTCCGCGTCGCGTCCCGCTTCAACGATCTCCGCATCGCTGACCGGCCGCGCGATCACCAGCTCGGCGTCGATCTCATCGAGAATCGGCTTGATCAGATCGACGGGAACATCGTTGCTGCCGAAGTACTTGACTCGAAACCTGGCCATTGTCCTACGCCCCCAATCCGTAAGTTCTCGTCGGATTGTCCCAGAGGATTTTACGGCGCGACTCGGAAGAAATCTTGTTGTTGCTGCTGATCGCCCCGACGGTCTTGTCCGGAAACTTGTCGATCGCGTCGCTGTGCGGATAATCGGTGGCGATCATCAAGTAATCGTCACCCACGTGCTCGACGAACACGGGGGCGAACTCTTCGCCGGCCTCGCAGCTGACCCAGCACTGCCGCTTGAAGTAATAGCTGGGTTTTTCTTTGGTGGTTTTGGCAGAGCCGTGGGACTCGTGCTCCCAGTGCTCGTCCATGCGCTCGAGCCAAAAAGGCACCCAGCCGCAGCCGGATTCGAGGTGGGCGACTTTAAGTTTGGGAAATTTTTCCAGTACGCCATCGGCACAGAAGTTTAGACAGGCGAGCATTTGTTCGAGCGGATGGCAGGCGATGTGCCGGCCGAATTCGCTGTAGCGGTCGGATCCGGCTTGAGGCAGCACGGTGCGCGCGCCTTCGTGCACGCAGACAGTGACGCCCAGGTCCGACGCCGCTTCGTAGATAGGGTAGTAGTCCGGGCTCGCGAAGGTGCGCCCGCAGAACTTGTTAGGCCGCCAAAAAATCCCAACCAGACCCAGTTTTTCTCTGGCGTATCTTAATTCCTGAACGGCCCGCGCCGGGTCCTGCAATGGAATCAGCATGACGCCGTGCAGTCGTTTTCGATTATAGTCACAGTACTCCGCCAGCCAGGTGTTGTAGGCTCGGCAAATGGCGGCGCTGAGCTCAGGATCGATGTCGTCCCGCCACATGATGTAGAGGCCGATGGTCGGGAATAGAACGCTTACGTCGATCCCTTCCCGGTCCATGTCCCGGATGTTGGAGGCCGGGTCGAATTTGTTCGCGTAAGCGTCCGCAAAAGTTTCCCGCCACCGTTTAGAAGAGGAAAAAATATAGCCGTAGTCCTCCATGACCCGGCCCGGCCGCTGCGCCGAATCCGATACCGGCTTCCCATCCACCTCACGAACCGTCTGATTGGGCCCGGCGAGGCGCACGCGATCCTTGAATTTTTCGGGTAGATACTTCTGGTAGAGATCCGATGGCTCCAGAATATGCCGGTCGGCATCGATGACTTTAAATCCGTCTCGCATGGTTCGACTCCTTCCCTGAGTTCTTTACAAATAGCTTATAGCCTATGGCTTATGGCGCATGGTTCTCTCGTTGTTGTGGGCTCGCGACTTACCCCTGACGCCTGACGCCTCGCGTTAGCTTGAATTGACTGCAGCGTAAAATAGGACGACTCTCCTGCGGTCGTCAAGCGCACCCCAAATGTCCTTCTCACCCTCACCCCTTCCCTCTCCCGTCGCTTTCCCGTACCACACGCACACCGGCACGGTGCGACAGAAGCGACCACCGACTACAAACGACAGACGACGTAGTCCGTGGTCCCGTGGTCCGGAGTCGGTCCGGAGTCGGTTATTGACGGCCGTCCGAGCGCATGCGTAATATACGACGCCACTTCCATGAGCCGTAAAATCCCAAGTCTGATCGTCGCGGGCTGGGTTATCCTCAGCCCCATCGTGAGTCACGCGCAGTCAGGACGCGCCTCGCCGGAAGACAACCGCACGCTGGAGATTATCGACCATCTGAAAGAGATCATTCAGCGCAATGAACGCAAAGAAAATCCCGATCGTGAGTTGTCCAATCAATTAAAGGATCTGGTGCGCCGGTATGATTGGCCGTGGCGCGTGAGGTTGTTCCTCGATGATTTCGGCGATGGCGATTACGCCAAGAATCCCGCATGGACGGTCAATCGTGGCAATTTTCAAGTGGTGCTCGGTTCGGGGCTACGCAGCATCGTCGAACTTCCTCCGCCTTTTGCGGCGAGTCTATCGAACAACAAACGAGAGAGTACGGCGCTCGATATTTTCAGTAGTTTCCGCAAAAGTGACTCGGGTCTGGCGCCGGCTGCTTTGCGATTCAGAGACTCCGCTTCGACTGCGGAAATATCGGCCGCCATCGCCATGGACAATACCTTCGCCATCAGGGTCCGCATGGCATCGGGAGATAAAAATAGCAAGGGCTCGCGAGTGGAATTCGGTCCCTATCGAGGAAGTGATCGAAATTGGGGATATCGGCTAGCTTATAATCCAGGCCAAATCCCCGCCTTTGACATCGTTCGACTGTCTCCCGGCCACTGGTCCCTGATTCAGAGCCTCGAGGTGCCGATGTCCCTCGAAGATGGAAGATTTCACAGCCTGGACTGGCGTCGCGACCGCGACGGGAATATCCTCGTCCTCCTGGATGAGCAAGAGATTCTTCGGGCAGTCGACCGGAACACGGCGGAATTCTTCGACGGCTTTGCGATCGTGAACAGCGGCGGGGACTTTACCTTCGAGCGAGTCGAAATCTTCGGCACCGAACGCTGAGTCGCGGTTAGGCGTGAGGCGTCAGGGGTAAGGGGGCGCCCCTAAATTTCGACTTGCGATTCGAGCCGGGCGGCAATCTAAAATCGAAAATAAGCTAGCGCCTCTTGTCGCCGAGAATATGCCGAATTTGGGATGCGGCGATCTCGCCCTCGCGGATGATTTTTATCGTTTTACCCACCATTTCTACTACCGTGGATCCTCGCTTTGATCTCAGGAGCCCGCCGTCCAAGAACACCTTGACCTCGTCTCGAAAGTAGCCCTTTGCTTCCTCAACCGTTCGGGCGGGTTCTTTGCCCGAGGGATTGGCGCTGGTGGCGGTCAAAGGGCGCCGCAACGCTTCGACCAACCGGCTGGCGATAGGCTGGCTGGAGATGCGCACTCCGATGCCACCGGTAGCGTTGAGCAGCGGCTTAGGAATGCCTTTACGCGCCGGCAGAACCAACGTCAGCGGTCCCGGCCAAAACTCCGCCATCAAGTTTTCCGCCGCCGGCGACACTTGAGGCACAAGCTCATGGAGCATTTCTCGATCCGCTATCAGGACTGAAATCGGGTTATGAGAATCGCGGTCTTTAAGACGAAAGACCTGCTCGACGGCTGCCTGGTTAAATGCATCTGCGCCCAGGCCGTAGAGGGTCTCGGTCGGGTAAACGATGACATCGCCGCGCCGGAGCGCTGCAACGGCGCCGGAGAAATTCTCAATCGTGTCTTTTTTCGCTCTGGAGTTTTCGGTCTCGTTCCTCGACACCGGCCGCCATCTCCTTTTTAAACTCTAGCAGCTTGGCGGAGACTTTCGCGTCCTTGCGGGCGACGATTTGCGCGGCAAGGATTCCGGCGTTGGCGGCGCCAGCCTTGCCGATGGCCATGGTCGCGACGGGAATGCCGGCCGGCATCTGCACGGTTGCGAGCAGCGCGTCCACTCCCTTGAGGCTCGAAGAATCGATCGGCACGCCGATAACCGGCAGCGTCGTGTTCGCGGCGATAGCCCCGGCAAGGTGGGCCGCCGCGCCGGCGCCCGCGATGATCACCTCCAGGCCGCGCTGTTCCGCCGTGCGCGCGTAATCTGCCGCCTTGTCCGGGGTGCGGTGCGCCGACAGGATGCGTGTCTCATAGGGGATACCAAAGTGGTCGAGACGCTTCTCAGCCTCCCTCATCACCTCAAGATCGGAGTCGCTGCCCAGCAATATTCCTACCTTGGGTTCGGCCGCCGTTTTTGCCACGTTTAGGTCCTCCGCAAATCTTGTGTTTCGGGTTACGAGTCTCGCGTCTCGGGTTTCGGATTGGGGAGGAGGGAACCCGAAACTCGAAACTCGAGACCCGAGACTTACTTTAACGCCCTCCGGCCGATGTCTTTGCGGTAATGCATCCCGTTCCAGGAGATTTGATCGACGGCGCGATAAACCTCCTTCACGGCTTGCGCGATGTCGCTTCCGCGCGCCGTCACTCCCAACACGCGACCTCCGGCGGTCAGCCAGCGGCCGTTTTTCTTCGCCGTCCCCGCATGAAAGACGAAGCCCTTTTGCCAATCCTTCAATTTATCCATCCCGTGAATCTCGTCGCCCTGGTCGACCGCGCCCGGGTATCCTCGGGAGCATAAGACCACGCAAACCGCGGCATCGTCGTACCAGAGCGCTTCCGCTTGATGTAGTGTTCCTGACAGGGTGGCCTCCAGTAGGGGCACAAGATCGCTTTTCAGCCGCATCATGATCGGTTGGCACTCCGGGTCCCCGAAGCGGGCGTTGAACTCCAAGACCTTGGGGCCTTCTTTCGTGACCATCAGACCGACATAGATCACACCCCGATAACGAATCCCTCTTCTTTTTAATCCGACGAGGAGTGGATGGAGGATCTCATTCAAGATCCGAGCCTGCATCGTTGCCGTTATCACCGGCGCCGGGGAGTATGCGCCCATCCCGCCGGTGTTGGGGCCGGCGTCATTATCGAAGACCCGTTTGTGGTCTTGGGAAGAGGCCAGTGAAAGAATGTGATCACCGTCGGTGAGGAACATACAGGATGCTTCCTCGCCCTCGAGGAACTCTTCTATGATCATTTTGCTGCCTGCCGGTCCGAAGCTTTTGCGCACGAGAATGTCGTCGATGGCGGTTTCCGCCTCATCCCGGCGGAGACAGATAACGACGCCTTTACCGGCGGCCAGGCCGTCGGCTTTGATAACGTAAGGCGGCGACTGCTGGGCGATACATCGCTTGGCCGAAGGCGCATCGGTGAAGGATGCAAACGAGGCAGTGGGAATCCCGTTTTCCTTGAGAACTTCCTTGGCGAAAGCTTTGCTGCCTTCCAGCTGTGCGGCGGCTTTGTTCGGGCCGAAAATTCTTAATCCACGGGCTTCAAAGAGATCGGCTATGCCGAGCGTGAGCGGCAGTTCCGGTCCAACGACCGTAAGATCGATTTTTTCCTTTTCCGCCAGATCGGCGAGTCTCTCGATCCGATCCGGGCCGATGGCGACGCACTCGGCCGCTTCAGCGATGGCTGCGCTGCCAGGGGCGCAGTAGAGTTTTTTGACCTTGGGGCTTTGACTGATCTTCCAGACCAACGCATGCTCGCGCCCCCCGCTGCCGATCACCAAGACTTTCATAGCGACTGCAAACGTTACCACTGAAGATCGAAGATGGAAGATAGAGGATCGCCATTCTCGATTCTCAATCTTCTATCCTCGATTAATGTCTGAAGTGCCTCATGCCGGTGAAAATCATCGCCATGCCGTGCTCATTGGCGGCGGCGATAACCTCTTCGTCTTTAATCGAACCTCCCGGTTGAATGACGGCTTTGGCGCCCGCCTTCGCTGCTTCATCGACGCCGTCCCGAAAAGGATAGAACGCATCCGACGCCACCGCCGAGCCGCTGAGATCGAGACCGTGGGTTGCGGCGCGCATGACCGCGATCCGGGCCGAATCGACCCGGCTCATCTGACCGGCGCCGAGACCCAGCACCTGATCGGGAGATGCAAAAACGATCGCGTTGGATTTCACGTGGCGGCAAACCCGCCAAGCGAAATCGAGGGCCCGATATTCTTCCTCGGTCGGTTTTCTCTCAGTCGCGACTTTGCAGTTCCGCACGTCCACCGATCCGGTATCCCAGTCCTGAAGCAAAACCCCGCTGCGGACGCGGCGCATATCATAGCCGCCGGTCTGCGGTCGGCTCATATCAAGTTCCAGAAGGCGGATATTGAGCAGCCGCTTCGCCGAGGAAAGCACTGCCTTAGCCTCCGGTGTGAAGGTCGGGGCAATGACAATTTCCAAAAAGATATCTTTGAGCTCTTTCGCCGTGTCTTCGTCCACCGTCCGGTTGAAAGCGATGACACCCCCGAAAATCGAAACCGGATCGCAAGCCTTGGCTCTGCGAAAAGCCTCGGCAAGCGATTTTGTTGAGAGCGCCACGCCGCAGGGATTGTTGTGTTTGATGGCGACCGCGGCGATGTCCGAGAACTCCAGCACGGTAGCGAGAGCGGCATCGGCGTCCAGTATGTTATTGAAGGATAATTCCTTTCCTTGAATTTGCTTGGCCCGGGCGATGGAAGGTCCCGTCTCCCCCTGTGTCGCGTAAAAGGCGGCTCGTTGATGCGGATTTTCGCCGTACCGCATATCTTGAATTTTGTCGAGCTGGATGTTGACGGTTTGCCCCCAGGGCCGCGGCATTTTATTTTCATCGAGCGAGGCGAAATAGTTCGAGATCGAGCCGTCGTAACGGGCCGTATGCTGAAACGCTTTGCAAAACAGACGAAAGCGAGCCTCCGGAGTCAGCGAACCTTCGTGCTCTTTCAGTTCGGTCACAATGGAATCGTAATCCCGCGGATCGACAATCACGCCGACGTGAGTGTGATTCTTAGCCGCCGCCCGCACCAGGGCCGGACCGCCGATGTCGATATTTTCAACGATCTCTTCGAAGGAGGCGCCACGCGCCACCGTCGCATCGAAAGGGTAAAGATTGACCACGATCAGATCGATCGGCGCGATCCCATGCTCTTTCATCTTGGCCGCATGTTCCGGATTATCGCGCAAGGCAAGAATGCCGCCATGAATCTTCGGATGCAGCGTCTTCACTCGGCCATCCATCATTTCCGGAAAGCCGGTGATTTCCGAAACGTCTTTGACGGGAATCTTGTTGTCACGCAGCAACGATGCCGTTCCGCCGGTGGAAATAATTTCCACCCTCAAGTCCGCCAGAGCCCGGGAAAACTCCACGATCCCCTGTTTGTCAGACACGCTGATCAGGGCTCTTTGAATCCTGCCCACTGCCGGTAATCCTCCCTTACGAACGGTGATGTATGCGGGGAACTCGAGTACTGATGGAAGTGAGAATCTCGTACGAGATTGTATTTGACCAGGCGGCCATCTCGTCGAC
Organism: Binatia bacterium; assembly: GCA_035762645.1. Classification (GTDB taxonomy): domain Bacteria; phylum Desulfobacterota; class Binatia; order UBA9968; family UBA9968; genus DASTOD01. Next base: position 3,118 of record DASTOD010000742.1, on the reverse strand, counting down.
GGAAATCACAGCGTCACCCTGACGGCCGAGGAGAACAACCTCATCTCCCTGCTGTATTTCCCGTATATCGGTAACATCGATCATAGTCAAATCCATGCAAATTCTGCCCGCGACCGGAGCTCTCTGGCCCTTCACCAACACTTCGCCGCGGTTCGAAAGAAGCCGTGGATAGCCGTCAGCGTAGCCGATCGGAAGAGTGGCTATCAGGCTTTCCCGCGTCGTGACAAAAGTTTGCCCGTAACTGATGCTCGTGCCGGCGGGCACTTTCTTGAGCTGCAGGATCCGTGTCTTCCATGAGAGCACGGGCTTTAACGAAATCTGATGAGCCATTTCCGGCGATGGATAGACGCCGTACAGCATGATACCCGGGCGGACCATATCAAAGTAGGCCGGCGGCAGGGTAATGGTCGCCGCGCTGTTGGCGAGATGAACGAGAGGCGGTGAAAGGCCGTCGTTACGGAGTCGCGCGACGACGCTCTGAAAGATTTCCAGCTGTTTTTGTGTGTAGTCGCCTTGGACGCTTTCGGCGTGGGAGAAATGCGAGAATACGCCTTCGAGTTTGAGCCGCTTGAGCTTCTTGATGACGGGCAGCCACGAATCCATCTCCGCGGGGAGCAACCCGAGCCTGCCCATCCCGGTATCGATTTTCAGGTGCGCGCCAAGGGTCGCGCCGCGCCGCTGAACCGCTGCTTCCAATTGCTTCAAGTTCTCGATGTCGTGTACCACAGGAGTCAATTGATGCGTAAGAAACTGATCGAGCTGTTCCACGTAAGCGCCCGCCAGAATCATGACGGGCTCGCGTATGCCCGCCCGCCTCAACTCTATTCCTTCCTCGAGCGTCGCCACGCCGAAAGCATCGCTTCCCTGTGCCGCCAATGCTGAGGCAATGGCTGGAGCGCCGTGGCCATAACCGTTGGCTTTGACCATCGATAGGATTTTTACTTTTGGGCCGACTTTCTGTTTGATTTGACGGAAGTTCCAGCAAAGAGCATCGAGATCGGTAACACAAAAGGTGGGTCGTCCTTTGGGCTGAGTCAACATGTGCCCGATTCCGATTCCTCAGATGGCTAAGACACTTTGGCGCCGGCTTGCACCGGTTTGTCCGGCGAGAGAATGACGACTCGACCCTCATCCGAGGCGGCGAGCAGCATGCCCTGACTTTCCATGCCCCGGAGCTTGGCGGTCTCTAAATTGGCGACAACTACGATCTGGCGGCCGACTAGCTCCTCGGCGCTGTAGTGATTTCTTATACCGGCGAGGATCTGGCGCTGCTCTCCGCCGAGATCGATCTGGAGCACCATCAGCTTGTCGGCATTGGGATGCGGTTCCGCGCTTTTTATGGTGGCCACCTTAAGGTCGATGTTGCGGAATTCGTCGATCGAGATCATGCCCAGTTCCTTTACAAACAGTTGAAACGTTATGCTTTGGGAAAAACGGCAAGATTGAACCTCGCTATTTTAGCTTGCTAACGACAGCGTGTCGAACGATTCATTCGGTTTCAAGTTTCCAGCCCGGAGTATTCATCGGGTTTCAGGTTAGAGAAAGCCGGGCCGCTCCTCAAGCCGGCGCAATGGGTCTCTGCCTCTCTTATCCAGTCGCACCGACCTCCTGAGATCTCTTGCACCGTCAGCCGCCGTGAAGTAGGCGTACCCTGAATTCTCAAGCGCCCGGTCACGGTGGCTAACCTGCCATGTCGCTGCTCTTTGACAGCGTAGCGTCTCGGTGCGCCGGCTTTCGTATCGACCCGGCTTTCCTCTCATCGCAGCCAGGCCGACGGGGCAAGCCTTGGAAGCCGCGGTCACAGGCACGTGCAGGTTGAGTTCAGGCGCGAGCGCGGGAATAGCCACTGTTGGAGTGGATCGGGCGGCGGCCTACAAGGCACAAGCTATCCTAAGAACGTACAAAAAAACGACTCAAGAGTTTCTCAAGTTGCAGGCGGGTCAGAATCGCTCACCCAGGCCCCGCTTACGATCAATACGGTCGGACCGTCCCATGGGTTAGCATTTTCCTCCCGCATCTTTTCACAAACGGCTGGCATCCAAGTATCTGTACCGCGCTCACCTCTTCGGATTGACCGCGGCTGGAAAGGGTTCGCGCCCGTCGGCTGGAACACAGTCTCGGTATTTTTCGACCGTCCGTGAATCATGGGGCCAGTTTCTCGTTTCAAGTTAATCCAGAAACCAGAAACCTGAAACCAGAAACCAGGAAGCAGAAACTAGAAGGGTAACCTCCGTTGTTCAGGTTTGAGACAAATAACAGAACAGTCCGGTTTAAAAAAATAAACCTAGGTCTTGACAAGGCCCATGCGTTCTACTAACAGTAACAATTATCAATAATAATCAGGAGAATACTTATGGCAAAAAGTCTAAAGGGTTCAAAAAGTCACGAAAACTTAAAGAATGCCTTCGCGGCCGAGTCGCAAGCAAACCGGCGTTATCTCTACTTCGCCAGGGTCGCGGACATCGAAGGCTATCCCGATATGGGCGGACTTTTCCGGGACACCTCCGAAGCTGAAACGGGCCATGCCTTCGGCCACCTGGATTTCCTAAAGGAAGTTGGTGATCCCGTTACTGACGTCCCTTTCGGCAGCACGGAAAAGAATCTCAAATCCGCCGTCGAGGGTGAGACCTACGAATATACCGAGATGTATCCGGGCTTCGCTAGAACCGCACGTGATGAGGGCTTCGCCGAACTGGCCGAGTGGTTTGAAACGTTGGCGAAAGCCGAAAAGTCGCACGCCGGTAGATTCAGCAAGGGTCTGGAGAAGATCGCCGGCAGGGAACCTGCCGACGCCGCCAGCTAACTGCATTGAAAGGGCAGGGGTTGGGTGCGCCCAGCCCCTGCCAAATCGACCGATGAGCTGGGATACGGAAAATAAAACTTTCTGGGACGAGTCGCATGTCGAGGGCGAACTCAAGCGCGTTTTCGATATCTGCAACGGATGTCGTCGTTGCTACAACTTATGCCCGTCCTTCAGTGATCTGTTCGTCCGGCTCGATCAGGAATCCGTCGACGGCGATGCCGAGAAACTGGGCAAAGCCGACTTCAAGCAAGTCACCGATCTCTGCTATCAATGCAAGCTCTGTTTCAATCATTGCCCCTACACTCCGCCCCATCG
>DASTOD010000741.1:0-4361 GCA_035762645.1 Binatia bacterium | reverse complement strand
TCCCATGAAGCAGCCGATCGCGCGCCTCTACGTCGCGGGCGAGATCAGCTCCATCTACGGTCATCTCTATCTGGAGGCGGGCAATATTACAGAATGCTTTGTCGCCGGAAAAATCGCCGGGCAGCACGCGGCTCAAGAACCACCGTGGGAATGAGCCGGGCGATCGGGGAGATCGTCTCAAATCGAAAAGCTCCTGTTGATCGAGATCGGCAAACAAAACCGCTTCGACGAAAAGCAGTTCGAGCTCGACTCGCCCGAAACTTACCAAGCCTACAAAAAGGACTTTCCCTGCAAAAAATTCAAGCCACTCATCTGAGTGGTGCCCGGCGGCCGCAACCAAGGCGGTGATGAATAGAACCCGAGACCCGAACCTCGACACTCGAAACCCAAGTGCCAAGCGCCATCGTCCGCTGGCTTTTCGGCCTTGACGGCCCCGCCGAAATTTTCCCCCAAGGCGGGAGCGACGAGGCGGATGAGGCGATCGTTCACTTGCTGCGCTCCGCTCTCCGCGCTAAGAGCTCTGCGCGAGTTGCGAAGCGCAAGCGGCGAACGGCTCGTCATTAAGCGTTAAAATGAATTTGCCCCACTGGATCACATTCGTTTTCCGCAGCTTTTGGGCTAGTGGCAAAGTAATGGCAAAGGGGAAATTCGATTGCGTTAGAGGATGCTTAAGAGAGTCTCAAATCCTGTGTCGTTTCTTTCGTTTCGATTGCCGGCTCCTCTCGTCTGTACACGGTTGTCTCATCGCTAAGTCTGTGCTTTGGATGCTCCAGGTAAGTTTTCGCCGTTTTAACGAGGTCGAACTGTACGTTGGTCATTGGCCTGTGACTTGCCTGTATTAAAAACATGCTCGTCAAAAGGAGATGGTCGCTTTGATGAAATCCGCAATTCTCCCGATTATTTTGGGAGCCCTGGTGCTGACCAATGGGTGTGTTGTCGTGGACGGTCCACAATCGTCGTACGCAAACGTCCCACCGGGACATCTTCCACCTCCCGGCAAATGCCGCATTTGGTATCCTGACCGGCCTCCGGGACAGCAACCACCACCGGGAGACTGTTACACGCTCCAATTACAAGTGCCGCCTGGAGCGTATCTCATTCACAACCGATAGATTGCCCCTGGGGAAAATCGATTTGTGTCAATGAAACGATTTCACAACGGATACGAAATCGAGATAACGGCTCGCGAGAAATTGGGCCACTGGCGTGGCTCGACAACGATAAAACCTCGCCCTAAAGGATTCAGCGGGTATACTACTCTGCCAGTGTTTAAGACGAGCCAAGACGCCGAAGCTGCTGCGTGGCGATACACGATGGACTGGCTCGACAAAAAAGCGCCAGTCATTGGAAGCAAAACCTAGCTGGCTCCTATTTGGGTCGGATCATTTGTTCTTCGGTGATAAGGCACCCAGCGCGAGATCCCCAAACAGTAGGCCCGTTAGACGCTCTCGTGTTTACGCGCATTCCATTAGAAAACATCGCGCCAGCTGCCGGGGACCATTTTCGCTGATACCGTGCCACACGCGGCATGCGTGCAGTTAGCCGAACAGCTATAGGCGATTTTCGCCTCTCCGGAAAACTCAGACGTGTCATAATGGTTTTTACCGCTCGTGTTTGATGCAAACGGATCTCCAGACCATGTGGGATTCCCGTTTCCTACCTGAACAAACCCATAGAAGGTGGGATTGCCGCTCACTCCGATTTGCTGATGGACCAAAATCGCGCCCTCGTGGCCGACCATACCGATGTTACCGTTGACCTTTAGATCGTTACCGGTGACGACGTGGATATACTGCAGCTCCGGATCGCTTGGCGGGTTAAAAGGTTTGGTCACGGGATTGCCGCTCCACTCGATCGAGTCACGCGCGATGATCGTAGCCTCCCAGGGCGAGCTGGTCGTTCCCGGACTCCCGCTTACGTATACGGGCGTTTCTGCATAGAACACGCCGTTGGCTGCGCTGTCACTGGGTACCTTCCAGGAAGTCCCATCCCACTCCCAACCGGCAGGCGTCGCAGGCCATATCAGTTCAATTCCACCTTCACAAAGTCCGTTTGATCCGCAAGTACCGCCCACGGTGATCTTACCGTCATTGTTTAATATGTACCCTTTGCCAAGCAGTCCGAGATTGACCACCTTTTGCGCGAAGTCCGCCGGATTGATCGCGGGGAGGGTTTTGGGGGACTTGTTCTGGTTTGCAGCCTCGGGGACTTGTTCTGGTTTGCAGCCTCATAGGCATCCTTTTCTGAGTTGGTGTCGATCACATATTCAGACGGAGGTGAACCGGTTCCACAACCGGAGTGGCCAACGCAAGGGTTGCCTGAGACGTCCATGCTTCCTGAGCTCGTAAATCCATTTGCCCTCTCAGCGCCGGCATTGCCGCTGATCGTAAGCGCGCCGTTGGTGTGCAGGCTTCCGCATGACCCGGTCAGTTTCATACTTGAGCTGATGGTAAGACTGAGATTGCCGACATTCGTTATCGCATCCGTAGGCGGCAAAATTGCCTTTTGGATTATCCCCTCGATGACGGCCTTGACGCTGCCGGCAGGGCAGGGGTTAGCGCTGGGAATACAACCGGTGGAGGTCAGCTTGATATTCGCTCCGGTTGGGGTTGCAACAACGGTATAGCTCCCTCCGCCAAAGCTCATGTTGGAGACCAGAGGGTTGGCCCCCCGTTCGCATAAACGGCGGTGCAATCATTGGTGCCGTCATTGTTGGCCAGCTCCTGCCAGGCATGATTGATCCCGGCATCGGCAATGTGGAATACCGAGTTTCGCTGCTTGAAATTGGCCGTGGTCCTGAGATTCATGCCGCTGAACAGGAGAGCGGCTCCACTCATAGATAAAAGGAGCATCGTGATCATCAAGACCATTACTAATGCCGTCCCTTTTGTATCGTTAAGCGTTTTCATATCTATCAAGCTCTCCGCCCGGCCGCGTGCCGGGTATATGCTTAAACGTGCCGGTGATTACGGAAACTCGTATGCTAGCTCCTGGGTTCACTAAATTGTTGCGTGATCCACCTACAGTTGGCCAGTAAATCCGGCCGATCATGAACAAGTTTCTCCAGTAAAAAGAAGGCCCGAGGATCGGCGCGATTTGCCTTTGTCGCGTCGATCCATACCCAGGCAGCGCCAACGACATCCCCTTGGCCTTGCAGCGATATGCCTAAATTTTTGTACGCGTAATGAAGTTTCGGGTTAATCTCGATCGCTCGACGGCAGTAGCGCTCTGCCTCCGAGTAGCGGCCGAGCCTGTTGAGACAGTGACCGGCGTTGTTGTTTAGGAAATAAGCCGTTGTTGAGTCGGATGGGGCTATGGCCAAGCCTTTCAGGTAGTGTGAAACTGCCGCGTTCCAATTCTCCTCGTCTTCCGCTATCTGTCCTAAGGCGGCCCAACAAAAGGCCGTCCGGTCTGCATTCACACACTTTCTTGGATCATAAGATTGAGGAGATCGATTGCGAGATCTTGTCGTTTGGCTTCATAGAGATAGAAGTTCACTAGCTGCCACAACAGTTCCGCACGTTCTTCACTTCCGGAGCATTCGGACAGCTGCCGTAGCAGCGCCTTTTCGCCTGGGTTGTTGGTCGCTGACATGTCGGGCGGGAGTGGGGATTTCCAATTGGGGTTCATGGTTTGTGTATGAAGGCAACCGGCAAGCCAAGCCGCTAAAGCTGCTAGATCGAGAACTTACCAGTGTTATTCATGCCAAGTTTTTTCCCTAGTGACGGTTTTTGTCACAGCCTGGAAACAAACAGGAGAACTTTACCGGCAATCGACTACGGTCAGCAGGAGGAGATTGTAGGCGTTCCTCAGGTTATATCCTTAGATAGAGCAAAATATATCTTTGGTTAGTTGTATGTCTTTAGGCATAGGTTGTAAGTTTTTGCCTATGGCGCATCTTCTGCTTAATGCCTCTGTGGTTCTTCCCCCCAGGAGTTGGGTGGGAAGTGTCCCGGTTTTGCCGATAAGTGACTACGGTTTGTCACTACTGACATTTCATCATACTTGCCGATCTCGCTTGGAGTAACGTTGAGTGACGTTTTGCCACAGTTTTCAACGATTCCGACTCTGGCTATGGCGGCACCATACGTGCTTCATGATTTGCGAGAGAGCCAAAGAATAAGCCCAAGCTATCCTGAAGGGCGGGAGCAAACTTATGAGACATCGGCTCTACGGAAATGATCGCGGCCAGGTATTGGTCTGGACCAGCCTTCTTATAGTCATCCTGCTTGGCTTCCTGGCGCTGGCTATGGATGGCGGGTTCTTGTATCAGCACAAGCGCCAGATGCAGACGGCCGCCGATAGTGCCGCGTTGGCCGGTGCCTACGAGGTTAAAAGAGACGATACCATTACACAGACTA
>DASTOD010000740.1:0-5400 GCA_035762645.1 Binatia bacterium | reverse complement strand
TAGAAGGCCTGAAATAATTTTTAGCAGGGTGCTTTTACCGCAACCGCTCGGACCGACAATGGAGACGAAATTGCCTGCTTGGATCTCGAACGAGACTCGTTCTAAAGCGTTGACGACCTTCAAGTCGCTCGTGAAAGTCCTCGAGATCTCTTGGACAGCGATCAGGGGCGTCACTTCGCACCCTGGGGGAATGAATTCCGTTTATCGCTTGATAAACTGGTTGGTGAAAACTTCCTTCGCCGAAACTTTCCGCGCCACATCGAAGAACTCATTGACGACCCGAACCGTCTTCTCCATGATGTCCGGCTTCATGTAACCCATGCCCGATTGAATGGACTCCGGCGGAAGGAACACCTCGGTAAGGGCATTCTTCAGTTGCACAGTTGTTAGGTACTGGTCCAGCTCCGGCTTGTGTTTGAGTAAGATCCGCAGCGACTCTTCCTGGTTGTCGCGGCTGTAGCGGAGCCCCTCCATGGTCGCTTCCACGTAGGCGCGCACCAACTCAGGCCGTTTCTTCACGTCGTCGTCCTTGACAATTAATCCGCTGCCGTAAATATCGAGACCCGTGTCCTTCATGTATATCCTATTAAGCGTCATCCCTTGTTTGGTTGCCGCCAACTCCGCCACCTCATCGTTGGAGGCGCGGTACATGACAATAAAGTCAGCTCTCTTGGCCACGAGCGCCGCTGGTTGTAGCGGTGCCGCAGTCTCCTGGATGCGAATGGCTTTGTAATCGATCTTATTGATGCGGCAGTAGGCGGGCATTAAAAACCACTGGGCTTGCCCCGGGCTAATGGCCCAAGATTTGCCTTCCAGGTCCTTCAATTTCTTTATAACCGTGTCTTCGCGCCACATGATAGTGGTTGGAACGTAGCCGAACTGTGCTACTGTCTGGACCGGCGTTCCCCGCGATTTCGCGACAATAGTCGTAGACATATCCGCGAAGCCCAAATCGGCGCCTCCGGCAGCGATGGTGCGGACCGTGTCGGCCGAACCAGAGCCCGCTTGGATGGTGACGGCCAAGCCTCTCTTGGCATAAAAACCTTTCTCAAGCGCCACGAACCACGGCGCATGCTTGCCACCGATAATGAAGTCCAACTTGATCGTTGCGCTCGTTGACTGCGCGGCTCCGGCCTCACCCCTGTGAGCCAAGCTCGCAATAGCAACCACGAGGACGAAAAACATGACCCTGAAAACGATCGAGCGTTGTCTGTTTTCACGTCTCATTGAAATCCTCCGTTTCCCGGATTTAGAACGAACCTTCGACTTCACGAACCGCGGCGCTCCAGGGGGCCAGCTTCCTCTGGAGGAGTTCGATCATCCAGAAAAGCCCCAAGGACAAGACCGCCAGGATGAGTAGGATCACGAGCGCAAAGGCGGTGTCCAAGCTGTAATTGGCCTGTAAGACCAAATAGCCCAACCCTTCGTTGGCGGCGACGAACTCCGCCACGATCGCTCCGGTAACCGAAAGCACGATGGCGACTTTGATACCGGCGAACATGTAGGGCAGAGAGTTGGGCAAGCGGATTTTCTTGAAAACATCGAACTGCGAGCCGCGATTGATGCGTGCCAGTTCCAATAGCTCCGGCTCGACTTCTTTGAGACCGACGACGGTATTTACGACGATGGGAAAGAACGCCACCAGAAAGGCGATGGCGATCTTGGACATCAAACCATAGCCGACCCAAATCACCATGAGCGGCGCGAAAGCGCTCTTGGGCATGGCGTAGAGAATCACGATGAGCGGATAGATCGTGTTTTGCAGATGACGCGAGTAGACTACGGAGATGGCGAAACCAACACCCAGGACCAAAGATGAAACAAAACCGCCAAACGCTTCAATAAACGTGATAAAAGCATGATTGCCGAGAATCGGCAGTTTGTTCATGAGGGCGGTCCAGAGGTCTCGCGGCGGAGGTAGGATGAAGACAGGGACCTTAATGAGCTCGACGAGAATTTCCCACAACACCAGGAGTGCGGCAAAGAAGATGACGGGTTCAGCGATATTTTTCCAGGACAGCCGCAAGGTCCAACTCCCAGCAAACGTTAATGGAAAGCCCCTGGCCTGTCAAGGAAACGGTCCGGAGCTGTGTTTGCTACGGCTCTTCGTGCTCGCGCTTGAGCTGGCTGCCTTCGAGCAGAACGGCGCGTTTTTGCCGCACCAGTGCCCGCTCCTGCTGGAGGTGACGCGCCACTGCCTGACGAAATTTTGCATCGACGACGTAATGCATGCTGGCGGTGGGCTCGGGATCCAAACCCCGAAGTTGCTTGAAACTGCCGCCGGCGCCGGCTTCAAATCGCTCCCACCGGTTGCCGATGCAATGCTCGATGGCGGAGTAATAACAAACGTTGAAATGGAGAAAGGGCAGGTCCTCGAAGGCGCCCCAATAGCGGCCATACAACGCATTCGCGCCCCGCACGTTGAACGTTCCGGCAATGATCCGCCCGTCCCGTTCGGCAAAGATCAAACAGAGATAATCGGCGAAGCGCTGCAATATCAGGTCGAAGAACTCCCGCGTCAGATACTGACGGCCATAATAGAGCCGATCGATGTGGCTCTTGTAGAGACGAAACATCGTGCGGAGATGACTCGGGGCTAATTCGCCGCCATGGAGAGCGCGGATGGCAATTCCTTGGCGCACCATCTCGCGTCGTTCGCGTTTGATCTTGTTCCGCCGGTCGCTACGAAAGCTGCCCAGATAGTCCTCGAAAGAACCGAACCCGCGATTTTGCCAATGAAACTGCAGCCCTACCCGCTGCAGGAAACCGGTTTCCTGCAGCGCTTGCTGTTCATCCAGCAGGCAACAATTCACGTGCACCGAGGAACTCCGGTTGTCTACCGCGATCCTGGCAAGCGCTTGCCCCATCAGGCGGACCAGCTGTGGGCGGTCGGTTCCGGTAGCCGTAAGAAAACGGTACCCGGTCACCGGCGTAAACGGCACGCCGACGAGCATCTTGGGATAGTAGCGTAGTCCGAGACGGTGGGCCGCCTCGGCCCATTCATAGTCGAAAACGAACTCTCCCATGCTGTGGAGCTTGAGATACATGGGACAGGCCGCGACGATTTTACCCTGTTGCTCCGCAATCAGGTGATGCGGTAGCCAACCTGTCGATTCGTTGACGCAACCCGTCCGTTCCAAGCTATCGAGCCAGTCCCATTTTATGAAGGGCGAGCCGTCCCCCACCAGCTCATCCCAATCGGCGCGCGCCACGTCGCCCATCTTGCGAACGATTCTGATGGCCAGTTCCTGTGACATCGACGACGATCTTAGCACGTGCGGTCGGTGCTTCAATTATGGGACCCCGAACAAAGTTCTGCTATACTTGACCGGTACGTCCAGGGCGACGGCCGAAAACAGGCGACCCTTGACAAGAGAGCTTAGCGAACTTAATGATTCAGTCAAAGGGATCTTATGGTCGTTTACAATCTCGTCTGTAACCGGGACCATCGCTTCGAAGGGTGGTTTCCAAATTACGACGAATTCCAGAAACAAGCTGAAAGCCAGCTGATTTCCTGTCCGACCTGCGGCAGCACCAAAATTGAGAAGTTGCCCCACGCGTGCGCCGTTCACGTCAAAAAGCAGGCGGCTCCGCCCGCCGAGGAAGGACAGGCAAAGACCCCGCCCCCAGCGCCGTCACCGGTTGAATTCAAGGAGATGCTGCTCCGGGTTCATCATTACATCAAAGAAAATTTCGAAGATGTGGGGCCACGATTCGCCCAAGAGGCGCGGCAAATTCATCAAGGCAAAGCCGAGGAACGACCGATTCATGGTACGGCGACCTCGGAAGAAAGGGCCGAGCTGGCCGAAGAGGGGATTCCGCATGTCGTCCTGCCAAAACCGGAATTGGACAGCTGATTTTAGTCCGCGCTAGAGTCCTGGCGTGACAAGAACACCGACATTAACCCTCGAAGAGGGCGTCGCTCGCCTGAGGCGCGCCGTGCACGCCAAAGCATCCCATTTTTACGCGATGTATTCGAGTGTTCTTGGCGCCATTGTCACCGAGCCCGCGCTGATGGTGCTGCCCCTCGACGATCATATGGCGCATCGTGGCCATGCTGTCTTTGATACCGCAACGCTGGTCCACGGCATGCTCTATCAGCTCGATCCCCATCTGGACCGGCTGCTGCGTTCAGCGGCGCTGGCGCGCATCGACCCTCCTTACGCTCGTGAGCAACTGCGCCGCATTATTCTGGACACCGTTGCCGCCGGCGGAAGGCGCGACGGCTCTGTGCGTTATTGGCTTTCGGCGGGGCCAGGAGGTTTCGGGCTGGGACCCGGGGAGTGCGTCGGCAGCAGCTTCTACGTCATCGTTTTTGAGCAGGAGGCGTATCCGGAACGCTATTACACCGAAGGGATGAAAGTTGTCACCAGCACCATCCCGGTTAAGCCACCGCTGTTCGCCCGCACCAAATCGACGAATTATCTGCCGAATGTCCTCGTTGTGCTCGAGGCCAATGAACGCGGCGCCGACAACGGCATCTTCGTCGACCAGCGCGGCATGATCGCGGAAGCATCAAACATGAATGTTGCCTTCGTGACCAGGGACGGGGTGTTCCGCCATCCTCGCTTTGACGCGATACTCTCCGGCATCACGATTCTGCGCGTGCTTGAGTTCGCCGAACGGCTCGTAAAGAGTAGGGAGTTGAAGGACATTCGCATCGGCGATATTTCGTTGGCTGAAGCACGCGAGGCTGCCGAAATGATGCTTATTGGCAGCTCGATCAAAGTGGCGCCTGTGGTCCAATGGGATGGCAATGCGATCGGCAACGGCCGGCCTGGGCTCATCGCTAAAAAACTCCTTGCCCTTTGGCAGGAAGACACGCTCTCCGGGTCGGATCAGCTGGTTCCGGTCCCCTATCCTGAAGGCGTCTGATCCTCTCTTCTCTCCTCGTCTCCCTGTCTCCTTGTCTGTCTTTGCTCGTCTCCCTGTCTCCTTGTCTGTCTTTGCTTGTCTCCTTGTCTCCTTGTCTGTTTCTCAAGCGCGACTTGGATCATAACCCAGCACCGGAGCAAGCCATCGCTCCACCTCTGAAACGCTCATTTTCTTTCTCGCGGCGTACGAGTCGACCTGATCTTTACCCACCGCACTAACCGCAAAGTAATGTGCGTCCGGGTGGGCGAAGTAAAGACCGCAAACCGAAGCCGCCGGAAACATGGCAAAGTTCTCGGTCAGCTTGATACCGGTGGCTTCGGTGACCCCGAGCAGGTCGAAGAGGATCGCTTTCTCGGTGTGATCGGGGCAGGCGGGGTATCCCGGTGCCGGTCGAATGCCGCGGTACATCTCGCCAATCAAATCCTGGGGCGTAAGTTTTTCATCTTTTCCGTATCCCCAATCGGCCCGCGCTCGCTGGTGCAAATACTCGGCGAACGCTTCGGCCAAGCGGTCGGCCAACGCTTT
>DASTOD010000739.1:0-6922 GCA_035762645.1 Binatia bacterium | reverse complement strand
TGTCAGTAAGCAAATCTCTTTTCTTGTGCTTGGCGCTTTGCTCTTTGCGCTTTGCTCGTCCGCGGAGGCGCAGCAGCCGAAGAAGGTCCCTCGGATAGGGTATCTATCGGCGTTCGAGCCAGCTCTTGAGTCAGTCCGTTCCGAGCCAATTCGGCTGGCTCTGCGCGAGCGTGGCTATATAGAAGGACAGAACATCGCCATCGAGTACCGATATGCGGAGGGGAAGCAAAATCGGCTCCCTCAGCTTGCGGCCGAGCTGGTGCGTCTCAAGGTTGATATCATCGTGATACCAGCAGGAAACGCGCCCACCCGGGCTGCCATGAATACGACCAAGACGATTCCCATCGTTATGATGGGCCTTGCGGCCGATCCTGTCGAGTTGGGCCTGGTTGAAAGCCTTGCCCGTCCCGGCGGCAACGTCACCGGCCTTACAACCCTTTCCAGAGAACTAGGCGGTAAGCGGCTGGAGCTGCTTAAAGAAGCCGTTCCCAAAGTTGCCCGTGTCGCGGTTCTCTACAATCCGGCCGCGCCCAGTGCACTTGAGCTGAAAGAAGTTCAAAGCGCGGCGCGTGCGCTGGGGTTGACTATTCAGCCTTGGGAGGTACGAGATGCGGACGGTTTCGAGAAAGTATTCGCTGCGCTAAGCAAGGAGCGCCCGGATGGACTCTACGTGACCACGGGCTCGCTAATAACTTCTAACGGAAAACGGATCGTGGGCTTTGCGTTAAAGAGCCGGTTACCGTCGGTGTACGGCAGGAGAGAATCTGTAGATGCCGGCGGGCTCATGTCCTACGGGGCGGACCTCGCGGACAGCTACCGGCGCGCAGCCACCTACGTGGATAAGATCCTGAAGGGAGCCAAGCCTGCCGATCTGCCAGTCGAACAGCCGACGAAATTCGAGCTAGTGATCAATCTCAAGACAGCGAAGCAGATCGGCCTGACGATTCCGCCGGAGGTGCTCGCCCGAGCGAACAAGATGATCAAGTAGAGCCCGGCAACGGGCAAAAGGCAAAATGCGAAGTGGAAAGCAACCGACACCAAGCGCGCAGGGACACAAACCAGAAAGCTGAAAGCAGAAACCTGAAACTACCTTGCGCAAACGGGGGCGCATCACGCGGTACTCACCATGCCGCAGGCTCCGCCAGCGAGGTCAAAAACTGAATCACCTCGTCGGCGCTACGAAGGTTGTGCTGCGCATGTGTACCCGCGACACCGACTCTGATGGATACCGCGGATTCAGGCAAAACACGGAACAAATCTTCATCGGTGACGTCGTCGCCGATCGCCAGCACGAAATCGAAATCCTCATGCATGATCCAGTCCAGTGCGGCGGCTCCTTTGTTAATTCCGGCGTTCCTGATTTCGATTACTTTGTTTCCCTGCAACACTTGAAGGTCGCTCTTTCCGGTCAGATTGCCCAGGTGATCGATGATCTCACCGACGAGGAATCCTGCCTGTTCCGGATCGGCCAACCGGTAGTGCCACGCGAGCGAAAATTCCTTTTCTTCCACGAAGGCCCCCGGCAAACGATCCGCGTACGTCTCGAGTATCGGCAAGAGTCCTTGCTTCCAATCGCTGGTCAGATTTTTTAACGTCTGCCACGCTTCGCCCTTCTTTCTGAGCCATACGCCGTGTTCGGCAATGAAACCGACCGGCAAGTCGCCGAACCAGGCTTCGAGCGTTTTTCGGTCCCTGCCGCTGATGATAACGACGCTGTTCTTGGGATCGGACCCCAAGGCGCGCAGCAATTCCCGCCTCTTTTCATCCGGGCGCGCCAGCGCGTGATGGCGCACTAGGGGCACAAGCGTGCCGTCATAATCCAATAACAGGGAACGCCGGCTGCTGCTCCGGTACCGGTTCGCCAAGTCGCGGCTTAGGCTCGGCGAAAGAAGCTTGGCTTGGACGCGATTTTGCACTTCACGCACGGCGATCAATTCCTTGACAAAATCATTCGCCCACCGGTTCACATTGTATCGTTGTAGCCGGCGCTGCATGGCTTGGTTGCGCCGCTGTTGTTCGGCGAGAGGAGTTTCGAGCGCCTCTCTTAAGGCCTCGGCAATTTCGGACCTGTTGTTGGGATTGATAATGATCGCTTCCGCCAGTTCCTTTGCGGCTCCCGCCATCTCGCTCAGAATCAACATCCCGTTACCTTCTCTTTGTGAAGCAATATATTCCTTGGCAACCAGGTTCATACCGTCGCGCAATGGCGTGAGCAGAGCGATGTCACTGACGCTGTAAAGAGCGACTAAGGAATGAAAGGGAACCTGGCGGTACCGATAAACGACCGGCGTCCAATCGATCCGGCCGAAGCGGCCGTTGATTTTCCCGACCAGTTCTTCGATCTGTCGCTTCATTCGATCATAGCGATAGACGCCGATCCGCGATGGAACGACAATCATCAGGAGCACCACCTTGCCATGATATTCCGGGTATGATTCGAGAAAAATTTCATAGCCCTCGAGCCGGTTCAAGATTCCTTTCGAGTAGTCGAGCCGGTCCACCGAAAGAATGACCTTCCATTGCGAAAGCGAGCTCTTGAGCTCCTCTTGCTCCTTGCGGACTTCCGGATGACTCAAAGCGGTCGAGAACTTTTCGAAGTCGATTCCCATGGGAAACGTTCCCACTTTGATCGCCCGCTCCGATGTCATGATTTGGCCCAACTGATGCTCATAGCCCAGGATGCGAAGCACGCTCTGGAGAAAATGATGAGTGTATTCATACGTATGAAAACCGACGAGATCGGCCCCCAGCAGTCCCTCGAGAATTTCCCGCCGCCAGGCGCCCGGGAGCAGCCGGAACACCTCGAAGGAGGGAAACGGGGTATGCAAAAAAAAGCCGACGGAAAGTCGGGGCAGCTTGGCCTTCAGAAGCCGCGGCAGCAACATGAGGTGGTAGTCATGCACCCAGACCACGTCTTCTTCACTTAAAACTTCCAACAGCGTCTGGCAAAAAACTTCATTGACGTGTCTGTACTGGTCCCAATAGAGGGAGTCGTAAACGGCGTAGGTAGGAAAATAGTGGAACAACGGCCAGATTGTCGCATTGCAAAAGCCCAAATAGAACTGTTCCATTTCCTGCTTCGACAAAAAAACCGGGTAGGACAAAAACGAGCTCTGAGCCTTCTCTTTAAGAGCTTCCCTGAGCGGCGGCGCAACGGTCCCTCCCGGCCAACCGACCCACAGATGGGGCGACGAAGCCGTTCTTCGACGCTCCTCTAGATACGCAGCAAGACCGGTCACCAGTCCGCCGCTACTGTCGCTGAAAACCAGCTCGCCCTTTTCAACTGTCACATTGAAAGGGAGCCGATTGGAGGCGATAACGAGTCGCCGTGAAAGTTCAGCTTCGCTCTCGTGCCTGGGTTCTCGGCTCACATCAGTATCATATCACCTGCCCTCCGTATTTCATCACTCCAGTTAGCGGCGGGTTTGAAATGCACCCCGTACGGTTTTGTCGATTCTCCATCCGATTATTGATACAGTCGAAATATGAACTGGCAGGAAAACCTGATTAATAGCGCAACACAGATCCGTGAATTGGTGCTGCAAACAAAAAGTATCGCCGTTTTGGGCATCAAAACAGAAGCGCAAGCCGATCAACCCGCCTTTTATGTGCCGGCGTACCTCGCGAGAGCAGGATTCGAAGTGATTCCGGTGCCGGTTTATTACCCTGACGTGAGGGAAATTCTCGGCCGGCGGGTCTATCGCCGTCTAAACGACATTCCTGAAGCAATCGATTTGGTCGATGTGTTCCGCAGACCACATGACATCAATGGGCATATACGGGATATATTGGCGAAAAAACCTAAAGCCGTCTGGTTTCAGTCCGGCATTCGCAACGACAATGCGGCAGAGAAGTTCGCCGAGGCCGGCATCAAGGTCGTGCAGGATCGCTGTCTGATGGTCGAGCATCGACGCCTCGTAGCAAGCTGGTGAAACGGCTTCGCCGGTTTCGAGTTCCGAGTCTCGTGTCTCGAGTTTGAACCCGAGACGCGAAACCCGAGACCCAAGACTATGTTGGCCGTGCCTACGTGGTTAAAATATCTATTGTTTCAGATGCCAGGATGGATTGTTGCCGCCGGCGTCCTCGGCAGTCTTTGGCATTTGGAAATCTTGCCGAAGTGGCTCGCCGTGGTTGGCTTCGGAGGTTGGATCGTAAAAGACCTTTTCCTTTACCCGTTTGTTCGTACCGCTTATCAGCCCTCGAGCAAGACAGGATCGCAAGCGCTCGTCGGCGCGAGAGGAATCGCCGCTGATGATTTGGCTCCAGAAGGGTTCGTGCGCGTCCGCGGTGAGCTATGGAGAGCGATTGCTAATCCAAACGATCAGATGATCCATTCTGGAACCGAGGTACAAATCCTCGCCGCCGAGGGAATGACGCTTCGAGTTCGCGCTTTGAAGTCCGATTAAGTACCCCGTTAGGGGTGAGGGGTAAGGCGTCAAGGGCGAGACTATCGCGACGATTCGAAAATCTCATCCGAAATCGCTTACCCCCTTACGCCTCACGCCTGACGCCTAACGGCTTCATTCAGTTGGCGCGCGATGAACGCCTTGATCATCTCATAGGCTCGATCCGTCTGCGGGCCGGGCTTGGCCACCCAGCGATGTTCACTGCCTGCAAAGACTTCCAGCTCGCACTGACCGCCGGCTAACCGGTAGGTTGCCGCAAAGCGCTCTTGCACCGAAGGCAGCACGTTGTCATCCAGTTCACCCTGGAGAATGAACAAGGGCGGAAGACTGACTTTTTCCCGGCGCTCCAGGATCAGCTGCGGATTACCTTCGTAGATGGTCTCCCACGGATTGAAATAGACTTTGCTATTCTGAATCATTTCTTGCCACTGTCTCCGCTCCGCCTGCTGGTAGCGGGCCCAGGGATCGCTGACCGGAGAGCGCGCCACGACGTACTTGAGCGTCGCATCGACATTCGGCGCTCCGGGCAGCGGATGAGCATTATAGCGCGGGTCCTCCGGCCGCATGGCGCACAGTTCAATTACATGGCCGCCGCTCGAACTGCCCAAGGCTCCCACGGTCTCTGGATCGCCCTTCCAGTCGCGCGCCTTGGATTTGAGCCAGCGAATTCCGTAGTTGGCATCCGCCACGGAGGCGGGATAGGGCGCTTCCGGCGCAAGCCGCAAGTCGATAGCCACCACCAGGATTCCGCTGGCCGCCAGGTTTTCGTCCATCGGCCCATTGGCTGTGCGGTCCTGGTTATTCCAGGCGCCCCCGTGCAGGTCCAATAGCGCGGGAAACGGCCCCTCGCCTTGCGGTTGGTAGACGCGCGCCATCAGAGTTCGTGCCGGATCGCGCCGGAACTCAACGTCCCAAACTTTGATCTCGTAACGGCTCGAGGGTTGGTAAGCTGTCGTCATCTGTTTTCTCCTTATGCAGACCTAGCACAACTAGCCCTAGGGCAAATGGCTTATAGCCTATGGCGTATGGTCCATCTAAATGCGATAAGCCATCAGCCATATGCCACTTGCCATTTGCCACATGCTGTGTCAAACGGTCGCGGAGTTGATTCCAACAATTTGGACAGAAAGGGGGGACAAGCCTTCCCGGTGACAACCAATGCGGCGTGTCCTCACCCACGACCATCTGGTGTGGAAACTAAAGTTCGCTCAAGAAAGATGCCGGTTCCGGCTGAGCCCCTTTGGCTTTGCTCAGGACGGGCGTGTGATCTTCAACCAGCATCCAGCTGACAAGAAGCTGCTTAACGCAACGCAGCATGGCCCTTATATATTCCTACGTGCGGGTCAACAGGACTACGTCTTCCGCGTAGTTCTCTTTTAGATCACCTTCAAAACGATCTTCATCTATTTTTTCAAATGATCTTGTATCACATCACGTGTGATGTCGTTTCTGCAGCGATCGACAGGCCTCTCATAAACGATCAAACCTGTTTACCGGCTATCTAGCCGGCCGTTCGATCCCACTGATCGTGGCCTTCGAGTTTGACCACTTTGTTGTACAGCCCGATAATGAGCCAAGTCGGCACCCACTGAGCAATGAAGTTTCCCCACTTGCCGTGGCCTGCCAGTTGAAACAGCAGCGAGGCTGCCATCGCTCCGACGGCGATGCCGAGGTAAGCCGATGACGGTATATCCGCTGTATACTTTTCCATTTGTTTGGTGAATCGACCTTCCGTCTGGCCTTCGTCACCTAACCCTGTTCTCATTTCCATAAAGCACCTCCGCTCTTTTGGTTCTTTAGCTGTTCGGCTACTCTCGGTTTACGGCCTTAGCTCGCCTTCCGGAGCTTTTTATTTTTCGCCGCCTCAAGCTCTTGACCCAGCTGCTCCAGTTCGGCGCGATCGATCACCTTGCGTATCTTGGGAAACATCTTGCCCTCTTCTTCCTCCTCAGCATGATGCTCCACGTTGTCCTTTAGGACCTTAAACTTCGGTTTAAATCTCTCGCTGCTCGGTGAGAGCCTCCCCATTTCACGTAGCACCGTCTTCATCTGTTTGTGCTCTTCAAGGGATTCGAGCACCATCTCCCTTAGCTCTTCGTGTTCTTCCATTGCCGGATAAAAGAGGGTCTCCTCGATGCGGGCATGCAATTCTAGTTCGGCTTTAATCTCCTTAAAAATGTTTTTCTGCTGCTTTTTGTCTTCCGTCTGTTGCCCCTGCTCGAAGAGCTTTTTGACGTACTGATGATCTGCTTTCAAAAGTTCTAACGCGTTCATTTTCACCTCCTACAAGTAGTCATAAATCGATTATGTCAACGACGGTAAACGGCGTTGCAAGGCCGGTGCCAGGAGGCTTATTCGTGCGCCACGTGTCACTGGCGCTCTTGCATCAATAGACCGGGATTCTCTGTTCGTTCGTGTATCATTGGGACCGGCCTCTCTGTTCCTTCGTCTAAATGTCAGGAGGAGTTTTGATTCTAACCGCATCGAACTACCCTACTGCCTACCCTGAAAAGCTG
>DASTOD010000738.1:0-4535 GCA_035762645.1 Binatia bacterium | reverse complement strand
CCGGGGCGCTGCTGGAGCGGCACGGGAACCGCTCCACGAGGCTGCCCGTTGGGCAAATCATGCCTAAAATCCGTTGGCCGGTTGAATTGTTTACGCGGAGGCTTCACCACTATTGCAGCTCCTTGCGTTACGCCCACCGCTACATTGGTGTCTCCATGACCCTGCTGCAAATTGTCAATGGCCTTGCTTGGAGCACGCAAATCGTCGGATAACTCTCCGACGATCTTTTCCAAACTCGCAAGCCGGTTATCAAGGCGAACCTTGTGCTCGCGGAAGAATGACTCTGCGATTTGCTGATCTGTTGGTTCAGAAAGCGTTTCTTTCTTGATGATCTTGCTCCCGGCAGGTGGCGTGCTGTTCGAGATAACCAATTTACCGTTTGGCTCTTGGTATATGTAGTAGTCCCCGGCGTCGCCGTCCCTAACCACGGCCAGCGTGATGAACCAGGAAAAAGAAAAAATCAGCTTCAAAGTTGTGCGCGCGTTGATGCATTTCATAGGCAGGCTCCTGTTACATATTTAGCGCTTCATTCTTGATTCTCGTTCTACCTATCGCCGTGCTGCATCATGCCACGCGCGGAGCAGCGCGGCAATGGGCATGGGCACGTTGTGCCGGCGGCGAGATCCGTCGCGAGGCCGACGTCCTTTCCCGACAAGCCGATGCCGAAACTGGCCGGCGACTCGTAGTTTCCTTTTGAAGACCGTCGCGGAGAAAGTGTTGGCATTTCTCCTACGAGGTCGTATTTTCTGACCTTAGCACTTCATTTTCCTGAGCAGATTCTCCCACGTACGCATCACTCGATTTTCGCAGCGCAAACGTTCGACCTGCCGGCTCGACTTCGCGGTGCATGCCTTCAAATAATCTCCCCTTTGCCCGCGAACGTTTCGACGTTTCGAGAATTCTCGTGTTTCGAAGTTCCACGTTTTGTTTTTTTAAACGATTTGAACTGAGTGGAGCGGTTGAACGTCTGGAACGATTGGAACGGCCTTCGTCTTTGAGAGATCGTTGAATCAACACCTTGCGCTGGTTCCACCTTGTTGGGTCTTGGTTAGGCATACAGAGCACGCTATTCTAGTCGACGATGAGACCGGCTGCTCTCGGGCAGAATATTCAAGGATGTTGGAAGGCCGATCGAGCGTGACTAGCGCCCGTTTCTGAAATGCCAAGTCGGTAGAGACGAACACATTGGTTCCGTGAACGTACCGGCGGAATAGTGCTGTTTAGAATTGAGTGACAAAATTAAAGGGAGGTAGAACTATCGCTAGTAATTTCACGGGAGGCTGTCTTTGCGGCGCGGTGCGCTACGAATGTTCCGCCGATCCGCTTTTTATGGGTAATTGCCACTGCCGCGATTGCCAAAAGGCGAGTGGCGGTGCGTATGATCCTGCCGTCGGACTGCCGGCGGCAGTGCTAAAGATCACAGGCAAAGTTAAGTATCACGATACCAAAGCGGAGAGTGGTAATACATTGACTCGTGGCTTTTGCCCGGAGTGCGGCGCTCGTCTGTTCGGAAAAACCAGCGGCATGCCGGACCTCGCGATGATCACGGCCGGCAGTCTCGACGATCCGAGCCAGTATAGGCCGAGCATGGATATTTTCACGGCGAGCGCGCAACCATGGGATCACATGAATCCAGCGCTGGCCAAATTTCCCAAAATGCCGCCGGGATAGGCCGGACGATCACGGTTCAACGACATGGCAAGCGAAGATCGTCTCATTGACACGACTTTTCAGAGGTGTTAGTCGGGCTTCGAGTCATCGCGCGTTACGAGGATCACGGGAAGAGAGTTGACGGAAACCGGAGTGCTCATATTACGGGGGTGCGTATGAGACGCGACAGATCCAAGTCGATGGTGTTTCTCCAAATCTCTCTCAGCGCGTTACTGCTCGATCTCTTCATCGTTAGAGGCGCTTTTCCGCAAACTTCTTTCTTCCAAGGGAAAACCGTTACGATCGTTCAGAGTAGCGGGCCCGGCGGGGTCGGAGACATGCGGACGAAAGCGATCGTTCCTTTTCTCCAGAAGTATATTCCGGGAAATCCCACCATTGTGATGCAGTACATGGACGGCGGCGGAGGGCGGAAGGCCGCAAATCACCTTTATAGATCGGTCCGTCCGGACGGCCTGACCATTGGCCGCATGTCGACCCCATTCGTGATGCACCCCATTCTCGGAGAGAGCGGGGTGCTCTATGACATCGATAAGGTGATCTATCTGGGAACCAGCTATAGCGGCGGCTACCATGTTTTTCTATCGCGCAAGGAGGCGGGCTTCGACAGTTTGGAGAAGCTCCGCGCGGCTTCAGGTGTGAGAATCGGCGCCCAGTCGGTGGGCCATCTGATTTACATCTCCGGCCGAATGTTCACCTATCTGATCGGTCTGAAACAACCCAAGTTCGTGACCGGATTTGACGCACGCGAACTCGATGTCGCTATCGAGCGGAGCGAGATCGATGCCAGGTCAACTGTGGCTGACTCTATGTTGCACGAGAACCGTGAATGGGCCGATAAAGGTCTTATGGACTTCCATGCCCTTATCGAGATCCCGAAGGGACGAAAACACACTCATCCCCGCTTTGCCAAGCTCCCTGACATCGAGGCCTTTGCCAGGTCGGACATGGATCGAAAACTTGTTGCGATGTACCGGACCTTCGTGGGCAGCGGAAACCCGTATATCTTGCCTCCCGGCACGCCTAAAGACCGGGTAGAGATCCTGCAGGAAGCGATGCGCAAGACCTATAGAGACCCCGAGTTTTTCAACGAATATACCAAGCTCACCGGCCTAAAGGCCGAACCGCAAATGCCCGAAGAGCTGGAGCAAACGATCAAGGACATGCCCCGCGACCGTGAAGCCGTAGAGCTATTCAAAAAACTCACCGGCCCCGACCCGTTGCCGCAACGGTAAGGACCAGCACTCAATCAATTTTGGATTTTCGATTTTGGATTTTGGATTCAAACACGATGATCAATGGTCAACCTAAATGAGTTGGCGATAGATCTGTCGACCACCAGTCGCTAGGCCGCCTCAGAGATACTTTGTCGGACGCCGGATCGTGCGCCACATGTGCGCGACCGGGCTATTGTCGAAGCCCAAGCCCTCCTCCGGCTGCCTGAAGTTACGCCCGACGATGTCAACAAAGGGTTCCCAGCTCACCACCGCGTTGGGGTCGAAGGAGTAGATGTCGTGGGCGGTAATCATGCGCGCCGTCATGTACCACTTATGGTCCCGGGCGCGCTGATACGCTTCCTTGATGTAGTCGTCGGGCTCGTAGTCCGGCCCGAAATGCTTGACGTACATTTCCGGATACGAGTAGCCGACCGACTCGTCAGGGAAGAAACGCAGCGCCTGGTGCGCGCGCACCGCCCAGGTCACCTCCTCATCGACGTAGGGCTCGATCAGCTGCGCCCCCCAGTAGCCGTGATCGCTCTTGATGAAGATTGCATTGGCGATATCGTGCAGCAGGCAGGCGAGAATCGTTTTCTCTGGCATGGACGCCTTCAGCGCGTGGGTCGCGCTTTGCAGCAGATGGTTGATCCCCTTCGCGCGGCACTCGAAATAGTCGAGGAGCGTCGGCTTCGCCGGCATTTTCGGCAGCCTTGGATCGTCGTCCATCAGTTGATACTTGCGGTATTTAGTCGTGGGGTCAGAACCCATGTTGGATGGGCCGAGCTTGCCGTCGGCCATATTGAACAGCGCCGATTTCGAAATGAGCACGTCGAGCTCGTCGCTCATCTTCCGCTCTAGGGCATCTGCGCGCTTGTTCAGCGATATATTCTCAGCCATGGTTCGATCCCTCCTAATTGAGTCGCCCGACTATCGACAATGAGGATAATTTGTCATAAACGGCTTTGCAACATACCTCTTGACCTCATCGCCTTCGGGCCATTCGGCGGCCTGGATTGTCTCACACTAAACCGTTTGCGTTTCACCCACCCGCCAAGTGGTAGCGTCAAAAACACAACTGGAAAGCTCGATGCGCTCAGGATATAAACGCTCCATTGCTCTCAGAGTGGGCAAGAAATCGCCGCTTGCCCTTCGACAAGCTCAGGCCGAACGGATAAGTACTTGAACTACATTTGCACCGATCCGTTCGTGCTGAGGTGCTCGAAGCATGAACGGATCTTTTCACACACGCCCGCAGGCGCTGCTCGACAAGGAATATCTGAAGTCGAGGGCGAAACTCATCGATCCGAAGCGCGCGCAGGATTTCGGCCACGGCAACCCGCCGAAAGGCGGCACCGTTTACCTCGCTGCGGCCGACGCCTCAGGGATGATGGTCTCGTTCATCCAGTCGAACTACATGGGCTTCGGCTCGGGCGTGGTGGTGGACGGCATCTCGCTGCAGAACCGCGGCGCTACCTTCGTGCCCAAGTCGGGCCACCCCAACTGCGTCGGGCCCGGCAAGCGTCCGTACCAAACCATCATTCCCGGCTTCGTCACGAAAGGCGGCCGACCGGTGATGAGCTTCGGCGTGATGGGCGGCACCATGCAGCCGCAGGGCCACACGCAGGTGATGGTGCGCATCGCCGACTACGG
>DASTOD010000737.1:0-2732 GCA_035762645.1 Binatia bacterium | reverse complement strand
GCTTAAACTTGACGGGGCTAACTCAGCTGGAATCCAAAATCGAAAATCCAAAATTGATTCGGTGAAGCTCACAGGGGTCAATTCAACCTTAGCGAAAAAATCCCTCCTCAATCGAGTTTTTCAACAGCCTGTGTTATGTCTGACCCCAAAGCGTCCCCAAAAGGCTTGACCCCAATTCCTCCAGTGATAGCCGCAGCGCGACGAATGTTTGGTCAGCAAACTGGAGAAGGAGGAACTTCCATGTCGTTCTACGAAAAAGGCCCCGTTCGCATTCAATATGAGGAGGCCGGTTCGGGCTTCCCGCTGTTGCTCGTCCCTGGCGGGGGATTGAACTCGACGATCGCCGGCTTGAAACGCGGCAGGCCCTTTGACGCGATAGGGGAGTTCAAGGGAGAGTACCGCTGTATCTTCTCGGACCTGCGCAACGCCAATCGTGGTGAGTCCTCCGGCCCGCTCGAGATCGACCGGCCTTGGGAGGCCTATTCCGATGACCATATCGGTCTTATGGATCATTTGGGGATCAACGAGTTCATGGTAATGGGCTTCTGCATTGGCGGTCCCTTGGTTTGGAACCTTCTAAAGCGGGCACCTGATCGTATCGTCGCAGCAGTACTGGCACAGCCGAGCGGATTTCGGCCGGAGATGCCCAACCTCTCCTACGAAAGCAATATGACCGGCTGGGGTCCCGAGCTGGTCAAGCGCCGGCCCGACATCACGATGGAGATGATTGACAAATTTCTGACCAAGATGTACCGCACAAATCCCGACTTCGTCTGGACCGTGACACGCGATTTCGTGCGCAATTGTCAGACGTCCGTACTGATCCTACCGGATGATGTCCCGGCGCATCCGTACGCCGTCGCCATGGAAGCCGCGATGCTCGCGCCGAAGGCAGAAGTGAGCATGTTCCCGTGGAAAGAGCCGAAGGAACGGATTCCCCTGGCGGTGCGCCAGATACGTTCCTTCCTCCGCGCGCACCGGCTCGCTTCTGTTTAGACGGCGGTGTCAATACCAGAAGGCCGTCGACGCCAAGTGACCGCCTGAAACCTTGCTCACGCTGTCTAACCCTTATGGGTTGAGAATGACGCGGCAGACGGGGGCTCTCACCCAAAACGTTAGAAGGCAAGAGGAGCGAGCCGACAGAAGAAGAGGATCAAGAGGGACTCGCGCAAGACCGGTATCAGAGAAAAAGTGGGATATCGACCCGAGTACACTATCGAGCGGGCAATCACGGAATACATCGACGGGTTGCGCAGGCATCCGGAATGAAAGTCGTATCCGGTCTTATCTGTTTCTTTGCCAATTCTAGCGCTTAACATCCGTTGTTCACGAGGCCGATGGATGTATTATGGATAGCGCAAAAGTCGCTGCTTTGCGCGCAAGGAGGAAGCACACATGCGCCAACGTTTTAAGATTTTTGATTCGGATACGCACCTCAGTCCAAATGCGGAAACCCTGGAGCCCTATTTCGATGCCAAGATGCGTGAACGGCTGCCAGAGTGGGAGAACTGTAAAGTTCCGTTTCGTGTAGGCTGGGCCGGCGAGATTTTGGAACCGCCATATCGTCACCGCTATCAGTTTACGAAAAGATCCGGCTGGCGTGAGAAACTGCGGATCTTAGGCGAAGCGGGTCCGAGGGAACAGGTTGAGCGGCATTACCCGAAATTTATGGGTAGCCGCTTTCCGACACCGGGCGGCTCCGATGACAATGTCGAAGCGCGCATTCGAGATATGGATGAAGAAGGAGTAGATGTTCAGCTCATGCTTCCTGGAACGCCTCCGGCTTCGGACGACGTTGAGATTGAGATTGGATTTATTCGCGCGAATCACCGCTTTACGAACAACTTTTGCAGTAAGTATCCACATCGGCTCAAATCTCTCATCGTGGTGAACAATAAAGCGATTGACGTATCAGTGGAAGAAATCAAAACGTGGTCGCGCGCGCCATGGGCCGCGGGGATCTATCCTCACTTGGATGAAGGCGTTCCTATCGATCACCCCGATCTGGAGCCGATCTGGGCCGCGGCGAACGAAGCAGGGCTCTGTGTCGCGCATCACAGTTTTACCCAAGGCTATCCCGGGTACCGCGATCTCTGGGACAACCCGTTTATCGGGCGGACCGCCTCGCACCCGTGGGGCGCGATGAGAGCGATGACGGCATTCTTCGGCGCCGGTATCATGGATCGATACCCGAATATTCGCTACTGCATCCTCGAGTCCGGCTTTGGCTGGCTGCCGTTCTGGGGCGCGCGCATGGACGATCAAAGCACGTATATTTCTTACGCCCTGCCCGCGAATCTGGCTCACAAACCCAGCGAGTACATGACCAGCGGGCGCTTTTTCGCCAGCCTGGTGATCCATGAAGGCGAGAAGATGGCCAAAATGGTCACCGACTTTCTCGGCGACGGCTTGCTAATGTATTCGTCCGATTACCCCCACGCCGAATCCCGCTTTCCGGAGTCCACCGACAAGGTACTGGCGTGGAAATCTCTGGGCGATGAGGTCATGCGAAAAATGCTCTGGGACAACGCGACGAGATGCTTCGGAGAGCCCTAGTTCAAGAATGGGGATACGTTCAAGACGTTCAACCGCTGCGCTCCGTTCAAGCCGTTAAAGATAACACCATATGATTTTCTACGCGGTGGGTTGGAGAGCGAAGTGACGTAAATTGCTGACTACGATATCGGTATCATCGGTAAGGGGTCGCGAGGCTGACTGCCGCACACGTAAGC
>DASTOD010000736.1:0-4259 GCA_035762645.1 Binatia bacterium | reverse complement strand
ACCATGTTTCCCCTTGGCTTCGACGTACTGCTTATCCTTCGCCTTACCCTTTCCTTTTCCCTGGGAGTGTGCGGGAGGCGTTGGGAGACTTATTGCACAGGCACCTAAAAGCAGGGCTAATTTGGTCAATAACTTTGGAAGCTCCATTTTTTTTCCTCCATGCGGCATGTTAACGGCCCCGACGCTTCATCTATCCAACTCTTCGCGCCGACATCAGTTCAGCTAGATTCTGTGTGGTTGATGCTGTTGCGGGATTGCGTTTGATCTTGCCCTGGAGCTGATCACCGACGAACGACCGCGAGGCTGTAGTAAGCCAAAGCAACCGATCGTGACTGTTGTCGGTTTCACCATTTGCTCCCTGACACCCATGGTGACCAGTTGGGGTGGTCAGTTCATAGCATCAACGTCGAACGATTGGATAGGCAACAATCATACCAGACCCACAGAAGGTACTTCTGACGCGTCAGGCGCAACGTTGGCATCGTCGGAGAGAATGGGCAGAAAAAAATACCTGGCAAGCCGAGCCGCCTCGTCATGTAAGGCATGGCCCGGGTTTGACCACAGAAGCGCAGAAATCCGCTGCCGCGTCACCGTATTGGCGATCTCTCTTAATTCTTTGTCAAGACTGTCGGACCTCTGTCACGGCTGTCAAACTGGCGCGCGCCGGTGGCGTAAACCCACTAGACAAGGCATCCATCGTAAAGACACTTCGCTACAACATAGCACAGCTTTGCTGGGCCTCATTTTTGCGCACCCGGACCATTGCCCTTTTTTCGGAACTGTTCTCAAAATTAAGAAGGAGGCGATTTTGATGAGATCACTGGTTGAAGAAGGGAAGAGCGGTGCGTGTAGTGGTGAGCCGATTCAGGAGCAACTGGGCACAAAGCTCTCGCCAAGCGCTACGCATACAAGCGCACCCGCAACAATTGGGTCCGAAGAAAACATCAAGGCACGGATCTATGATTTGGAACGCCAACTCCGGCAGAAAGAGGAAGAAGTGACAAAGCACGAAGTAGAATTATCAGAAGAGATAAACCGGCTAAACTCGGAAATTCACGCAATCGGAATTCTGCTCAACGCGAAAAAAGAGCAAACCCGGTATTCCAGGCGGCGAAGTAAACGCCGGATCTATCTCCCCTGATTACCAACCTCAGCAGTGATGAGACCTATAATAGTAGCACCAACCAATGGTCAAACGGCTAGATTGGTCTCTGCTCAGAGCGAAATGTCTACTGTGTGACCACCTGAATTGTCCGGACTGTAGAGAGGTGTCGTTTTCTATCTTGGCGTGTTGCAAATGCCGGGCTAGAGTCATCGAGCGCCTGCAAGAGCTTGAGGAAGATTGAGCATTCGCGTGAAGGATTCTATCACTGGCAGCACAGGTAATCAGTCTTCAAGACATCTGTCGTCATCGAAAAGACAGCAAAGAAAAAGCTAGCGGTCTTGAAGTCATTACGATGCAGGTTGGAATAAAACCGGCGAACACTGCCGGTTGATGATCAACTTGCGTCAGCGGAACCTCGCCCATCTTTAAACCGGCCCGCTGCACGTGGACGATTCCTGTCCGCATCGAACAAACTTGTTCTCGGTCTTTGATGACCGATTCATTTCTCTCTCCGAACAACCCAAGCCCTGTTGGGACCTTTAAACGATCGTGCCCCGTTGACCGCCCTTTTGTCTGTACCCACGAACGCCCGATTGCCGGGGGCACGACCTTTGCTCGAGCACCCGTAATGGGGTTTCAGATGGGTCTGCTCGTTATATATGTGGTCTCATCGATTACTCATCAGTTGGTCTCGTCGCGCCACAGGCGGGTAATTTTAACCAGTTTTGCTTCCTCGTTAGGACAGGCTACGCTCGAGTTTACGTTAGTCTTCCTGCTTTTGCTGGTTATCGCTTGGATACCAGCCGATTTCGGTCTCGCATTCTACACGGGTCAGTTGGCTCAGAATGCTTCGCGTGAAGGCGCGCGAATAGCGTCCGCCGATCCAACGCTCGCCAGCGGGACGGCCAGCTGTACCATGCCTTCCTGCTCAGGACAGATTCTCGGGGAAACGGCAGCAAGGATTTCATCCGCTCTTCTTCCCGCTGCGAAAATTGACGTAACGCTAGAGCCTGATTCCGTTCCATCAAAATGCGACCGAAAAGTGACCGTTACAGTTTCCGGGAACTATAACTACTTTTTCTACCACCTTTTAAAGGTTGTGGGTCATACAGTACCAAACACCCTAAATATCGTCAGATCAACGAGTATGAGATGGGAGCACCAGACGGGGTGCTAGCCTCGGCAATCAAAAGAGGTTGGAAAATGAATTCAATCATGACAAAACGCGAAGGCCAAAGAGGCCAAAGCATCATAGAGGTTTCCCTGGTTACGCCGCTCTTGTTGGTTGCTCTATATATACCCGCCGATTTTGGTGTCGGTTTCTTTATGGGCAATCTCACTCAGGTTGCGGCGCGCGAAGGAGCCCGAATCGGCAGCGGACTGTCAAAGAGCGGTGAGGCTCCGGATCTAGTTTTCGATTCCGCTCACGCGAATACCGTCAAAACAGAAGTATTCAGCCGAATGCCGACTTTTCTTAAAAACAAGCGCGTCGCCGTCACGTTTTACTCAGGAACGGCATGTATGGAATTTATCGAGGTGACGGCGCAGGGCGATTACAACTTCTTTCTGTATCAGTTGATGAGGTGGTTTGGCGCCACAGTTCCAGACTCCGTTACGATCTCTCGCACAACGCAGATCCGCTACACTTATCAGCAATATACCAATACTGACTACTGCACGGCTTCGACTACTTACGGACCCTACTCGAGCTAGGTCGACGGGAGGCTTGTATGCAGCCTGGAAGAAATGAACGAGGCTATGTCATCGTGTTCGTGACTCTGATGATCACTTTGCTATTGGTGATGGTGGGCATGGGTTTAGACACCGGGCATCTTGCGTACGTCCGGTCCCAAGGGCAGCCTGCCGTGGATGCGGCGGCTTTGGCTGCCGCTGCGGCAGTTCCAAGTGGAGATATGAAGAAAGTTACGGATCAGGCGGCGAAGTTTAATCCGGGCGGTGATAATCCCGGTCCCGGAAACAACTACGTAGACGGTTCGAACAACAAAATTGCCCCCGACAATGTGACACTTGTAAAATACGAGAATGTGACCGGGACGATTACCACGTCCGGAGTCACGATCAACCCCAGTGCTCCCCTAGATGTTCGGGCTAATGGAGTTCGCGTGGCGTTAGAAAACAAGAATCCTTATGGAGGGACGGCCGGGGCTGCAATAAAATCGCCGCTGTTTTTGACGCCTCTGTTTAACTTGCTGGGGCAGCCCACGAACAATACGGCCGATGTGAGCGTCAGCGCGGTTGCCGTAATTCGGGCGCTCCCCGGACTGCCGATCGTCGTCAGCGAGAATCTCTGCGGCACGGATGCAACGCTAGATTTCCAGAGCGGAGGCAGCGGCACCGCCGGCTGGGAAACCTACCATATAGAAAACGCCAGCACGGAGGAGGTTCGCGCCCTTTGGAGGGCGCTGCCTTTCTGTTCGGGCCAGCCCGTAGTCGATATCGGATACTGTGGAAACTTGGCGAACGGGGTGAACGCAACCATATTCAATGAGATACTTAAACCTATGTTCCAATCCGAGCCCAAACTCTGCTATTTGATTCCAGTGGTAAAAAATCCCGGCAACTTAAACCAGTGCCAGAAGATCATCGATTGGGCCCAATTTTGCCCCGCCTGTAAGCCAAACGGAGACTGCACCGACGCATTCCCCGGCCAGGGTAAGCTCTACGGAAAAGTCACTTGCGGCGAAAGCACTTGGACCTCAAGGGATACTAAATGCTATGTTCCGTTTCTGGTTCGTGACACAAAATCCGGGATGTAGTGGCCGGATAGACCCGTTTGGCTGCTGTTAGCGGCGTTTTTCATTCCAATCGCCAGAATATGGACCCTCAGCCGGGTCCATCCTTCGTTTCGCAAATTCCTCCACGACCCAATCACACCTGGCGAGTAAATCCGGGTGCTCTTTGACCAGTTCCTGAAGGAACATGAACGCCTTAGGATCGACGGGGTTCGCCTTGGTTGCGTCGACCCACGCCCATGCCGCGCCAATAAGATTACCTTGCCCGCGCAGCGATATGCCTAAGTTCTTATAGGCATAGTGTAGTTCCGAGTTGATCTCAATCGCGCGGCGGCAGTAACGCTCTGCCTCCGAATAGCGTCGCAGCTCGTTTAGACAGTAAGCGGCGTTATTAGCCAGGA
>DASTOD010000735.1:0-3436 GCA_035762645.1 Binatia bacterium | reverse complement strand
TTGCGAAGGCCGGTTGGCACAACGGCTTTTGATCCAGGCATGCCTTATTCCGTTTAGCGCCGTCCCGCTCTCGCCTGATCGTTGAGTTTCCAATCATAGTCGAGGTAGGTCACGCGGGATTGGCCGCCTTCAGTGTCAGCGGGCACTCAAAAGCAGCCACGGGGGGCGGAATGAAATGCAGCCATTTTGAACGGAGCGCGGTTCGCCGACGGTTTTCAGCAACACCCCACAGGTTGCTGGAGACCGCGGATGGCGAATGCCCTCAAAATGGCGATTGTTCAGTCGATAAAACAACTACACGCGGCAGGATGGTCGCAGCGTCGAATCGCCAGGGAACTGGAGATCGACCGCGGGACGGTGGCGCGACACCTACGACCGCCACCACCCGACCCAAAACCAGCCATTCCGCCCGCCGGCTTTTCGCCCTCGGACGGTTCAAATGCAGCCACTTTTTCGCCCCTCCCGGCTCCGGCTCCCAGCACGTCGGCTGGTGACGGTGATGCCGATGGTGCGGCCGTGCCAAATGCAGCCATTCCGCCCGCCGGGTCGGAGGGCGGAAATCACGCTTCCACCACGCCGACGAACGTTCGCTCATCGCTGGGGCGGCCCGCACAATGCGAGCCGTTTCGTGCGACGATTCTGGCCAAGCTGGACCAGCGGCTGTCGGCTCAACGCATCTGGCAGGACCTCGTCGTCGAGCACGGCTACACCGGCAGCTACGACAGCGTGAAGCGGTTTGTGCGCCGTCTCGGTGCAACGACGCCGCTCCCCTTCCGCCGGATGGAGTGCGCACCCGGCCTGGAGGCGCAGGTCGATTTCGGCACGGGCGCTCCGGTCATCACTGCGGACGGCAAGCGCCGCAAGACGCACGTCTTTCGGATCGTGCTGAGTCACAGCCGCAAAGGGTATAGCGAGCCAACGTTCACGCAGACGACCGACGACTTTCTGCGGGCCTTGGAGAACGCCTTCGCCCACTTTGGCGGCGTGCCCCAGACGCTGGTGATCGACAATCTCAAGGCCGCGGTGCTGCATCCCGATTGGTTCGATCCGGTGCTGACGCCGAAGGTTCAATCGTTCTGCCAACACTATGGCACCGTCATTCTTCCCACGAAGCCACGAATGCCGCGGCACAAAGGGAAAGTGGAATCGGGAGTGAACTATGTGCAGAGCAACGGACTGAAGGGGCGCAAGTTCGGCAGTTTGGAAGAACAACAGCGGCATCTGGCGGAGTGGGAACGAACGGTCGCCGACACACGGATTCACGGTACCACCAAGCAGCAGGTGCTGAAGGTCTTTGAGGAAGTGGAGCGGCCGGCGCTGCGAGTGCTGCCGCAGGAGCGATTCGCCAACTTTCGCGAAGCGAAACGCAAGGTCAATCGCGACGGCCACGTGGAGGTGGCCAAAGCGTATTACTCCGTGCCGCCGGAGTATCTGGGCCGCGAGGTCTGGGCGCGGTGGGATGCACGCCTCGTCCGCATCTTCAACTGCCGCTGGGAACAAATCGCGGTCCATGTGCGGCACGAGCAAGGGCGGTTTAGTACTCACGGCCAGCACCTGGTGAAAGAGAAGATCAATGGCCTGGAGCACGGTGCCAACTATCTTCTCGGCAAAGTGAGCGCGATCGGCGAGCAGGCCCACCAGTGGGCCCAGGCCATGCTCACCGCGCGGGGCATCGAAGGCACGCGCGTCCTGCAAGGACTGCTCGCGCTCACGAAGAAGCACTCCGACGAGACGTTGGAAAAAGCCTGCGATATCGCGCTTTCTCACGGCTGCTTCCGGCTGCGCACGATCCGCCAGCTACTCCAGCGCGAGACAGCGAAGCAGGAGCCGCTGCCGTTTCTGGATGAGCATCCGCTCATTCGCCCGCTGGACGACTATGCCGCCATCGTCGCGCGGGCGATCCATCGCCAGGCAGGTCGCTCCTCCATGAGCGAAGGTTTTGACAGGCATGACCGGACAAAAACAAAGAGCCTGACCGCGTCGTCGCAATCAGGCTCTTCTTCTCGTAAGCCAGCGGATCTGTTTCCGCCCGGGTCGGGATATCCCTCGTCAGGTTGCACCTCTGCAGAGCCTGGCTCCGTTTCTCCCGACTCCTCCACCGTAGTTCCCCCTTCCTCATTTGACCAGGAGCAATCTGATGAATGATCGTCTGCAATCCGCGTTACACCAACTGCGACTGTCGGGTTTGGCCCAGTCGCTGGACGTCCGCCTGCAAGAAGCGGCCGGCCATCAGCTCGGCCATGCTGAGTTCTTGGAACTGATCGTGCAGGACGAACTGCTCGTGCGCCAACAGCGGCAGATCGACCGCCGCGTGAAGGCCGCTCAGTTCCGCGAGATGAAATCGCTCGATGAATTCGATTTCGCCTTCAATCCTTCCATCAAGCGGGCCCAAATCTTCGACCTAGCCACCTGCCGGTTCATTCGTGAAGCCAAGGACGTGCTGCTGGTCGGTCCCCCGGGCACGGGCAAGTCATTCTTGGTCCAGGCGCTCGGCCGCCAGGCCATCCTCCAGGGCTTCCTCGTGCTCTACCGCTCGATCTTCGACGTGGTCCGTGACTTCCTGAACGACGAAGTGCTCGGCGGCGATGACAAGATGCTGGCCCGCTATCTCAAACCGGATCTCGTCATCATCGATGACATGGGCATGAAAAACCTACCGCGGAAAAGTGGGGAGGTGCTCTTTGAGATCATCATGCGGCGCTACGAGAATCGCTCCACAATGATGACCAGCAATCGCCCGCTTCAGGACTGGGGAAAGCTGATTGGCGATGTTCCCAGCGCCACGGCCATCCTTGATCGATTCCTACATCACGCCGAAATCATC
The DNA here is from genome assembly GCA_035762645.1 of Binatia bacterium. Lineage (GTDB taxonomy): Bacteria > Desulfobacterota > Binatia > UBA9968 > UBA9968 > DASTOD01. The sequence goes on along the minus strand of DASTOD010000735.1, from coordinate 612 downwards.
GCCATCACGGGACGCAGCTATCGACTGCGAAATCAGGCCCGCAGCGAAACGGCGGCCGATGATCCATCTGAGCCACAGGACTCAAAACCAGCCATTCCGCCCGCCGGCTCCGCCGCGAACGGCAGGCGGAAAAAGGCAGCTCCCGCATCCGCCGAGACTTGCCAATCGTAACGATTCCAACGATCATCAACCCCAACTCAAACCCCGGCTGCTCATTCCGCCCGCCACTGGCTGCATTTAATCCGCCCGATGACACCAAGGCCTCGTTCGTTGGCGTTCGAAAACGGAAAAACACGGTCCACGACAGGTCGGATCACGCCAGAATCGACGAGAGCTGTAAGCCCGCACAATTGATTCCCGCTGGCGCGCATGAAGAGAAACGAGTAGTCGACGTTGAGTCGCCTGGCTCTCCTCTTGACTCCCCAGCTCAGAAATCGCATCACCGTTCTTATGAACCAGCCAGCGCCGATTTCTTCGCCAAACTCAGGATCGGGCGGACCGGAGATCGAAATGAGTTTCCCACCTGGGCGAAGCACGCGAAGAGACTTTTCGAGGGTCTTTGCGTCCTGGCTGTGCAGTACCACATCGTAATTCTTCAGGATGGTTTCAAAG
>DASTOD010000734.1:0-5059 GCA_035762645.1 Binatia bacterium | reverse complement strand
ATGGCCAAAGCACAAAAAATCGAAAAACCTCGTGCCGAATGGGGTTCGGACGTCGTTGTCGATCTGTTGAAGGCGTTTGAAATCGAGTACGTGGCGCTCAACCCCGGCGCGACCTTTCGCGGGCTACACGATTCCCTAGTGAATTATGGGGGTAATCAGAATCCAGAGATCGTTCTCTGTACGCACGAAGAAATCTGCGTCGCCTTGGCGCATGGCTACGCCAGGGCAAAAGGCAGACCTATGGGCGCCGCGGTACACAACGTCGTCGGACTGCAGCACGCCTCCATGGCGATCTACAACGCGTGGGCCGATCGGCTGCCGGTTATCGTGATGGGCGGGACCGGCCCCATGGACACGGCCAACCGGCGTCCCTGGATCGATTGGGTCCACACGGCTCTCGTGCAAGGCAATCTAGTGCGCGACTTCGTCAAATGGGACGACCAGCCGGGCAGCGTCGAAGCGGTGCCAGAATCGTTTATCCGCGCCTACCGCCTGGCGACCACCGATCCCATGGGTCCGGTTTACATTTGCTATGACGGCGACGTGCAGGAGAAAAAACTCGACGGCGAGATTCCGTTTCCAGCCCTCGACCGATATCCCGCACCGCTGGCGCTACAGGCCCCGGAGGAAGGATTCGAGAAAACGATTCGTTGGCTGCTCGAAGCGAAAAAACCGGTCATCATCGTCGATACGGTGGGTAGACGAGAGGCTGGATTCAAGGCTCTGGGCGAGCTTGCAGAGCTGCTTGCGGCGCCCGTATTGGACCAATTTGGCAGGTTCAATTTTCCAGTGCAGCATCCCCTCAACCTGACGGGCCAACAAGACAAAGTGGTCCCGCAGGCGGATCTCATCTTGGCTTTGGATGTTCCCGACCTCGAAGGCGCGACCACCAAGCGAGCGCAAGAGAGAGGCAATCGAAGGGCTACGCCATTGCTTTCGCCCAACGCCAAGATCATCAACGTCGCTCTCGACGACCTCTTACTCCGAGCCTGGGCGACCGATTTCAATAAGTTGCGCGAAGCGGATCTGATGATCATGGCCGATACCTCCGTGTTCCTGCCGGAACTAGTGCGGCGTCTCAAGAGCGAAAAAAAGTTGGGCCAAGTGAAAGCCGACATCGACAAGCGGCGCGCCGATTGGGGAACGATTTATGAACAGAAAAAAGCCGCGCTCGAAAGAGAAACCAAAAGCAAGTGGGACGAGAAACCAATCGCCATGACACGGCTCTACGCCGAGATCACCGAGGCGCTGAAAGGGGAGGACTGGGTATTGGCCAATGGCAGCTCTCAGGGAAAGGAAAACCTTTACCTTCCGGCCTCCAAGTTCAACCAGATTCTAGGCAAATACAAAGGCGGCGGCCTGGGGTATGGATTGCCGGCATCCCTGGGCGCCGCCCTGGCGCACAAAGGCTCGGGAAAATTTTGTCTCGATATCCAGCCAGACGGTTGTCTTCTGTTCACGGTCAGCGCGCTTTGGACAGCCGTGCACCACAAGATTCCGCTGCTGACGGTCGTTTGCAGCAATCGCTCCTACTTCAACGACGAAGAGCATCAGGAGCGTATCGCGCTTGTCCGTAATCGTCCGGTCGAAAACAAAACCATCGGCATCCGCATCGAACAGCCGGAAGTGGACTTCGGCGCCATGGCGCGCACCTACGGCTGCTGGGGCGCCGGGCCGATCACCGAGCCGAAAGATCTCATCAAGACGCTGCGCGAAGCGGTGAAGGTGGTCAAAGAAGGGAAGCCGGCTCTCGTGGATGTGGTCTGCCAGATGCGTTGACTTTGGCCCTGGCTGGGCTGACGAGTTGTCATCGCTCGCGGTAATCACGCTGGAGCGCCAACTCATGCTTGAGGACCCGGCGCGCCTGTGCTGCAGTCAAAGCAGATTCGACCACCAAGAACCCAGCGCGGCTAACCCGGAACCAACAGCAGGCTCACCATTTCATGCGAAGCTGGAGCCCCCACCGCTTTTCCTCCCCCGCGCCGCGCGGGGGAGATCAAGGACGGGGTGCATCCGATGTGCTCGCCGATGCGCAAGAGAATTTGCGCAAGGCGCGCGACCTCTCAAGCGTTACGAAGCTCACGAAGGGTTCAGATCTTGATTCTAAACTCCGTGTCCTTCGTGCCTTTCGTAATGATCTGCCTGCGCGGGTCATCCCGATAGTATTTCAAGCGAAACTTCGGCATTGTAATCTGGCTCGCCTGAAATCGGATCGGCGCGGCGCGAAACGAGCACGTTGGCCCCGGGCCAGTAGGCTTGGAGTGTCCCGGATTTGAGCGGCGCGGTTTGAATCGTTCCATTCATTTCGCCGACGTCCGATCGAACGACAACGCGCGTTCCGTCAACCAACCCAAGCCGTTCGGCGTCTTCGGGCGAGATGAAAACGGCATCCCGTCTGTCGGTTCCCATCAGGCGATCTTTACTGCCGAAAGTCATGCTATTGAATTGCTTGCCGCGGCGCGTGGCGAGATAGAACTTTCCCTCCGCTGCCCTGCGGTCCGGAGGGGTCAGGACGGTGAAGATCCCCCGACCGTTGGGCATGCCGCTGAACTCGCCGCCTTCGAAGAGATAAGGACCGCCCCATTGCAGGTGGTCGCCTTCCTTTTTTAGCCTCTCGATTCCTTGATAGATGGGCATCACTCGGGCCATCTCTTCACGGATGCTATGGGCGTGCGGGAAGGGAAATAGTAGATCGCCGTTGGGCATGGCTTTGCGCGCGATCATCGCCGGAATTTCCCATTCCGGCAGCGATTCGCCAATCTGGTGCCCCGCGATATGGGGCGTGAAGCGGATCCTTCGCTCCGTGCTCGTGGACGTTCCGCCATCTCGCTGCTCGTACCGCGTCTGCGCCGGCAAGAGGAGCACCGCTTCTTCGGGATCGAGAAGCATTGAACTGTTAAGGACGATGTCTTGGTGCACTCTGACGGGTACTTTCTTCAGCGCCTCGGCAACGAACTTTCGATCGGGCATCGTCTCCAGCAAATTGCCGCCGATCGAGTAGACCAGCTTGAGGTCTCCACTATGTGCCGCCTCGATCATCTGGGGCACCTTGAGGCCGGGATGGGACGGCACGGGGTGGCGCCAAAGATTGGAAAACCGCCGTGCGTTTTCATCATTCACCGGAAAGCCGCCGGGGAACTTGTCCGGCTCAGAACCGCACTCACCGCCGCCTTGCACGCCGCTATGGCCGCGGATCGGCATGATGCCGCATTTCGGACGCCCGAGCATGCCGCGTGACAGGGCGAGATTGACGACCGCTTTGACGTTGTCGACGCCGAACTCATGCTGTGTAAGTCCCATGCTATAAACAAAAACGGCGCTCTTGGCCGAGCCGTACAGTTGGGCAAAGCGCGCCATCTCGTGGCGGCTCAATCCTGAACGGTCTTCCAACATCTCCCAGGGCTGCGCCTCCAATGCCGCCCTTAACTCCTCGAAGCCGGCGGTATGAGCGTTGATGAATTCGGCGTCCACCCGCTTCGACCGGATCAGTGATTTGATCACTCCATTGATGAACGCGATGTCTCCTCCGACGCGGACTTGAAAAAATTCGTCCATGAGCTTCGTGCCGAATAACGCGCTCGAAAACACGGAGGGGACCCAGTAACGCTCCAGACCGTACTCCCGCATCGGATTGACGACGGCGATGCGCGTGCCTTGTTTTTTCGCGTAGTGCATATACTTGGTCGTCACCGGTTGATTGTTTGGCAGATCGGAGCCGAAGATCACCAGCAAGTCCGTGCCGATGAAATCAGAGAGAGAGCAGGTGGGCGCGCCGACCCCCAAAGTGCTCTTCAGACCCGAGACGCTGGCGGCATGGCAAAGTCGCGAACAGAGATCCACGTTGTTCGTGCCGAGCGTGCGCGCCAGCTTCTGAAAGACGTAATAGACCTCGTTGGTCAGGCCGCGCGAGGTGGCGAAAAATCCCATTTGTTGTGGCGGCGTGCGGCGGATCGCGGTGCAAATTGTTTCGAAGGCCGTCTCCCAGCTGATCCGTGAAAAACCTTCATCGCCTCGCCGCCGGATGAGGGGATGGGCCAGCCGGCCGAGCAGGCGTAGTTTCTCCGGCCCGAGCTGCCTCAGCCGGTTGACATCGTTCATGAGCGACAGGTCGAGCGCCCCCATCGTATTAAGGCGGAGAAGCTTGAGGCGGGTCATACAGAGATGGATGCCATCCAGGACATGATCGCGCAGCCCGTACGGGCCAAGAGAGCATCCGTCACAAACCCCGTGCTTGAGAATTTTCCAAGCGTAGGGGATTTCAGTCTTGTTCTCCCATAGCACCGCCGCCATTTCACGATAGTGGCGCGGTTTGACTTGACCGACCAGTCCGAAGGGAATCAGTCGTGAAAGCTTGGTATCGTTGGATTTCAAGTGAGCCATAGTTCGGCAATAGTGAAACGTAGAAAGACAACAGTTGCAACCTCTTCGACCCGCAGAAAGGGAGACGCCGGTTGCGTTTTGCCCGCGTGAAAAGTTATTTTCCCCATCGTAAACCGCGGTCAACCCAAAAGCCAGGAGATCTCAAATGTTCCGAGCGACGATTCGACGTACCTCACAGCGGTCGCGTTATTGTTGAGCCGTTGTTCGCTGGCCATCGCCCAGTAGCAGCCACAGCGCCGTGGCCGAACTCGGGACCAAGCAGGACGTCGGCGCCATGCGCCAGTACATGCAGGAATTGCGAATTTCTTACAGTACCTGCGCTAGGGCAAGTTCGTCGAAGAGATCAAAACGCTCGTCAAAATGGAAAAGTAAAGGGATTGGGGCAGCTACAAACAATATCTCGCGGTCAATCACCATTAGGGTTTTCTTGATGTGACGCTTCAGGTGGGTGAGAAACTCAACCACTTGCAGACTTCGTGGACTCAGGGCCCGAGACACCCATCGTTATGATTCCGGGCGCGCTCACAGGAAGACGACGCCGCCATCCACCGCGATCGTTTGGCCCGTAATGAAATCGCTTAACGGCGAAGACAGGAATAGAACTGTGCCGACCAGATCTTGCGGCAGCTGCACGCGCTTCAGCGCGCGGTCGCTCAAGCGCGCTTGGCGCATTTTGATG
>DASTOD010000733.1:0-2130 GCA_035762645.1 Binatia bacterium | reverse complement strand
AATTGCCCGACACAGCAATCGGTGAAGGCATGCTTACGCTAGCTAGACTAGCTCGACCTGGATTCGTCAGGTCATTGATGTCGAACACCTGGAAAAACAAACCTCCCAAATCGCTTCCGGTCACATAAACGTGGCCTCCGTTTGTCACTACACTTTCGGCCGAATAAAAAAGTTCAGGTTCCTCGCTGTTCCCAGTGGCGGAGGTTCTATAGACTGAACGGCGACGATGATACCCGAGAAAGCCTTTGAACGATTGTTGGGACTGGACGAATGCTGGGAAGTGACGGCGGCGGAGTATGAAAGCGAACCAGTCGAGCGTTTCGTGCTGATCATCGGCGAGACGGAGAAACTGTGGCCGAAGCTGGTCTGCCCCGATCCCAAGTGCACCTGCACGAAAGTGGTCTGCCACGATCACGCGCCGGTGCGGGAGTGGCGGCACCTGGATGCCTTTGGCAAACGCACCGTGCTGCTCTGCGAGCCGCCGCGGGCCCGCTGCACGGCCTGCGAAAAGGTTTGGCGGGTGCCGGTGCCCTGGGAAGGGGAAGGCAAACATTTCACGCGGGACTTCGAAGCCTTCGCGCTAACGCTGATGCGCGAGATGCCCATGACCAAGGCGGGGGACATACTGGGCGAGACGGACACGCGGCTGTGGCGGTTGCTCTTTGCGCATGTGGACAAAGCGTATGCGGCGCTGGACCTTTCGGAGTTGGTGCATCTGGGGGTGGACGAGATGAGCAGTCGCAAAGGCCATCACTACCTGACGGTGTTTGCCGATCTGGTGAAGAAGCGCGTGGTGTTTGCCACCGAGGGCAAGGACCACACCACTTTCCAGCGGTTTGCTGAGGAAATCCTCACACACAACGGGCATCCCAAGGCGATTACGGCGGTCGCGATGGATATGAGTAGCGCCTACCAGAAAGGGGCGCGGGAGGAGTTGGGCAATGCGCGGATCGTCTTTGATCCCTTTCACGTCAGCGCGCTGGTCAGCCAGGCCGTGGACGAAGTGCGCCGGCGCGAGGCGGCCGGTGGACAGGCGGCGTTGGCGAAGACGATCTACCTGTTCCGCAAGAATCCGGAGAACTTGAGCGAGCAGGAACAGGAGCGGTTGGACGAATTGGACCTGAAACATCTGGCCACGGGGCAGGCTTACCTGATCCGACTGGAGCTGCGAGACATCTACCAGCACACGATCAAGCCGGAGCGGGCGCGGGACCGGCTGGAGCGGTGGGTGAAATGGGTGCGGCGTAAGTGTGAACGCTTCGGCGCAGCCTTGGCACCGCTGGCGAAGGTGGCCAACACCGTGGAGCAACACTTGGAGGGGATTCTGGCCCACTGGTCGGGTTGGTTAAGCACGGCGTTTCTGGAAGGACTCAACAGTGTGTTCAGTGCGGTGAAGCGCAAGGCGCGCGGCTACCGGAGCAGCGAATATATGATCGCCATACTCTATTTCGTCGCCGGCAAACTCGCTATACCTTCCTTCCCCAGCCACTCAAAGTGACGAGGAACCCAAATTGAGCCTGAACACGCCAAAGGTCGCGCCGCCTTCAGCGCCAGCCGCCTCATCCAGGTCTGGATGGTGCATCACCTCATGATCATCGGTGAAGCCGCCCGCTCCATCGACCCTGCTCTCCGGGCGCAATACCCTCGATTCCGTGGCGGCAGATCGCCGGCATGAGAAACATTTTGGTTCACGACTATTTTCGCATCAACCACGAGATCGTGTGGGAAACCGTGGAACACCACCTGCCGCCGCTGAAAGCCGAGGTGCAACGGATATTGGCTGGCCTCCCAGCCGAATAGTCCGGCCGCGGGTGATTCCGAACGCATCCGAAAGCGGCGCAGCAGCGCACGCAGTCCAAAACCTGGCGGAAGATGCGGCGCGCCAAGCTCCGTAGGAGCGGAATACTTATAGAACCCACGATCAATAAGAGCGTAAGCCCCGGAGGGGCGATATGCCCGCCTTGATGTCGCTCCTGACGGGGCTGGCGAGGGGGCGCATCGGTTGAGCTTCGTAGCCGCCGAGGTAACGAGGCTCAGATCTCTCCGCTGGATACGGAAGGATCAGAGCCTCCTCGCGTCGGCTGCTACGAGGTGGATGGCGCGCGAAGCGTCTTGGAGTGCGCCAGTCCT
>DASTOD010000732.1:0-3075 GCA_035762645.1 Binatia bacterium | reverse complement strand
TCCCATTTGTGACCTTCAACTCTCGCGGTAATCATCCCGAGCAGCCGGCGGTCCTTCTTTCGCTCTATGACCCGATGGAACGATTTTGCTTGTTCCCACGCGGCCAAGCACATGCTCAAGAATTCATGCGTCTCCTCGATCTTGCGATTGGGCTCCCACGTCAGATACTTCGTGACCTCAGAATCCTGCGCATAGTGTCGGAAAATTTCCTCGGCGTCCTCGGGTATCGGTTTTCTCAGTCGTAGGCGTGTTGTTTCGATGGTTTCAGGTGGGTTAATCACTCGGCGAAAATCCAACGATGATGATCGCTGAGTTATAAGGTTGCACGACAAATTATTCAAGAGTTTTTTACTTTAGTGGGATCCGGATGCAAATCTCCGGCCCCTTCAATGGCAAAGCGGTGGAATGCAGTGTTCACTGGACAACTCGCCGTTCGCCCTTCGACATTGCTGTCGCAGGACGAACAGACGGGAAGCCGAAGTAGTGTTGCCGTTCATGCTGAGAAGCATTTCTCAGTTTTTCAGTGAAAAATTAATTCGGTGAAATAATTTGTTTCAGCTTGGCAAGCAGCGGCGGGCTTAGCTTGAGGAGGTTATGAACCGTTTTTTCCAACTCCTCGCCGGTAAGGGGACTAATGTCCAGGTTGGACTTTTCCGCATCGGCGAGAAATGCCGCATCGTTGAGAGTCGCGGTAAAGGCCTTGCGCAGGAGTTGCACCCGTTCCTTCGGCGTGCCGGGAGGAAGCACAAACGGGCGGCTGATGGCGGTCACATCGTGAACACCCACTTGGAGCAACTGTCTCGCCTCGTCGGTTTTGGCGAAGCTAATGGCCGTCGGAACATTTGGCAGATCGGCGTGTGGTTTGGGCAGCGCCTGCAGCACGATCACCATTTCGCCGCTTTGTATGGGCTCTTTCCAGAGCGACTTGAGGCTTTCCCAGCCGGTGCAATTCCCATTTAGCTCCCCCCTTTCCATGGCCACGCGCATATCGCCCGTGCTCTTATAGCCCAGAACGAGCTGCATCGGCAGGCCAAGAGTCGCGTTTAAAATCCTCGAAACATCATGACCGCCGGTTCCAGGAGCAGTCGCTCCCAGCCTCGGCGGAACTTTCGCCGCCATCCACTTTTCCACGCTGTCAATGCCGCTAGCCTTGCTGAACCCGCAGGCAACTTCCACTTTGGCCACGGAGCCGACAAACTCGAATTTGATCGAGTCGAACTCGATCTCCTTCTGTCCCATGGCTTTTAGCTGAAATAGGGACCCGTTGAAGTGGCCGATTGTGAGCCCATCAGGCTTGGCAAGCTTGTACAGGTGGTTTGCGGACACCAAACTTCCGGCGCCGGGCATATTTTCCACGATTAAATGCGGATTCCCGGGTATGTGCTTACCTATATGGCGAGCAATGAGGCGGGCATAAAAATCGTAGCCGCCGCCGGGCGCGTAGCCCACAACGACGCGAATCGTTTTGCCCTTATAGAATTCATGAGTTGTGCCTTGTACAGGCCTCTCCAGGAGAACAAGTCCGATCAGAGCAGAGATAAAGAATCTCATTTTCATAGCGGTAGCCCTTTCCTCCGCCGATTACTTCTTTTGTGTTGGAGGGAGCTCAAAGGTTTCTTCGCCTTTTTCCAACATGCGATGCCCGAGCACGGCGTCGGCATCGGGTAGAATCGAAGCAGACTTCATCGTTCCCTCGCCGCGGAGCCCAAAGCAATGAACGGTTCCGGGAGGAACCACGACGCTTGTTTGGCTTTCAACTCTATACTCCTCCTCACCGACGCGCACGAAGCCTTCGCCTTTCACATCAAAGAAAACCAAGACCTCCTCAGTATCGTGAAAATGAAGGGGAGCGCGCTTCTCACCTTCGAAATCATGCAACCAGATGGATAATTTGTCGGCACCGGCGGATCGGTTCACTGCCATTCGTAAAGAAGGCCGCCACGGTTCGTCCGGAAACTCTAAAAGCGGCCGGTCCTTGTGATGGATCACTTTCATAATCCCCTCCAACTAGCAGGCGGCTGAAAAAGCCTCACTCCGACTGGCTTATGGCCTATGGCTTATAGCGTATGGTTCGTATGTTCCAACTATATGCCATAAGCGATACGCCATATGCTATTTGCCCTGTCCACCCAATTCCTTTAACGCGTCCCTCAAAAAACTCTGATCCAGGTACTTGGCCGCCTTCGGTGTTGGGCCTTTCAATTGGGTTTGTTCGGCGTAAATCTGCGCCACCACCTCAAGACCCTCGACGTTGATATCGCCGTCCGGGTGCCACATGCGAGTTGCCGTATAAAACTCCCAGCCCCGCCGCGCATGCTCGGGCTTGAGCTTCATTTCACGCGCGAGAAAATCCACGGTCCGTTCCTTATTTTGATGTATCCATCGAAACGTCTGGGCCATCGATTTCATAAACCGAACGAGGACAGCCTTGTTCTTGTCGGCCCACGATCGCTTAACCGACAGCGCCGCCAGCTGATAGTTCGGGATCACATCTATGAATCTCCCGATCTCGTTAAAACCCAATTCTTCTGCCGCGTAGTTAAGCGGTAACGACAGCGCGGCGGCATCGATTTGGCCGGCGGTCAGGGCTGCGTATGTCTGCGGTGAACCGCCAATGACAAGCAGCTTGTAGTCGCGCGGGTATTCCAGCCCCTTGACTTTGAGCACGTGCCTTAAAGCAAACGTTACGCCGGAAGTGAGGCTAATCGCGCCCAGGGTTGCACCGCGCAGGTCGTTATAGTTTTTGAACTTCTTCGCGGCCATGATCGACTGCGTGAGCCCATTGATAATGCCGCCGATCATCACCAGATCGAGACCTTTTTCAACGGCGGCGATCGGGGCGTCGGCAGCGCTTCCGGCGATGTCGAGCGATCCTCCGGCCAGCGCTTGGATGCCAACGTCCGAGGCGCGAATCACCACCAGATCGACATCCAATCCCTGGCGGTCAAAAAAACCCATTTTGGCGCCGACCCAAAGCGGGCCATAGCCCAGAGTCTTGGTCGCCGAGCTGACCCGGAGCTTTAATCTCTCTTGTGCGAAAGCAGGTGAGAGTTGCAGCAGAAAAACGAAGAGGAG
>DASTOD010000731.1:0-3288 GCA_035762645.1 Binatia bacterium | reverse complement strand
AAGATGTGAGTTACGCCATACGCCTGCATCGTCTGCGCAAAGAAGCGCGAACCAGTCATAACCGCCATAATTATTACTCCCTAATAAAATCAAACAGACTCCGCTCCTCTCTCTATCAATTGCAACATTGACCCCGTTATTTCTTTCTGTCTCTATCTCTGGCTGTTTGTTTAACGAGCCTCGGCTGGCGCAGTCGGCAGGTCGCTGAAGTACTCCGGATGCGCTTTCTGCACTTCCGTTAGGAATGAGGCGGCGAACTGATCCGGGATGCTGAGCCGGCGCGCGTCCTTCAGCGTGAGCTTTAGGATATCGTCCTCGGCGGCCTCGAACGCCTGGATGACATTCCGGGAAACGCGCGGATCGTAGCTGATGTGTTGAACCGCTTTCTTCGCCACGGCCAAATCTACGTTCGGGACCCATTTAGAGAAGATCTCAACGGCCTCATTGCGGTTCTTGCGCGTGTGCTGAGAGGCCGCCGCCAGTCCCGCCACGAAATTGCGGATAAGTTGGGGGTTGCTCTGGATCGTCGGCTCATGGGCAGTGGCGACCATGATGTAGGAGAGATGGCCCCCGCCGCGCAGTACAACGTACGAATCCGGAACGCTGTCGAGCACCATGGTGTTGTACGGCTCCCATGAAACCACCGCGTCCACCTTCCCCTCCTTCAGGGCAGGCGCAAGCGCAGGCGGCGACATGATATTCTCGATCGTCACGTCTTCATACTTCATGCCGCGCCGGCTAAGAACCATCTTCAAGTATTCATCGGATGTTTGGGCCTTGGCTAGGCCGACTCGTTTGCCCTTCAGCTCCTCTAACATGCCCGGACGGATGCCTGATCCCTTCCGCGCCACAATCGCAAGGGGCTCGTCAGCGTTGGCACGGGTGGCGTCGTTCATGATGAGCGCGATCACCCGGAACGGATCGCCAGCATGCCGGGCCTTTAAGAAGGTAGTCACGCTCATGTCGCCGATCTGGACTTCACGCTTCTGCATAGCGCTCACCATTTCCGAGCCGGTACTCACCACCTTGAGGCGGACATCGACGCCGTGCTTCTTGAAGAATCCCTTGTCCACTCCGACGAACATTGGCAGATGGCCGAAGTTATTGCCGATCACGACATCAACGGCCGGCATCCCTTGGGCCGACACCGGCGTCGTACGGTTGAATCCGGCGACGAAGTAGGCCAGCGAGCTGGTCATGATGAGCGTAAAGGTTCTCTTGAGAATAAGAGTTCTCATTGCCTTGCCTCCTATAAAACGACCTCGCTCCTCAGAGGTTTCGGGTTCCGCGTTTCGAGTCTCGGGTCTAAAGCGAAACTCGAAGACCTGAGACTAGAACATGCGCCTCCGGTTAGCTCAAGCATCAATTTTCCAGCGGTAGACTTACCGGTTGATGGCGCTCGGCTGAGAGATCGGCGGCTAAAGTAACTTCCATTACCTGCCTCGCCTGTTGTGGTGTGACGAGCACAGGCTTATCCAGAGCGACCGCCTCGATAAAATGAATCGTTTCCGCCTCCATCGGTCCCTGGTAGACGTGGCCCACCTGCTCGCCCGGCATCGTCGAGAGCGGCAGGACCATTCCGCCTTTCATCGTGTTCAACACGATGTCCCGGTGGCTATCGTCGATCAAAAGGGCGCCCTGAGTCCCCACAAACTCGATCGTCGCCGTTGAGAAGTGTGGATAACCCGGCGGGAGCGCCCAGCCCGCGCCGATGGTGAACGCAGTCCCGTCCGCCATCGTCACCATGATCCACTGGCAGTCGGGAACGCCGTGGGTTTTCTCCATGACTCGGTAGACGACCTCGGAATACACCCGTACCGGCTTGGCTCCCTCAAGGCACCAAAGGATAAAGTCGATGTCATGAGTCGCTTCCATCACCGCCGGCGAGAGCCGAATGCGCCCGCCGATTTTGTCGCCGATGGAGCGTGACACGTTGCGGCTCACGAGCGCGGTCACGGGTGCTCCGAGCGTGCCGTCCATTAGACATTTCTTGACGTAGGCGAATTTCGCGTTGAAGCGTTGTGTGTAACCGATCGTGAATTTGAGCCCTTCCTTGTTTGCCAACGCCATCATCTCGTCCGCCTCCGACAAAGCGAGCCCCATCGGCTTCTCGAGCAGCGTGTGCTTGCGCGCCAGCAGGGAGTCCTTAGTGATCGGGTAGTGCGTCGTCTCCGGCGTGCTGCAGACGAAGATCGCCTCGATATCGTCCCGACGCAAAAGCTCGCGATAGTCCGTCGTCGCCGTCTTCGCCCTGCTCTCTTCCCCGACTCGTGCGAGCTTCGCTGGATCGATCTCGGCAATGTGCACGCTTTCCACTAGGGGATGGTTGGCGCAGACCTTTGCCCGAATCTCGCCGATCCATCCCGTGCCGATGATCCCCACATTGATCTTCCGACTCTGCATTCCTACCTCCTCAGAGCTATTTCTTGAGAACGCTCACGGCGGAACACTACGCCAGATGCTCGGAAGGATCAAGTTTCCACGGCCGCCTGAAGCCAGAAAACGTCGTTGCGTTTTCCCGGTCTCCTTAGTAGGCTACCGGCCACCGAGCGGGGATAGGTGAGCTAATTGGAGTGTTGGAGCAGAGCACGAGGCCAGGGCCATCGACGGTGACGTCGAGATTATTAGTTGCAAGAACGTTCAAGGATGAGGGATGAGGGATGTTATAGCGAAGGAGGCTCGTATGATCGGCTCTAAAAAAAGTGTGATACCTGTATTGTTGATAACTCTCATCTCGGTGACCATCGCGACCGCTCAAGAGTTTCCGACCAAAGCGGTCGAGCTTGTCCTGCCGTTTGGAGCCGGCGGGTCTCACGATCTTACTGCCAGAGCTGTTGCCAGCGTGGCTCATCAGTACCTCGGTCAACCTTTGCTGGTGGTTCTCAAACCAGGTGGCGGCGGAGCGGTCGGTTCCCAGCAGGTGATCAGAGCGAAGCCTGACGGCTACACCTTGGCGTTTGGCGGCACCGGACCCAATACCGTTTTTGCTCTGGTCCAGAAGGTCCCCATCGGCCCCGACCAGTTCACGCCGGTAGCCCGGATCAACCACAGTCCAACGATCTTCGCTGTTCGGGCCGATGCGCCGTGGAAAAGCTTCCGCGAATTGATCGACTACGCAAAAAAGAATCCAGGAAAGTTCAACTTCGCCAATACCGGGCCGTGGGGGGCGGCGGATCTGCCGATGCGCCTGATCGCGCGCGCGGCGGGATTCGACTACAACAACATCCCGCACGACGGCGGCGGGCCAGCGACGCTCGCCGTCCTCGGTGGCCATGCCGATGCGACGTT
>DASTOD010000730.1:0-9751 GCA_035762645.1 Binatia bacterium | reverse complement strand
GAAAACAGATCTCCATTCGAATGCCTCCTTTGTTAGTAACTCTCGCGCGAAGACGCCAAGCGTTCCCGAATCAAAATCCGAAATCCTAATATCGAAATCCGAAACAAACAAAAAACTAAAAGGCGAAATCCAAAACGATCTTGTTTGGAACTTTGGGCTTCTTTCGGATTTGTTTCGAATTTCGGATTTCGAATTTGGAGTTTGCCGCTTCCTGAGGAGATTACTCGGCCGTTTCCGCTTCGCCGTTTTGCAGGTGGCTCAAAACCGCGGCGAGTGGGCCGCTGTCTACCGCGAGGCCGTTTCGATAGGCGATGACCTGGTTCGAATAAGGCGATAGCCGCGGCCCCGGCGTCAGGATGCCGACCAGATTGAGCGGATCGGCGCTGGAGACGAGAACCGGTTGTGCCGCGACTTCACTGCGCCGTATCGCGCGCAAGCTTTCCACGGCCTCGGGCAGCGCAAACTGCTCGCCGACGAATCCGTTGACGAACCGGCCGCCGCGAATCTCTCCTCTTGCTTCCAAGCGCCGGTAGGTGACGAGCAGGCTGCGCCACGAGGGCGCGGCAGATTCACGGGAGAGAAGCTCGCGAGTCACCACTCCGTAACGGCGCAAGAGCTGCCGGGCCCGATGTTCGACCACCCGCTCGGCTTCGAGCCGCGGCTCATGCTGGCGCTCCCGCCACAGTGACCAGCGGCCGACCGGCATCAAGCGCTCCGCCGCCCGGCCGCCGGTGATCACGCGCAGCCGGCGCCTCCCGGCGAGCCTCTTGGTCTCCGGCGTGAGCAGCACCCGGAGCCCGGCAATGCCGTCTCCGGTCGCATACCCATGCGCGACCAGCTGCCAGAGCGCCTCTTCGGCTTTGACCTTGAGGAGACCGGTGCCGCGCGCGATATCGTTCAAAAACGAAGCGCCGCGGCGTTCCAGATAACGGCCTACTTCGCGCGCCATCGGCGAAAGATCGGTTGCCTCCTCCCAGGAAGAAACCGATCCGTCCAGAAAAAATTCCAGCTCGTCGCGCAGCAGGAATGCGATCGGCGCGGTCCGCGTCGGCACGAGCAGCCTGCGGCGCCGCCGGCGTTCCTTGTTCAAGTCGTCCGTCCCGGGCAGCTCGGCGCGTGACCGCAGACGGCCCCAGGTCACCGAGCCGGCAAGGCAAAGATGTTCTAGGTCCGCCGGGTCGTAGTCTTTAACGCGCGCCGGCAAGACATATTGCTCCCACGCCGGGGCCGGCAACTCCAAACCCTGCAGCTGCCGGATGACTTCCAGAACGCCGTCGCGGCCGCGTAGTCGAGTGTCCGGAGCGACGTGCTGCCAGGCGAGAAGAAACCGCATGAAATCCGCCGGCGAGACCGCTTCGATCTCTTTGCGCATCCGCCCGAGCGTCAAGCGGTGGATGCGCGCAAGGAGCGCCCGGTCGCACCATTCGATCACTCCATCCGCGCGCCCGGTGAATTCGCCGCGCAGCACCGCTCCGTCCGCCTCGAGCGCATACAAAGCCGCCTCGATCTTGGCGGCGGCCAATCCCAACCGCTGTTCAAGTTCCTCGATGGCCACCGGCCCCAGCACTTCCATCCAGCCCTGAACGATTTTTCGGACCGCCTCTTCCTGTGATGGCGGACCGGCCGTCAATTCGGCCGGCAACGCCAGCCGAGGATCTGCCTCGGCGCCCGCAATCGCGGTCTTTACCACGGACCACCGTTCGGCGGCGACATAAGCCCGCATCGCTTTTCGCTCGCCGCCTGGATGAAAGCTTGCCACCGTGGCCCTTCCTGCCTGAACCAAGGTATCGCCGAGGCCCGCCCACCCTTCTGCGCCGCTCGACGGCAACAAACAGATGCTCAGCAGAAGATCGTGAAGCTCATCGGCGTTGCGACTCTCCGGCCATGCCTGGCGGCGCACCTCCGTGATCGCCTCTTGATCCAAGCGGCCCAAATCGCGGCCAAGCGCCGGCTCCACGCGCCGCAGCGACACGGCGCGAGCCCGCCGCTCTTCGAGCGGCGCATCATCCAAGAAGGCGTACGGATTGGCGTTCAAAATTTCATGGGCCATCGGGGAGGGCGCGGGTGTGTCGACCGCCACCGTGCGGATCTCGCCCCGCTCGATCAACTCGAGAATCTCCTTCAAGCCGTTTAAATCCATGGCCTCATGGAGGCAGTCGCGCAGCGTTTCTTTGACGAGCGGATGATCGGGGATCTCGGCGGGTCCCGCCGGTCGATTGTCCTGGCACATGACTTGTTCCGGAAAAACGGCGGCGAGCACGTCCTCGGCGCGCATGCGCTGCAGCGCCACCGGCACCTTCTTGCCGCCGCTTTGGCGCATCACCGCCAGAGCTCGCGTGGCGTTCCAACGCCAACGGTTGGTAAAGAAAGGCGACGCCAGCACCGCCTGCGTCAGCTCCCGTTCCAGTATGGCCGGTCGCAACATTTGAAAAACGTCGCCGACCGGAAAGGAATGCTGTTCGACCAGCGACAGCACAATGCCGTCATCGGTCGCGGCGGCTTGGAGCTCGCGGTCGAAGTTGAGGCAGAAACGTTTGCGCAGCGCCATGCCCCAGGCGCGGTTGATCCTTCCGCCCCACGGCGAGTGGATGACGAGCTGCATCCCCCCGGCCTCGTCGAAAAACCGTTCGGCGACGATTAAATCCTGCCGGGGCACGCAGCCTAGAATGGATTTGGTCTCAGTGATGTAGTTGACGATTTGTTCGGCGGCCGGCTGCGGCACCCCCGCCTGCGCCAACCCGCTTTGTGCGCCGTTCACGTCACCCAGACGGTCACCTACCTCGCGGCGCAGCTCGGAAACCGCGGCAGAGAGCTCACGTGTGCGGGCCGGCGCCTCGCCCAGCCAAAAAGGGATGCTCGGCGGCAGCCCCTGCGCGTCCTCGACCCAAACCTTTCCCGAAGCCACCCGCCGGATACGCCAGGAGCGATTGCCCAAGAGAAAAATATCGCCCGCCAAGCTCTCGATGGCGAAATCCTCGTTTACTTTTCCCACCAGGGTCTCGGCGGGAAATTCAATGACATCGTAGTCGGCGGTGTCGGGAATCGCGCCGCCGTTGGTGATCGCCGCCAGGCGAGCGCCGCGCCGCGCCCGCAACACCCCGTTGATTCGATCGCGGTGAATATAAGCGCTGCGCCGCCCTTTGCGTGTCGCGATGCCTTCGGACAACATCTGCAGGGTCTGTTCAAACTCCAGCCGGGTCAAGTCACGGTAAGGATAAGCCCGGCGAACCAGGTTCCAAAGCGCCGCCTCGGTCATTGCCGGATTGTCGGTTTCGCCCGCCGTGCGGCCGTTTGACCGAAGATCTTCGGCGGTCGACCGCCCACCGTCGTTCCGTTTGGGCCTTTCCGGCGGGGCTATGCTCGCAACCGTCGCCACCATCTGCTGGGCAAGGATATCCAGCGGCTTTTCGGGTATCGTCAGGCGATCCAATTTTCCTTCTCGCACGCCCCGGATCGCCGCAATCGACTGGACGAGATCGTCGCGCGTTAGCGGATAGAAAACGCCCTTGGGCACGGCGCCGAGCCAGTGGCCGGAGCGGCCCACGCGCTGCAGCAAAATGCTCAACGTGCGCGGCGAACCGATATGACAAACCGCGTCCACGTGGCCGATATCGATACCG
Source organism: Binatia bacterium (assembly GCA_035762645.1). Taxonomy (GTDB): domain Bacteria; phylum Desulfobacterota; class Binatia; order UBA9968; family UBA9968; genus DASTOD01. Next base: position 6,131 of record DASTOD010000730.1, on the reverse strand, counting down.
AGCTCCAAAGAAGCCGTCGCGACGACCACCGGCAGCGCCCCCGATTTGAGCCTGGCTTCGACGTCGAGCCGCGTCTTGCGCGACAGACTGCCGTGGTGAGCGCCGACTTTGTCCTCGCCAAGTCTCTCGCTCAGCTGGTGCGCCACCCGCTCCACCAGCCGGCGGGTATTCACAAAAACCAGCGTCGTTCGATGGGCCTTCACCTGGGCGGCGATCTTTTCATAGACCTCGGCCCAGAGATCGTGCGTTACGATGGCGCCGAGCTCTTGGTCCGGAAGCTCGATCTGCAAATCCAATTTGCGTTGGTGTCCGACGTCGACGATGGCGCAGCCGGGAGTGCCGTCGGCGCTGCGATTTTCGTTTCCGACGAGCAGCCGCGCCACCTCTTCGATGGGATTTTGCGTGGCGCTGAGCCCGATGCGTTGCAGCGGTCTTCCGACCAGATGTTCGAGACGTTCGATCGAGAGCGCGAGGTGCGCCCCCCGCTTGTCTTGCGCTACGGCATGGATCTCGTCGACAATTACGGTTTCAGCGGTTTTGAGAAAGCGCCGGCTCCGCTCCGACGTCAACAGGATGTAGAGCGACTCCGGCGTGGTGATCAGAATGTGCGGCGGCTTTCGCACCATCGATTGCCGTTCATGGGCCGGCGTATCGCCGGAACGCACGGCGACTCGGATCTCCGGCGGAAAAAAGCCTTCGGACCAGGCCAGCTGAAAGATTTCTGCCAGCGGCGTCTGGAGGTTTTTGGCTATGTCGTTGCCGAGCGCTTTCAGCGGGGAAACGTAAACGACCTGAGTCGCGTCATCGAGCCCGCCGGTTACGGCTCTTTGCACCAGACGATCGATGGACCAGAGAAACGCAGCGAGGGTTTTGCCCGACCCGGTCGGCGCCGCAATCAAGGTCGACTGGCCGGCGGCAATCGATTGCCAACCTCTCTGTTGGGGCGGCGTGGGCGTCTGGAAGCGCTCGGCGAACCAGCGCCAGACGATCGGATGGAAATCACGCTGTGGAAAAAAGCCCATCTACGGCTTTCGCAGTCTCGAGTCGCGAGTTGGGGTTTTGGGTTTTAACCCGAGACCCGAGACCCGAAACCAGTAACAATTGGTTTTATTTTGCGGACGGCGGCGCGGACTTGATCGGGATCCCTCGCTTCTCCAGCTCATCGACCGCGGCCTTCGCGCCGGCATTGCCCTGGTTGGCGAGCTCGACCGTTTTCGTGATGAGGCTCTCAAACTGCGTGCGAACTTTTTGCGCCTCTTGCATCGCGCTTTCGAGATTCTGCCTGAAGGATCTCAAGTTGTTCCGCTCAACGAACAGCTCGACGGTCTGGAAACCAAACCAAATCAACAGCGAAACGATCGTTAGCACCAAAGGCACGCGCGAGGCGCGCTTCTCGGGGCGCGCCGCTTCTCCCGCGTCGTCGTTCGGCACCTCTTCCAGCGGCTGCGGTTCGTTTTCCATAGGATGCTACTTTCCGGCCTTGCCGGCTCCGGGAGGAGCCTCAAAGCTGATGCCGTGGGAGGCAAGCAGGCTCATCAGCTGTTGGTCATTGGCCTTGACGGCGATGCTCGCCAAGATCGTCACGATCTCCCGATTCAACCCTTCGAGCTGGATGGTTTGCGTAATCATCTGCTGGCTCTCGTTGACCTCGACGCGAAGCGTTTGATTACCCAGGCTGAGCAGCACGTTGACCACGACCAACACGAGCACCACAGCGGCCAGTGGAGTAAGAAAATCGATTCCCTTTAGAAAGTTACCAGCCATCAGTTATTTTCCATCCTCCGCATATGGCTGATAGCTTATGGCATATAGATGAAAACCATATGCTATAAGCCATACGCTATAGGCCAACTTAATAGATCAAGTTTCCCAGGCGTTCCCAGCGCACCCAACGGTCGGCTCCATCCCATGACCAGTAGATCAGGAACGCCTTGCCCCTGACGTCGCTCAAATCGACGTAGCCCCAAAACCGGCTGTCGTAGCTGCGGTCGCGATTGTCTCCCATGACGAAAATCTGATTTGCCGGCACGGTTTTCGGCCCGTAGTCGTCGCGGCTCGGTAGTCCGATGGATTGCGGGTCGTCTCCCTCGTAATGCGCGTAGGGATCATCGATCTCTTTACCGTTGATATAGACTTTCTTCCCGCGAACCTCCACCGAGTCGCCGGCCACGCCGATCACGCGCTTGATAAAGTCTTTCGACCGATCCTCAGGAAAGACGAAGACGACCACGTCGCCGCGCTGGACGCTCCCGAAATTTACGGCGTACTGGTCCCAAAAAGGAACGCGAATGCCGTAAGACAACTTGTTCACCAGGATATGATCTCCGATTTGCAGCGTCGGAATCATCGAGCCCGAGGGAATCTTGAACGCCTGGACGATAAAGGTGCGAATGAACAGAGCCAACAGCAGCGCCATGCCGATGGCTTCGACGTATTCGCGAAAGGTCGACTTTGCTTTCACGGCTGGCTGATCTTGAGCCGCCGTTTGTTCTTTGCCTTTAAGAAATGACATGAATACCCCACTCAAACTTTTAGAGCCGCGAGGAAGGCTTCCTGAGGAATCTCCACTCTTCCCACCTGCTTCATCCTTTTTTTGCCTTCCTTTTGTTTTTCCAACAACTTGCGCTTGCGGGTAATATCGCCGCCGTAACATTTCGCCGTGACGTTCTTGCGCAGCGGCTTCACCGATTCGCGGGCGATGACACGGCTGCCGATCGCCGCCTGGATGACCACTTCAAAGAGCTGCCGTGGAATCAATTCGCGCATCCGCTGGACCAGGTCGCGGCCGCGATAGTAGGCCTTGTCGCGGTGCACGATCATGGACATCGCATCCACAATATCACCATTGATCCTGACATCCAATTTCACGAGGTCCGCCTCCCGGTAACCCGCCACCTCGTAATCCATCGAGGCGTAACCCCGGCTGACGGATTTCAGCCGGTCATAAAAATCCGCCACGATCTCGTTGAGCGGCAGCTCGTAAATGAGCATGACCCGTTTAGGGCCCAGGTAGCGGATTTCTTTTTGCGCGCCGCGCTTTTCTTCGCACAGCCCGAGCACTCCGCCGAGAAACTCCTGCGGCACGTGAACGGTCGCCAAAATGACCGGCTCTTCGATGCGCTCGATTTCCGATTCCGGCGGCAGCTTCACCGGATTGTCGATGTACAGGGTTTCCCCCTTGAGGGTGACGATTTGATAAACGACGGTCGCCGCGGTGGTGATCAGGCTCAAGCCGAATTCGCGTTCGAGCCGCTCCCGCACGATATCCATGTGGAGCAAGCCGAGAAATCCGCAGCGAAAGCCGAAGCCCAGAGCCTGGGAGGTTTCCGGCTCGAAAGTGAACGAGGAGTCGTTCAGGCGCAGTTTGTCGAGCGCCTCGCGCAACGCCTGATACTGCCCCGCGTCCGTGGGATAGAGGCCGCTGAAGACCATCGGCTTCATCGGTTTGAATCCCAACAGCGGTCCGGCCGCGGGGTCGTCTTCCGTCGTGATCGTATCGCCGATGCGCGTCTCCGTCACCTCTTTGATCCCCGCCATCAGGAAGCCGACTTCGCCCGTCCCCAACTCCATCACCTCGACCGGTCCGGGCGCAAAGACCCCGAGGCGCGTCACCTCGAAGCTCCGCCCGCTCGACATCATGCGTATGCGGGCGCCCTTTCGGAGCGCGCCGTCAAAGACCCGCGCCATGACGACCGCGCCGTGGTACGGATCGAACCAGCTGTCGATGATCAAAGCCCGCGGTGGCGCATCGGGGCTGCCCTTGGGAGGAGGAAACTGGCGCACGATGCCCTCGAGAATCTCTTCTGTGCCGATCCCTTCCTTGGCGCTGGCCAGAATCGCGTTGGAGGCGTCGAGGCCGATCACGTCTTCGATTTCCTTTCGGACGCGCTCCGGCTCGGCGCTCGGCAGATCGATCTTGTTGATCACGGGCAAAATTTCCAGGTTGTGATCCAGGGCCATGTGAACGTTCGCCACCGTCTGCGCCTCGACTCCCTGGGCGGCGTCGACCACCAGCAAGGCACCTTCGCAGGCGGCGAGGCTGCGCGACACTTCATAGGTGAAATCGACATGGCCCGGCGTATCGATCAAGTTCAGCTTGTATTCCTGGCCGTTTCGGGCGCGGTAGCGAAGGCGCACGGGACTCGCCTTGATGGTGATCCCGCGCTCGCGCTCCAGCTCCATGCTGTCGAGAATCTGCTCGGCTTTCTCGCGCTGGCTGACCGCGCCGGTAAATTCCAACAGCCGATCGGCCAAGGTCGATTTGCCGTGATCGATGTGGGCGATGATGGAGAAGTTACGGATGCGATCCAAACTCATGAGACGGCGGTTCCCCGACAAAAAGCGACGGTCTTTGCCAATCCCGCCGCCAGTTCGACCTGCGGTCGCCAATTCAAAACCTTGGCGGCGAGCGAAATCTCCAAACAGCTCCGCCGCTGCTCGCCGGGTTTGGCGGGCCCATGGACCGCTTCGATTTCCGATCCGAATTCCTGCCGCAACAGCCGGCAAAGCGCCACCACGTCCGTCTCCTTGCCCGTGCCGATATTCACCGGCCCGATGTAGTCGGTTTCCAACGCGGCGATGTTCGCTCGCACCACGTCCTCGACAAAAACATAGTCTCGCGTCTGCTTCCCGTCGCCGTTGATCAGGGGATTTTTGCCCGCCAGAAACCGGGAGATAAAAATCGCGACCACGCCGGCTTCCCCCTGGCTCGACTGCCGCGGCCCGTAAACATTGGCATAGCGCAGCGCTACATAGGGGAGCCCGAAGGCCGCGTGGTAATAGGCCAGGTAATATTCTCCGCTGAGCTTGCTGACTCCATAGGGGCTCAGGGGGAAAGTCGGATGTTCTTCTCCGGACGGGATGGGCTCGCGATCGCCGTACACCGCTCCTCCCGAAGAAGAAAAAATTACCTTGCCGACGCGCGCATCTTTGCACGCTTCGAGCAGATTGACAAAACCGAGGATATTCACCCCCGCATCGAAGGTGGGATCGGCAACCGAGCGGCGGACGTCCATCTGCGCAGCGTGATGGTTCAGCGCATCGGGTTTGATGTCGGCGATCAACTTGGCCGCCGCGGAATCCGCGACATCCAGCTCATAGACGTCGGCGCGCGGGTTGATGTTCGTCCGCCGGCCGGTTGAGAGATCATCGATGATGGCGACCTCGTGTCCACGCTCGAGGTAAGCATCGACGACGTGAGAGGCGATGAAGCCCGCGCCGCCCGTGACGACGATTTTCATGTTCGTTGCCCCTCGAGTCGCGCACGAAAATATTCGATCGTTTTCGTCAACCCCTCGTCCAGCGAAACCTTCGGCTCCCAGCCGAGGATTCTCTTGGCCTTGGTGATATCGGGTTGGCGGACCTGGGGATCATCCTGCGGCAGCGGCTTGTAGACGATCGTGCTCTTGGAGCCCGTCAATGCCAATATTTTCTTGGCAAATTGAAGCACGGTCATCTCGTGCGGGTTGCCGATGTTGACCGGCAGATGCTCCGTCGAATCGAGCAAACGGTGGATGCCGGCCACGAGATCGTCGATGTACTGAAAGCTTCGAGTCTGTTCCCCTTTACCGTAGACCGTCAACGGCTCTCCCTCGAGCGCTTGCATAATAAAGTTCGGCACCACCCGCCCGTCGCGCATGCGCATCCGCGGCCCGTAGGTGTTGAAGATTCGGACGATGCGAGTGTCGAGGCCATGATAGCGGTGATACGCCATGGTCATGGCCTCGGCGAAGCGCTTCGCCTCGTCGTAGACGCCGCGCGGACCGACGGGATTGACGTTGCCCCAGTACTCCTCGTTTTGCGGCCGCACGAGCGGATCGCCGTAGACCTCGGACGTCGAGGCAAGCAAGAAAACGGCCTTTTTGGCTTTCGCCAGACCCAGCGCGTTGTGCGTGCCGAGGGAGCCCACCTTGAGCGTCGGGATCGGCAGCTCCAGATAGTCCACCGGGCTCGCCGGCGAAGCGAAATGGAGCACATAGTCGATCGGACCGTGGACATCGATAAACGTGCTCACGTTGTGGTGGACCAGCATAAACTTGGGATGCGATGCGAAGCTCGCGATATTGTCCCCAGCGCCGGTCGAGTAGTTGTCCATGCAAATGACGTCGTGATCCCGCTGGAGCAAACTCTCG
>DASTOD010000729.1:0-2369 GCA_035762645.1 Binatia bacterium | reverse complement strand
ATGGCCTATGGTGAGCCCGTCAGGCTTGGCTGCTTTGTACATATAATTCGCTGCAATCACACTTCCGGCGCCGGTCATGTTCTCGACGACAACAGTCGGATTACCAGGAATGTGCTTTCCCATCTGGCGGGCGATAACCCGCGAATACAGATCGTAGCCGCCCCCTGGTGCGAGCCCGACAATAAGGCGGATTGTCTTACCCTGATAAAAAGGTTCTTGGGCGTAGGCGGAAACGACCCATGTTGTAAAGCCCAACAAAACACCAATCGCCAGCAGTCGAATCATTCTTCCTGTACGCATATTTCTTCCTTTTGCTTAACGCGCCAACTCAATAGCTCCGAACGTTTTTCGCGTTTCACTTCCCCAGCAATTTCTTCATGCGTTCAATGACCGCGGGCGGCTGGACCATAACCTCTTTGATGAGGGCGTCCATTTCCTCGCCGCTGGTTGGGTTTATCTCTAGCTTTCTTTTTTTGGCCTCAGCCAAAAACGCGGGGTCTTTCATTGTCTTCATGTAAGCCTCGCGGAGAATTTTCACACGCTCCGGCGGTATGCCTGGAGGACCGTAGTGAGGTCGGAAAAACTCCTCAGAAGCGAGCATCACCGTCACTAGGCGCCGCCCCGATTCTGGCGCGTTGTATTTGTCCATAACTTCATGGATCGTCGGGACATCGGGTAACTTTTCGTCCCTTGTTTTCCCTCCTTGCACGAGTACCCGCACGAACCCTTTCTTGCGCCATGTATGAAAAGGCTCTCGCGAGAAATAAGCCTCTGTGCTGAAAGCGCGGCACACCACCTCACCTCTCTCGACCGCCAGGTCGATAGAAGAGCCGCCCTTGTAGCCGAGCACAACGTTGAATTTTGCTCCGATTGTTTCCTCCAGGAGTTTGGGTACGACATACGCGGAATTAGAGATGCCCGTGGAACCGCATTTGGGAGGCTCCTTCGCGTTACGCACATCGTCGAAGGTCTTGTAGGGGCTATCGGCCCGCATATAAAGCATCGTGGGTGACTTTCCAGCGTTGCCGATCCAACTGAACTTTGCCCAGTCGTACTTGACCTCCGGCTGCCCAACGAGTTGATCAATGTAGAGGGTCGCGAGGGTTCCTGCTAGGGTCAAACCGTCCGGCTTGGCAATGTTGTAGACATAATTGGCCGCGATGATGTGGCCTGCCCCCGGCATGTTCTGAACAATAATGTCGGGATTTCCTGGGATGTGCTTTACCATAAACTGGCCAATGGCACGCACATAGAGATCGAAGAGTTCTCCTGGCTGCGATCCTGTGACGAAGGTGATGGTCTTGCCCTGATAGAAAGGAGCTTGCGCCTGAACGGCGGGGTTCCAGATCAGCGGAAGAAGAAAGATAGCTAGTATCATTCTTTTCATTTTGACCTCCCCTTATCGCTGGAAAATCTTGAACCTACTTCTCTTAGAGAAATTTTTGCCTCAAGTTACACATTCGCGAGCGGCCTCATCGCTCGTGAGAAGGAATTGCCAGGACAGGACAGGAAGCGCTTCGAAGAACCTTTTCCGTCACACTGCCCAATAGCATTCGGGGAAGACCGCTGCGACCATGGGTCGACATCACAATGAGATCAACTGCTCTATCTCTTGCCCAGTTTACAATCAGGGTGTGTGCGTCTCCGATCTCGACAATTTGTTGGACATTTAGATCCGGCCCTACACTGACCAACTGCTCTTCCATAAACTTCCGGAGCATCTGCTTGTGGTGTTCCTTAAGCTTGTCTAACAGGTCATCTGCCTCGGCTCCCGGGGAGGTCATCTTCAAACTGGTTGCGTGAGATGTAAACTCGCTGGTGCTTAGCGCGTGAGCCACAATCACTTCAGCTCCCAGGGCCTTGGCCAAAGTACAGGCATAGCGGACTCCGCTTGCTGAGAAGGAAGACAAATCAGTCGGCGCGAGAATCTTCTTTATCAAGTCCATACGAACCTCCTGTGTCTCAAAACCTAAACCTAATCAAAGCAGATGCCACTCTTGCAACGCAGGCGCTACACTCAGCCGGATTTTTCCTGAACTTAAATCAAACATTCCCTACTACCGTACTGGGAGAGGAGCTGCGCCTGCGATCTTATGAAAAAGGGCGATGATCTCAGGCGACCGAGGGATTTCCCGAATGTACTTCTCCATTGTTTCGGGCATAAGAGGTGTGGGAACATCTCCCGTGAGCTTTTTAAATTCCTTGTGGAACTCAGGATCCTTGAAGCTCTTCTTGATCGCGTCTCGGAGTATCTCGACTAACTCCTTGGGTGTACCGGGAGGCAGGATGTAAGGCGAGCCAGCGAGCCTGAAGGCTCGAAACATCGCTAATATCTGGCGCTCCCTCTCGGATTTAGTAAAACTCTCAAG
>DASTOD010000728.1:0-4922 GCA_035762645.1 Binatia bacterium | reverse complement strand
GCCGGGTCTTGCGGGCTCTTGATCTGGATTATTTTAACGGGTTACGTAGTCGCTCAGGTTCCCTTTTATCAGGATAAGACCATCGCTGTGGTTGCGGCGACCGACGCCGGCGGCACGGCAGACTTGCGGATAAGAACGGTTATTTCTTTTCTCCGTAAGCATATCCCGGGCAACCCCACCATAATTGTTGAGTACATGCCGGGGGGCGGCGGGCGAAAGGCGGCAAATCATGTCTATAGAACGGCTCGTCCCGATGGACTGACGCTAGGCGCTATGCTCTCTTCTTTGGTGCCGGCCGCCATTGTAGGGGAGACCGGGGTTCTCTACGATATCGATAAGCTGATTTATCTCGGAACGCCATATAGCGGTCACCCACACATTTTTTTAAGCCGCAGGGACGCAGGTCTACGAAGTCTGGAGAAGTTGCGCTCAGTGGCCGGGCTCCGTCTCGGCGCCCAGTCGGTGGGGCATACGATCTATTATACGGGAAGAATGTTTACCTACCTGATCGGCCTGAAAGAACCAAAGTCTGTCATAGGCTACAGCGGTCCGGAGCTCGATGCAGCTTTCTTGCGTGGCGAGGTGGACGTGAGATCAAACCATCCGGATAACCCGATACGTCAGGGTTGGCTGGAAAAAGGTCTTGTGGATGTCCATGCCATCATCGAGGTGCCTAAAGGACAAAAGCATCCGCATTCAGGCTATGCCGAACTGCCCGATCTCGAGAGCTTTGCCAGATCCGACAAGGAGCGGAAGTTGATCGCGTTGCACCGAGCCTTCCAACTTGCCGGGGCGCCGTTTGTGCTTCCGCCGGGAACACCCAAAGAGCGAGTCGAGATGCTGCAAGAAGCGATGCGGCGGACTTTGAAGGACCCCGAGTTTCACAAGGAATACAAGAAGACAGGAGACGACTCGCCGCCGCTAGTGCCGGAGGAGCTCGATAGGGTCATCAAAAGCCTGCCGCGTGAGCCGGAAGTCGTTGAGCTTTTCAAACAAATTTTCGGCGCCGGTCCTCTGCCTCCGCGCTAGGATTCGTGATGGCCGGTCTTGCGTAAACCTAACGCGGCGGCAAGGGCTTGTTGCCGTTGATGGTTTTGAAGAGTTCAATTGTCTCCGCGTCACGCGGCACGGACCGGATGATTTCTTCCTGGCTTTCCGGCATCAGCGGGCTGGGATCGTCTCCGGTCAGCTTCTTGAATTCCTTGTGGAACTCAGGGTCTTGAAAGGTTTTTTTCATTGCCTCGCGGAGAATTTGCACTAGCTCTTTGGGCGTGCCTGGCGAAAGGAGGTAGGGAGTTCCTACGAGTCTGGTGGAGCGCGTCAAGGTCAGGAACCGCCGCTCCCTGTCGCTTTTCACAAAGTTATCGAGTTCGGGGAGATGATCGAACTCCGGCTCTTTGTCTTCTCTGGGGATTTTCAAGACAGCCGTAAAATCGAACAGCCCTTTTTTAACCGCACCGGGGGTTCGCCGGATCACCTCAGCGGTATTGTTGCTGCGCGCGTCCACCTCTCCCCGTGCCATGGCCACATCAATTTCTAGAGATGAATAGCCCAGGACAAATCTCGGCTCTTTGAGACCGAGGAGCCAGGCAAAGGTGCGTCCGTAGGTATAAGTCGTATGGCCGACGGACGTCGCGCCAATTCTAAGCCCGGAATGTGCTTGCAGCTTTTCTATATTACTCAGCCCCACCTCTTTCCGAATGAAAAAGGCATAGTGAAACGCGCTGTCCGTCGATCCTAGCCAATGGAATTTATCGAGGTCGTATTGTACGCCGCTCTCTCCCAGGACGGCACTAGTTACAATACCGCTGCTGACGTGTCCTATTGAGAGACCATCGGGGCGCGCCGCGCCAAATAGGTAGTTGGCCGCCTTCCGACCGCCGCCGCCCGGCATGAACTCACTTACAATATTGGGATTTCCTGGAATATATTTCTTTAGGAAAGGTATGACCGCTTTCGACCGTATGTCTCCCGAGCCGCCCGGTTCGCGTCCCTGGACAAGTTTGATGGTCTTCCCTTGATAATACGAAGACTGCGCACAAACATGCGCGCCAGATCCCAGGTAGGAAACAGCGCCGAAAAGCCAAATCGCCACAAGAGCTCGTGTCTTCATTTTGACCTCCCGCAGTGAACTCGCCTACCTAATACGATGGCGCGGTCAAGTTATCAAGCCGACATCCTTTTACCTAACAAGCGATAAAAAAGGGTCGTGGTGATGATCAAGGAGACGGCGGCGGTGAGGGCGATGCCGAGAGAGGCGCCGAAGATCGTGGCGAAAGCCCCCATGACGATGGAACCGACGGATCGCATTCCCTGGTCCATGTTAAAGACGCTCATCACGCGGCCAAGGAGATCACGCGGCACCTCGATCTGAATGATCACCCGGCTGATAGTCCGGAAGCTGACCTGTCCCGCCCCGAGCAGTCCGAGGAGAAGGACCGAAAGCCAAAAAACGGGTGATGCGCAAAACAGCATCAGAAAGACCGGTGTAATGGTTGTCGTGACCCACAACAGATTTCCTCTGTTCCAACGCTCTCCCATCGAAGCGAGAAAGGTCAATGACGCGATGGCGCCCACTCCAGGCGCCGCCATGAGCAGTCCCAGCCCCTCGGGACCGACCTGGAGAACTTCTTTCGCGAACACCGGAAGGAATCTCTGGTAGGTGACGATAAACACGCTGAAGGTGTAAGCGGCAATGATGCTGCTCAGTATCAAAGGAGAATTCCAGACATACTGAAAGCCGCCTTTGAATTCACGCAGGAAATCTTGTTCCGGGTTCGCGGCTCTTTCATCCTTCAATCGGATAAGCCACAGTCCAACGCCTGAAAGAACAAGCGTCGCAGCGAACACCGAATAGCAGCCCCCTACCCCTATCCACAGAACCAGGATACCCCCTAGCGAGGGCCCCACAATCCTGGCGAAATTGAAACCGATGGTGTAAAGCGAGACCGCGTTCATTAAATGCTCGCGCGAGACGAGCTCTGCAAGGATGGACTGAGACGCGGAGGGGTTTACGGCGCGGATCGACCCAAACAGAATCTCCAGGGCGAGAAGGTGCCAAAAGACGAGCGCTCCAGAGACATAGAGGGCAAGGAAAAGGAGCACGGGAAGCGCGGAAAAAAATTGAATCAGGATGAGCAGACGTTTGCGGTCATAGCGGTCCACCAACACACCGCCGAGCGCGCCTATGATCAAACGGGGCGTTGCGCCGCATAGGCCCAGAATTCCCAACGCCATGGCCGATCCGGTCATCTCATACGCGATCCAATAGAGCGCGACCTCCTGGATGAAATGGCCAACGGAAGCGAGCAGATCGCTGAACCAGAAAAGCGCATAGTCTCGGTAGCGGAGCGAATCAAAGATGCGAATAGGATCGATCTCCTTCCAGCTGTGTCATCTCGCCGTAGCTGTCGATTCCGCGGAACAACCCGCGTTCACCCCCCGACAACACTCAGGGCGAACGGTGCGAGCCTGAAATGATTGAGTATTTTTCGTTCTACTGAGCTTGTCGAAGTATAAGACCTGTCGAAGCATCCGGAACCGGCTTTTCAGCGGAGTCAGGGTTGTTTATACCTGACTGCCCGTCGACAGAAAAGCAAGTGAGAATATTGACAGGAGTGATTTTTCAGTTTAGCGCTAACTTTCACGACGAATCTGTAAAGAGGAGCAACAACTGAAATGTCATACGATGATCGCAGTGTGAAGCCGATGAGCGCGAGCCTGATGCGGGCGCGCATCGCGACCAGAATTTTAGCCGGCCTCTACGAAGACGCGCCGACAATGCTCACCAGCGCCATTCGCCTGATGGTGGAGCTCCCTGGGGGCGCAGCAAATTCCGGCCCGCCGTACCCTTTGACGATTGGCGTCAGCCCCGCGTGGTGCAGCGGCGTCGAAGGCGCGCGTCTGGTCGGGGGCAGCAAACTCGATCTCGTCTGGCTCAATCCATCAATCATTCCGTCCATGGCCGTTCGCGGAAAAGGGCCGTTTCGACACAAATATCCGTTGCGGGCATTGGCCGTCTTCCCGTCCTGGGATCGCCTCGTGATTGCGGTCTCACCGAAGCTCGGCGCGCGCACGATGGAGGAATTGATCGAGAAGAAGCCCAAGATGAATGTCTCCATCGCTGTCAACGATTGTGTCGACTTCGCCATCAAGGCGCTGCTCAAAGCCCATGGCATCTCACGGCAAGATTTTATCGACTGGGGCGGAACTGTCGATGAAGTGGTGCGGCCGAGCAATCCGCGCCGTCGAGAAGGCATCGTTTCCGGCGATCTTCACATGGTGATCGACGAAGGGATGGATTCCTGGGGAGAGGTGGCCGTGGAGCATGGGATGTTCTTTCTGTCATTTTCCGAGAAGGTGCTTCCCAAGCTCGAACACTACGGATTTCAGCGGGCCCAACTCGAAGGAGGCCGGCTCGCAGGGATAACCGAACCGACGACCGTTGTTGATTTTAGCGGTTGGCCGATCGTGGTGCATGAAAAATTTCCCGATGATCTTGCCTACCACATCGTAGCCGTGCTCGACCGTATCCGCGAAGAGATTCCCTACGATGCTCCCGAGGTTCCGCCGATGTCGCAGCTCTGTCGCAACACCGAGGTCGGCCCGCTAGATTTTCCGTTGCATCCGGGCGCGGAGCGATATTACAAGGAGAAGGGTCACCTCTGACGCTGGCCATAAAGACCCACCTACTTTGTCCGATTGCCCTGAGCGTCGTCGAAGGGTGCGCTCAATCGTCTCGCTCCGGCTGGCTTATAGCCTATGGCTTATGGCGTATGGCTCGGTCTTATATGCCATAAGCTATCTGCCATATGCCATTTCTGTCGCGCGCCTCGTACCTGAGAACTTTTGAACAGCCTGGTTTCCAGAGTTTTTTCAACACACTGCAAAGCGGGTGTTAGTCGACCTTCTTTAGCGATACG
>DASTOD010000727.1:0-5614 GCA_035762645.1 Binatia bacterium | reverse complement strand
GCCGGTGAAACGCCATGGGCGCTGAAGACTAATTTCGCGCCTGCAGGCACCTCATCGATCGACCGGACGAAACGGACGCCTCGTCTGACAAAGTCACGGACAACGTATTGGTTGTGCACAATCTCATGAAACACGTAGATCGGCGAACCATGCCGCGCAAGCGCGCGTTCCACCGTCTCAACAGCCATTTCGACTCCTGCACAGAACCCGCGAGGTTTCGCCAATAGGACTTTCTCGACCGCCATACTGTTGTTTAGAGTCTGGAGGAATAAGGCGGGAGTGTCAACCGAGCCCGAAAGCTAGTCAAAAATATTTGAAATTTTCGGCCCGAATTTTGGATCAAGAACATCGGAAAAACCGCACTCGCGCAAAGGCGCAAAGCATGTCCTGAGCAAAGTCGAAGGGGGCGCCAAGGTGACGGGCCGAGGCCCGTCATCCCGAGCGAATGCGAGGGATCTGAGAAAGATTTCTCCCGTTGGTCGAAATGACAATACTCTTTCTTTGCGTGCTTGGCGTCTTAGCGCGAAATGTTTTTTGTCACCTCAGTTCGGGGCACAACTGTTAGGGATAAATTCTCAGACTGCGGACTGTAAGAATCTAAACCGTGGATTACCTGGTTTGGAACGTAGATCCGGAAATTTTCAGAATCGGGCCGATCGCGGTCCGTTGGTATGGGCTCCTGTTCGCGTCGGGTTTTGTAGTTGGGTATTTGATTCTGCTCCAGATTTACCGCCATGAGAAGCGCTCGGAAGAAAACTTGTCCAGTCTGCTCCTCTATGTTTTATTGGGAACTTTGATTGGGGCCAGGCTCGGGCACGTGCTTTTTTATCAACCCGATTATTATCTTACGCGGCCTTGGGAAATCTTCATGATCTGGCAAGGCGGCCTGGCAAGCCACGGCGGCTTCAGCGGAGTTCTGGTCGCAATCTATCTCTACTTACGAAAATACAAGGACATGAGCTTTCTTGAGCTTGCTGACCGATTGGCAGTTTCCTCCCTGCTCGCGGCCAGTCTGATTCGGCTCGGAAATCTTTTCAATTCGGAGATTCTCGGTCGCCCTTCCCAACTGCCGTGGGCCATTATATTCCTTCGGGTCGACAACATTCCGAGACATCCGGCAATGCTCTACGAAGCGCTTGCTTATGCCGCGGCTTTCGCCACGCTCTATGTCGCCTATTGGAAAACCGACATCATCAAGGTTCCTGGCCGCACCCTGGGGGCCGCCTTTTCAATCAGTTTCACGGCGCGATTTCTGATTGAATTTGTCAAAGAGGAGCAGGTTGCGTTCGAGCAAGGGCTGCCTCTCAACATGGGACAGTTGCTGAGCCTGCCGTTTATTTTAATAGGACTCGTGCTGTTTTTCAGGCGCAGGCGCTCCTCCGTGTCCTCAGCGTCTCGGCGGTGAACCTATCCGAATTTCGCTTGCGCTGAACCAGAAACTAGAAACGAGAAACTCGAAACCATCTAGAGAGGCATGCACGCTTGAAGCGCCTCGTTCAGCTGCGAGTAGCGGAACTGGTAGCCTAGTCTCTGGGCCGCGGCCGGCAAAACACGCTGGCCGGTGAGAAGCATGTCGGCCATTTCGCCTAACATGAGCCTCAGCGCAAAGGCCGGAACCGGAGCCCAGCACGGGCGGTGCAAGGTTTTGCCTAGAGTTTGGCAGAATTCTTTCATCCTTACCGGGTTGGGCGCCGTAGCATTGACCGCGCCGCTCGCGCGCGAGTCGTCGATAAGATGGAGAATCAAGCCAACTTCGTCTTCCCGGTGAATCCAGGACATCCATTGCATTCCCGAGCCTAGCGGTCCGCCGAGAAAAAGTTTGAACGGCGGAACCATTTTTGCCAGCGCGCCGCCGTTGGGCCCCAAAACGATTCCTGTGCGGAGTCGGACGACACGCAGTCCGAGCGGCTCTGCTTTTTTCGCCTCTTCCTCCCATTCAACACAAACCTTGGAAAGAAAATCGGTTCCCGGCGGGCTTTCCTCCGTGATCGGTTCATCGCCGCGTGGACCGTAGTACCCTACCGCCGAAGCATTGACTAGAAACCCCGGCTTTTGGTTCGCTTTGGCGGCGGCTTCGACGAGGCTGCGGGTCGATTCGATACGGCTCAAACGGATTCGGCTCTTTTGAGCCGCTGTCCACCTTCGTGCTGCAATGGGCTCGCCGACGAGATTGATGACTCCATCCGCTCCGTCCACCGCCTTTTCCCATTCGCCGGACGCGCCCGGCGTCCAGTGAAGCCAGCGTTTAGTCGCAGTCGCAGGTTCTGGAGGCGCCGATCGAGTCAACAACACCAGCGTGTGACCTTTTTCGGTAAGCCGCGGGCACAGGGCCGAGCCAATAAAGCCGGTTGCGCCGCTAACCACTAGTTTCATGTGCCGCCGCTCATTCCGCAATTTCGAGTTTGAATTTTTGGCATTCGCTTAACCCGAGACCCGGAACCCGAGACCCGAAACCGCCAGCGCGTTCCTATTAGTAGCCTAGTTAGTTAGGGTATTAACGCCGCTGGCGCACGTGCTATGCTTCGAGATGAAACTATTTCCGGTGAAGAGTCAAGATGAGCGCGAATAACGGCCAGCCGTATCGGCGCCGGGTTGTGGTGACTGGGTTGGGTGTGGTCAGTCCGAACGGCATCGGCGTTGATGCCTTCTGGCGAGCCACGCGCAACGGCGTCAGCGGTATCGATACGATAACCCTCTTCGATTCATCGTCGCTCCCATGCCGGATCGCCGGGCAGGTGAAGAACTTTCGCCCGGAGGAGCACCTTTCGCCCAAAGACTTGAAGCGCACGGGGCGCGCGGTCCCGCTATTGATAGCGGCCGCCCAAGAAGCGCTTCGCTCCGCCGGCCTCCATCCGGCGGCCATGTCTCTTGAGGAGAGGCGCTCGTGGGGAGCCATAGTCGGAAGTGGCGGCGGAACTCCAGATTTTATTGAATCGCAATACCGGTTTTATTTCACTGAACAGGTGCGAAAGGCGAGCGCCTACAATATTTCCAGTTCCACCATCGGTTCGCTTTCGAGCGAACTCTCGCTGCACTTCGATTTGAAGGGGCCGAGCCACATCATTTCAACCGGCTGTGGTAGCTCCACGGACGCGATCGGCTATGCCTTCAATCAAATCCGGTTCGGGTTGGCGAGCCATCTCATTACCGGGGGCGTCGACGCAACTATCACTCCGGGGATCATGCTTGGGTTCTCGATCATGAAGGCGGTGTCATCGTCGCACAACGATGATCCCCACCGCGCCTCGCGCCCGTTCGAGCGCGGGCGGGATGGCTTTGTCTTGGGCGAGGGAGCCTGGATCTTTGTCCTCGAAGAGCGCGAGCAGGCGCTCTCTCGCTCGGCGCCGATTTACGCAGAGATTCTGGGCTATGGCGCGACCTGCGATGCGTACCACGCCGTGCGCCTCGATCCCAGCGGCGAGGAGCCGGCGCGCGCGATGACCGTGGCCCTGCAGGACGCCGGTTTGGCCAAGGACGACGTCGGCTATATCGCGCTCCACGGCACCTCCACCGTGCTCAACGATAGAACTGAAACCCGGGCGATGAAGCTTTGCTTTGGCCGAAGGGCGTATGAGATTCCCATGAGCTCGATTAAGTCGATGATCGGTCATCCGCAGGGCGCGTCCGGCGCGGCCGGAATCGCGGCGGCGATTTTGGGAATGAAGGACGGAATTCTGCCGCCGACGATCAATTATGACGAACCTGATCCCGAGTGTGATCTGAACTACATCCCCAATCGAGGCTTGGAAAAAGACGTGGACATCTCCCTGTGCAACTGCATCTCGTTCGGGTCGAAGAATTCAGCGCTGGTGATCGCGCGAGGCAACGGAGCGTGAATCGAAGCCACGAGAAAGAAATGATGGATCTGGCGGGAAATCCCAAGGCCCTGCTGGAAGACGATCTGCGTAATCTGCGAGTCCTAAATCGGTATTTGGGCGGCTTGCGCAGTGTCCGAAAAGGTTTGAGCCAAGTTTTCCGGCAGCAAGAAGGGAACTCAATCTCTGTCCTTGACGTGGGCACCGGAAGCGGCGATATCCCGGCCGCGATCGCCGGATGGGCAAGGCGCCGTGGCGTGAAAGTCAAAATCGTCGCCGTCGAGCGCGAGCCGACGACCGCCCGGGTTGCGGCAAAACTGATTCAGGAAAGAAAGAAGAGCCCCCTCCTTTATCCTCCCCCGCGACGCGGGGGAGGAAAGAGGTGGGGGAAAGGTGTTAAAGAGGGGGATTTTCGTGGCGGCGCGATCTCGGTTGTGCGCGGAGACGCGATGATGCTGCCGTTCCCGCCTCGCTCATTCGACTGCATTCTCGCCTCGCAGCTCCTTCACCATTTTTCCGAAGAGCAGATTGTCTCCATGTTGAAGCTATGGTCGCAAATAGCGGGGCAAGCAATCATCGTGAGCGATCTGATTCGTCATCCAGTCGGGTATCACGGCATTCGCATCCTCACCCGGCTCTTCAGTCGAAATATGATGACACTCATCGATGCGCCACTCTCCGTGAAACGGGCGTTTAAGTTCGCGGAATGGCACGACTTGTTTGCGCGAGCGGCTATCGGGCCGTTTGAGATCTTACCGGTCTTTCCCTTTCGAATGGTCGCCATCTTTTCCGTTGCGGGTCCAATCTCTTTACCCTCCTCGCCCTCCTTGGAGGGAGAGGATAAAGGTGAGGGTGGTGTACTTGGCCGATCAGCTTCAGGCTGAAGCGGGTGAGGGACTTGGCGTGGCACAATTCGATGTCGCGATCATCGGCGCCGGGCCTGCGGGATCCGCCGCAGCCATTTTTCTGGCGCGAAAGGGGTATTCGGTTGCGGTCATTGATAAGCAGCAATTCCCCCGCGAAAAGCTCTGCGGTGATTTTATCAATCCGGCTAATTGGCCACTCTTTCGCAAATTAGGGGTGGAGGAGGAGATCCTCTCGAACCCGCACGAAAAAATCACCACGTTTCGCATCAGTTCGTTATCAGGAGACGACATCGAGGTTCCCCTGACCTCCGAGGCAACCCGCTTTGGCTTGGGATTGCGCCGCGCGTCTTTGGATCATGTCTTGTTGAAGAAGGCGGCAAGCGAAGGGGCTACGCTGTTTCAAAAATCCACGGTTAACGCGTTAACGAAGGCCCGAAAGGGTTGGGATTTAACGATCGCCAATTCCGAAACAGTCAAGGAACTGAATGCGAGGATGTTGATCGGAGCCGACGGACGAAATTCCTGGGTGGCCCACCATCTCGGGTTAGCCGGTGGCGCAGCGGCTCGAAAACGATCGATTGGATTTCAGCTGCGGCTAAAATCATCCGGCCTGGCGGGCGGAGTTGAGGTTCATCTTTTTCCCGGCGGCTACGCGGGTGTCGTAGGTGTCGGGAACAACATGCTCAACCTCGCTTGCGCTATCTCCCCTTCCTTGCTTTTCCAAAGAGGGGTTAAACCACTAACGGAGAAAATTCCCCCTTTGCAAAGGGGGATAAAGGGAGATTTAACGTGGCTGGAGACTTGCCTCTCGCAAAATCCTCGTTTACGGGAAATTCTTGGCCGCAGCGAGCGTGCCGGCAGAGTCCGCTCGGTATATCCGGTCTATTTTTCGCCGCGTCGACCCTACGCTGATGGAGTTCTTCTGGCCGGCGA
>DASTOD010000726.1:0-3178 GCA_035762645.1 Binatia bacterium | reverse complement strand
GCGCCGTCGTGCGTTGCGCAGGCGCCCCAACCGCCGTGGCCGCTGTCGTTGCAGTTGAAGGGTGCGCCGTTATCGGAGCGATTGCCGAAAAAACGCAGTGACGAAAATGTGCCGAAATGAGCCCCGGTAACCCGCTCTGGCAGTGCCGGCTCCAACGCTTTGATAATGCAATCGATCACCGTAGGAAACGGAATGCTGTATAGGCCCATCGCGGCCGTCGGCTGCGCGCTGAGCAGTTTGCCTTCGGGTAGAATCAGCTTCAGCGGACGAAATGTCCCTTCGTTCGCGGGTTCGTCGGGAGCGATCAAATATTTGAACGCGACTCGAGCGGTGGTCCGGCCGCCGCCGTAATAGCCCGAGTTGATGCAGCCGCGCACCTGCTCGGACATCTCGGTGTAGTCGACCGTCAGTTCGTCGCCATTCACGACGACTTTGACTTTGATAGGAATCCTTTCGTCGCGTATGCCGTCATTGTCGAGAAACGCCTCGGCTGTGTAAGCGCCGTCCGCGATCGCGCGAATTTTTTCCCGAGCCGCGGCTTCGCACTGGTCGAGGATCACATCGATCGCGCCGAGAAAATAGCCGGTGCCGTACTTATCGGCCATAGCCGCGGTGAGATCCCGGCCGAGCAGGCACCCGCCAAGTTGCGCTTCGATGTCGCCGAGGAGTTCTTGCGGAAACCGCGTGTTGTTCTCGATGATCCGATATACCTCTTCGCTGCGCTCGCCCTTGGACCAGAGCTTGACCGAGCGGAGTTGAAGCCCTTCCATGAATATGTCGGTCGCGGAGTAGGAGACCGAGCCAATGGCCGAGCCGCCGATATCGATCCAGTGACAGTTGACCGCAAAAAAGCCGATCAGCTCGTTTCCGCGACGGCCCGCGAAGACCGGCGTGTACATGACCGTATTGTTGAGGTGCTGTCCCTGAACGGCGGCGTGATTGCAGACGACCACGTCCCCTTTATGAAAATTGTCGCGGCCGTAAATTGCCAATCCGTCGCGCACCGCCATACCGACCGAATCGGCGACAAAGACGGGCATGCCGCCGGTGCACTGGGCTAACAATTGCCCATCGGCGCCGACGAAGCCGACGGCATAATCCTTGTACTCGTAAATGTAAGGGCTGAATGCCGTCCGGGTCATGTTGGCATCAATTTGGTCGCAGATGGAGATAATACCGTGACGGATGACTTCAAGCGTGATGGGATCGGGAGAAATACCCTTCGGTTCTAGTTCTGATTTTGCTTTCATGACAGCCTAACCAGTAAATTCTTGTTCCTTTTCTTCACCGCAGACACCCGAGTTCGCAGAGGTTGTCTATTTGTTTTCTCTGTACTACTACAGTCGAAATTGTTCGCAAGCTGCGATGAAATTTTCATGCTGCCAATTTGATGAGTTTGTCTGTGTCGGCTTGCCGCGCCGCCAGCAGCGCCGTCACAACGCGGTGGCCCGTTTCGGTCACTTGCCAGCGATAAGTGCGGGAAACTCTGGCAATCAGCCCGTGAGCGCGCAACAATGCCAATCGCCGGGAGACCTTGGCGGCTTGGGAGCGCTGTTGCTTTTTGTCTTTGGTTTGCCCAAACAGCAAGGCCCGGATCTCGCGGTTGCGAAAGCCCTTCAAAGCCCATTCGCCTCGGTTGACGGCAGCCAGCAGTTGGGCGTCGGCGGCCTCAAAGGGGTTGAGTGCTCGGTGCCGACGCTGCTCGCGCCGCACCGGTCGGCAAACGTTGGTCGCCTCTTCGGCCAGGGGAGTGGTGATGCTCGCTGCGGCCAAAGCCGTCAGGTATCGATCGTTGGCCGCTCTGGAAATCTGGGCTCGCCGGTAAAGATCAGCCACCCCGCGGCGCAAAGGATACCAGGCCATCGCAGCGTGGGGGCGGGTCTCCGGGGTTCGAAAGACCTTCAGATCCTCGGCGTCATGGATGGTCGTCTCCGGTCGCAGCACATTGAGGCAGTTGTAAAGTTTGATCGAATTCAGATTGACCCAGTGCTTGAGGCGCACCCCTTCGGAGCCTCGTCGCCAGTCCGTCACCACCTCGCCGCCAAACTGCCCGTTCAACTGCTTGCCCAAAAAACGCATGACTTGCTCGCAGCCCAGATTGAGCATCCCAGGCAACATCAGGCGTGGGACCAGCCGGTCCAGAACCCGCTGATCATGGAACAGCACGTCGCTGGAGAATTCAGTCTGGGGGGCTGTCCAGTAGTACGAGAGTCCGCCCAGGGGCCGAGCGATCTTCTCGTGCAGCGGATGATAGGTCTTTCGCAACTGCTCGCAAAAACTTACCCAGTCGGTGCGCAACTGTCGATCAGCCAGTTCTTGGGCCTTGTGGAAATCTTGTACCCAAGTAAACCGGTTATCGGCCTTGCGGTAGCGCAGCCCTTTGTCATCCATCTGACGGGCCAGCCAGTCATGGCCGTTGAGGCAGATGTGGATGAGAAAGGGAAACCAAGTCTGCAGACGCAGGTGCAACAATCCAAAGCGTCGGTGCTGGACGTAGAAGTACAGGTGCAGGCACTTGCCCAATTCCAGGTGAGGCTCAAGCTTCTTGGTTTGGTAATTGCCTCTCATTTTGTAGGTCCGGCAAGGTTCTACAGATCGAAAGATTGCTACCAGGCCCTCTTTAATGCCATCGCGCTCAGCGATCTTGCGCGCCAACTCTTCCTTGGACAGCGCGCTGCTGTTCAAATAGGTGAATGGGCGCCTAAGCGATTGGGCCAGTCGCTCGGCACGCTGGCAGACCTCGTTGGTCACTCCGGTGGCAAACTGCTTGAAGTCTTTGTACAACACCTTGGCTTGGCTCAGATACTCCTCGAAAATTTTCTCACAATACAGGTAGCGCAACGAACCCTGAAGGCGCAGGCGGTCGAAGGAGTGAAGAATGCCCATGATATCTTTCTGGTGTTTCTCTATGAAAGGGTTCACAACCTGCTTTGCTGGAGCAGAGCTTTTCTTGTCCATTAAACGCTTCTACTCCATGAACCGCGTATTGTCAGTTCATCATGGGTCCTCAACTCGGTTGCGGCTCTGCCGCGCTAGGTACTCTGTGCCTCTGCGGTGACTTTCTTTGGTTGCGGCTTCTCGGCGCTAGGCCTCTGTGGTGAAACCGATCGCCGACGAAAGACTTGCGGCGCATGAAGGCTCGACAGATGCGGCATTTCCGCTATTCTGATACGATCTC
>DASTOD010000725.1:0-12741 GCA_035762645.1 Binatia bacterium | reverse complement strand
AAATCACACTCAATTATCGGTCGACATTCCGCAACCTTGCGTTGTTTCTCGACAAGACGTTAAGGGTCTACGATCGGAATTTAGTCGATAGCGGGACCCGGAGAGGATCTTGTATGGAAGGGTCTTTTATTTTCTGGCGACTGAATTTTCGCCGTTGGGCTAAGTCCCTGACGGCTTCTGCAACGACCTTGCTTTGATTAGAGCGCCGTCGTGCTCGCCGGCGGCCTGCGGTGGTGCGTGGCTTGTTCGTAGGCGTAGGCGAACTTGATCATGTTGCCGTCGTCGTAAGGGCGGCCGATGAAACAGACGGCGGCCGGGAGATTGTCGCGCGTGAAGCCGGCCGGCACGACGATGGTCGGCACGTACACTAAAAACGTATTGAGATGCGGCGCGCCTTTTTGATCGACGAAAGGCGGCGCGATACCGTCCTTGATCAACGTCGGCTGGTGCTCGATGGCTTTGTGCACGATGGCGTCCAGGCGGTGATCGGCCATCGCCTTCAAGAAATTCGTCATCAACTCGTCCTGCGCTCTTAAACTCTCGTAATGCTTCGAGGCATCCGGGGTTCTCTTAAAGCGATCCTGGGAGCGTTTGACGACTCTGGCGAAATCCGGCGAGGCGCTGGCTTCTTGCGGCGTCTTGAACGGCGCTTTGGCGCTGCGGCCGTAGTAATTCTTGAACGACTGATCGGTGTCACCCGGCCCGCCGGAACGCTTGGCGAGGAGATCTTTTATCTTTGGGATCACGATCGGATCGACGATCTCGGCGCCGGCCGCTTTGAGCTCGCCGACGGCTCTATCAAAAACTTCCGAGACCTTGTTGAAGTCTTCCGAATCGGGTTCCGCGTTGAGACCGATCGACTCGCGGAGAATTCCTAAGCGCGCGCCTTTGAGGCCGTCTTTGTCGAGAAACTTTGCGAACGTATCGGGTATATGGCCGACGGCGCGCGCGGTAATCGGATCTTCAGGATCGTAGCCAACCATGGAGTCCAACAGCGTCGCCAGGTCTTTGACCGTGCGCGCCATGGGCCCGAGAGAGCCGAAAACCTCCGGCCAGGAGCCATACACGCCGCCGCGGCTCACGAGACCGGCCGACGGGCGCATGCCGGCGATACAGTTCCACGTCGACGGCCTTCGAATCGATGCGAGGCCTTCCTGGCCGACCGCCACGGTGGAGTAGTTCGCCGCGACCGACGCCGCCGAGCCGCCCGAGGAACCGCCGACGGTTCGTTCCGTGTCGTAGGGATTGCGCGTCGAACCAAAAAGCGAGCCATGCGTGTCGCCGCCGCCGAGCTCGCCGAGCGTGGCTTTCCCCAAAATGATAGCGCCGGCTCTTTTTAGCTTTTCCGCCACGAACGAGTCGCGGTCTGGATAGTAATCCTTGAATAGTACCGAGCCTAGGGTGGTCGGCATGCCTTTGGCATCCGCCTGGTCTTTCATGACAACCGGAATGCCGTGCAGCGGACCCACGGGACCTGACGCTTTGTACGACGCGTCGAGGCGATCGGCTTCTTTGAGCGCATCGCTATTCAGCGTAATGATCGCGTTGATCTTTGGGCCTTTCTTATCGAATGCCTCGATGCGATCGCGATACATTTGTACCACTTGCCGGCAGGTGAGCTCGCCGGATTTATATCCCGCGTGAATATCATCGATGGTCGCTTCAACGATGTTAAAGGCTAGTGCCATGTGAATGTCTCCTTGTCCCAAATCGCTTAATAGCGTTCATATTGAAACGCGGGAGAAATGTCCAGTCCGTTCCTGACCCGCTCATTGACCACAGCAATTTTTGTATTTTTTTCCGCTTCCGCATGGGCAGGGCTCATTACGTCCGATTTTTGTTTCGACAATTTTCGGTCTGGGTGGATTCAACAACCGCGTTAAATCGGCGATATCCTCCGGCTTGTCCGGTTCTATGCTGATTTTATACTTCCAACCCCTTTCTTCGAATGCCGATCTCACTTCTTTGAATCTGGCTTCTGTTTGTACGGTCACAACCGCGGGGTTCTTTTCGGTCCCCAATTTAGCGGTCTTTTTACCATCGAAGACTCTCATGCGATTCTTGCCGCTGCCGCTAATTTTCGCGATATCCGAAATTTTGTTTCCCATAATTTTACTATTTCAGATATCGTTCGACTTATCCATCGGCACGATGGCCGCGTTTCGAGACCTAGGTCGAGCGCACTTTTAAGCGCGGCGCCGTACAGGCAACCCTCAGGCGCGCCGATCGGCGCACCTGGCTCTAGACTAGAACTAGAATAGAAGAGTCCTCCTAACGGTCCCTGGTTTAGCCCCCTTTCGAACTCGAACCAGCGGTCCTGGCCAAAAAGGCGGGATTCTGCCGCTGTCCCACAGAACCTGTAAATTGCTGTATACTGTCGGCGCAATTATCGAAATCGGCCAGAGCGAGACGGATTGGCATCGCGGCATTTCATCCTCGACCACGTGGAGGTGAAACATGTGGATCCTGGGATTGATCATAGGGGCAATCATCGGTGGGACCGTTGGCGGAGCAGGTGCGTTGGTTGGTGCGCTGGCCGGCGCCGCCCTTGCCTGGGCCTGGAAATCGAAAACCGCCTCGGACGAACGGCTTGTGGCCATCGAGGGCACGCTCCGGCGATTGACCCAGCGTATTCAGGCGCTCGAGGAAGGGGCTCTCGCCGCAGCTAAAACCGCCGCGGCGCCGCGCGCCGAAACCCAACAAACACCTTCGGAGGAGACCGCGCGATTTCCATCGCCGGTCGAACCGCCGGTATCTGTTGCCGCGGACGATCTAGCGGGAATGGCGCGGCAGCGTTCTGAACGACAACCAAGCAGCGATGATCAGCCCATGTTCGCGCCGGAGACGCCCACCATGGGGGCATCTTCGGCGGCGTCTCGGTCCCAACGGCCGTCGGCAATATGGAATTTTTTCTTCGGCGCCAACGCGCTGGTTCGTTTCGGCGTCATCGTGTTGTTTTTTGGCGTAGCGTTCCTCCTGAAGTACGTCAGCCAGCACGTTCACATCCCGATCGAGGCGCGGCTGATGGGCGTCGCATTGGGCGCCATCGCCTTGTTGGCGATCGGCTGGCGTGTGCGCCTTTCGCGTCCGGGCTACGGTTTGATCATGCAGGGTGGGGGGATCGGGCTGCTGTATCTGACGGTGTTCGCCGCGTTCAGGCTTTACCATTTGCTCCCGAGCGGTCTTGTGCTTGTGTTGCTCGCGGCAATGGCGGTGTTTTCGGCGATGCTGGCGGTGATGCAGGATTCGCGGTCCCTGGCGGGCATGGGCGTCTCGGGCGGCTTTCTCGCGCCGCTGCTCGCTTCGACCGGCGGCGGCAGCCATGTGATGCTGTTCAGCTTTTATGCGCTCCTCAATGTCGGAATCCTCGCCATTGCCTGGCACAAGGCGTGGCGCTCACTCAATTTGCTCGGCTTCGTTTTCACTTTCGTCGTCGGCCTGGCGTGGGGCTACCGCTACTACCGTCCGGAGCTGTTTGCCAGCACCGAACCCTTCCTGATCCTGTTTTTCCTGTTCTACGTTGCCATCGCAGTGCTGTTCGCGCTCCGCCAGGAAGCGACCATCACGAGCAGGGTGGACGGCACTCTGGTATTTGGCACACCGCTGATCGCGTTCGGCTTACAAACCGCGCTGGTCAGTGAGATGGAGTACGGCGCCGCCTTCAGCGCTCTCGCATTGAGTTTTTTCTATCTCTCGCTGGCGCGAGTCCTGTACGCTCGCGGTAGCAGTAACCTAGGATTGCTGGTCGAAGCGTTCATCGCGCTCGGCGTTGTGTTCGGTACGCTCGCGTTACCGCTCGGGCTCGATGGGCGCTGGACATCCGCGGCCTGGGCGCTCGAGGGCGCGGCCATTGTCTGGGTCGGTGTGCGCCAGGAAAAACTCCTGGGCCGCTGGTTCGGGCTGTTGCTGCAGTTCGCCGCCGGCGGGGCTTTTCTCCTCGATGCTTCGGCGCCGCGCTCCCCGTTGCCGGTGCTCAACAGCTTTTATCTCGGCTGTGTCTTCGTCAGTATCGCGGGCCTGTTCTGCGCGTGGTATCTCCGGCGCCGTCGCGAGCGGCTGACGGAAAGCGAAGGGTTTGTGGCGCTTGCGCTGTTTGGTTGGGGAGTACTGTGGTGGTTTGCCGCGGCTGTCAACGAAATCAGCGATCATGTGAGGCCGGATTACCATAGTCATGCGTTTCTGATCTTTGTCATAGCGACATGCGCCGTGTTCAGCATCCTAAACCGCCGCCTCGACTGGCAGGAGGCGAAGTACCCGGCACTGGCCTTGCTGCCTCTGATGGCTGTGGTGGCACTGATGGACTTCGCCAGCCGCGCGCGGCCGTTCGAATATTTCGGCTATATCGTCTGGCCGCTCGCGATCGCCGCGCACTTCTGGTTGCTTTTTCGTCATGACGACCGGGTCCAACCTGTGCTGTTGCGTTGGTGGCATGCAGCCGGCGTATGGTTCATCGCGTCGCTGGGAGCCTGGGAAGTTGCCTGGCTGATCCGCGACACGATCCAAGGCGGTCACGCGTGGCCATTGGTTGGCTGGGCGCTGGCGCCTGGAGTGCTGCTTCTGTGGTTGACCCATTACGGCGAACGCCTGGTCTGGCCCGTGGCGCGTCACCTTGAAGCCTATCTATCGGATGGCGCCTTTCCGCTGGTCGTGTTTCTCTGGCTGTGGATGAACTTCGCCAACTTCAACAGCAGCGGCGATCCGGCTCCACTGCCTTATGTGCCGCTGATCAATCCGCTGGACCTCGCGCAAGCGGGCGCGCTACTCGTTCAGTGCGCCTGGTTCAGGCGCATCCGCACGGTAGACTTCGCGCCGAAAGATCTCAAGTCGCCAGAGCTCGCATACACCGCGCTCGGCATTGCCGGATTCGTCTGGCTCAATGGCGTCTTGCTGCGCACTCTGCATCACTGGGCCGGAGTGCCATTCGTGCTCGATGCCATGCTGCGCTCCATGTTAGTGCAGGCCGCCTTTTCGATCTTCTGGAGCGTGCTGGCGCTCTGCGCCATGCTCGTGGCCACGCGCTTGCGGTTACGGCCCCTCTGGTTGACCGGCGGCGGACTGATGGCGGTAGTCGTCGTCAAGTTGTTTTTCATCGACTTGTCGAACGCCGGGGGCATCGAGCGCGTCGTGTCGTTCATCGGGGTCGGCCTGCTGATGCTCGTGATCGGCTACGTTTCGCCGGTGCCGCCGTCCACCGCCAGGGAGGTCAAATGAAACGGATCGCAGCGCTGGTGCTGCTGGCGCAGAGCATGGTTGCGGGTGCCGCCGAGCAACCGCGGGACTTCGCGTACGGCATCGCCATTCATGCCGATGGCCAAGACGCGCTCTATGAGATCGAGGTTCCCGCCGCGGTTTATCGTGGCGTTACCCGCGGCGATCTTGGCGATCTTCGGGTTTTTAACGGCCAAGGCGAAGTTGTGCCCCACGCGTTCAGCCCGGCCGTAACAAGCAGCAAGGAGACATCCGCAGCGGTGGACCTGCCGCTCTTTCCTCTCTACGTCGAGACCGGCGTCAAACTGGAGGATGTGAACGTGCGCGTACAGAAACGATCCGACGGCACAATCGTCAATATCCGGAGCCAGGCAAAGGGCGCCGAAGGACGACGGACGTTGCGCGCCTATGTGCTCGACGCTTCCCACATGAAGGGCCCGGCACAGGCGCTGCTACTCGACTGGAAGAATGTGGCCGAAGGCTTTGCCGGGCAAGTACGGATCGAGGGCGGCGATGATCTCGGGCGTTGGAGCGTGTTGGCCGCTAACGCCGCGCTCGTGAGCCTACAGTTCAGTGGGCATAGCCTTGAGCAAAAACGGGTGGAGCTGCGCCCGCAGAAATATAAGTATCTGCGCCTCTCGTGGCCCGAAAACCAGCGCCCCCTCGATCTATTGACGGTGCTCGCAGAGCCCGCCGCAAGCATCGTCGAAACAAAGCGGGTCTGGCAGGCGTTCACGACGCCGTCGGTCTCCGGCAAACCGGGCGAGTACGCATACGATCTCGGCGGCCATTTTCCGTTCGACCGAGTGCGCATCGAACTACCGCAAGTGAACACGCTCGTGCAGTTGCAAATGATGAGGCGCGCAAAGCCGTCCGACGAATGGCGCCCGGTCACCAGCGCCGTAGTCTACCGGCTGCGCCATCACGGGGCGGAAGTGACGAGCCCGGAAATCGCGTTGATAGGTGGCGGTGACCGGTACTGGCTACTCCGCGTCGATCAGAAAGGCGGTGGCATCGGTTCGGGGATGCCGGTGCTCAACGTCGGCTGGGCCCCGCAGAAGCTCGTATTCGCCGCCCGCGGCGCAGAGCCTTTTCAACTGGCCTATGGAAACAGTGATGCGAAGCCGGCGTCTTATCCGATCAACGCGTTGATTCCAGGTTACAGGACCGACACCGAGTTCAAGGTCAAGGCCGCATCGCTGGGTGAGCAGATGACCTTGGCTGGCGCTGCGCGGCTACGGGAACCGTTTGACTACAAAAGATGGTCGCTCTGGGCGAGTCTGATATTGGGTGTTTTGGTGTTGGGCTGGATGGCGTTTCGCCTTGCACGGCAGATGTCAAAACCGCCGCCGGCGTCGAAACTGCCAACCAGCGGACCAGACTAGGTAACCCTTGGCGCCGAATCGCTGCAGCCGTTCAAAGAAGTTGTGCGCCTGAGGATGGGGACGATCTGTGCTTGGTCAGGGTCTATTCGATTTGATCACGAACTCGCCCAGCTCACTGTTGAATCGCGCCGTAGCTTCCCAAAACGGCATGTGTCCGACATCTTCATAAATAGAAGACTGCGCATGTGAAACGACACTGGCGGTGTAATGGGCCATCGGGAGGAGTGCGACGCGGTCCTTCGTACCGTGGCTAACGAGCACCGGCACGGTAATCTTTTTGAGAGCGTCCTCATAGGGCGCCGGCCGACCCAGCAAGTGGCCGCGCACCTGCGGCGGCACGGCCATATTGTAGGCGAGCATCACTTGGAGCTCGTCCGGCGGCAGGGTCTTGGCCGTGGAAAACTTCAGAAACGAAAGCGTGTTCTCAATATTTTCCGCGAGGTTCTCCGACGACATTTTCAATACGGCGGGCGTGGCGGGGCCGAGGATCTCCCGAACGACTTTGGTGAACGCCGCGACGAAGTTGATTCCCGCGATCTGCTTATCGCCGTACTCCATCAGATATTCCGCGATAATCCGGCCTCCATACGACCAGCCGACCAACACCGGCTTCTTGAGCTTAGCCCCTTCGATCACGGCTTTTAGTTCCCCCGCCCAGCGCCTGTGATCCTTATAGTATGCCGGGTCCAGGGGTTTCTCCGAGCCGCCATGGCCGCGGATGTCGTAAGTAATAAGGCGAAATGACTTTGTAAGGTCGCTGCCGAACTGGCGCGACCAGGAGAGATGACTTTGTGAAAAGCCGTGGATGAATAGAATCTCTGGTCCGTCCGGGTTGCCCCATTCTTGAGCGGAGATCAGCACGCCGTCCGGCGCTTGAACTCTGAAAGGTTTGGATTGCCGCGCCGTGGTCTCCGGTTGAGCCATTGCAGGACCCGATCCCAGCGCCAACCAGCTAACCATCGCCAACGCGTAATTCAGTGGAATAAGCCGTTTCATTCGTGTGCAATTGTCGGTTCGTCCTTAGGCATCCCTATATAATATTTCCGAGTTGTCGCCTAGCGCCGACGGCTCCCGAAGATGAACGGAGGGGGAACCACCGCAATCTATTTGATTGATCGGGTTAAAACGAAAGTGGTAAAGAGGAATGTCTGATAGTTTTCGGGAGGCATGCTGGCGCGCGATGCGTGTAAGGTGAGAAGCCGTTTGCGACGCGTTGCCGTAGAAGCGAATTTGGGCCAGTTCGTAGTTGCCGCCAAGGAGGGATCGATGGGAGCGATTGACGCTGACGCTCATGTGATCGAGACGGTGGAGACCTGGAAGTATCTCGAAGGCGATGAGCGGCGTTTCACGCCGCAGCTGATGACGCAGAACTTCGGCGAGGAGCTTCTCAGCAACGAAGGAATCGCCGTGCGCGATTTCTGGGTGATCGAGGGCCGAGCGCACGGCAAAGACCGCAATGTGGGTACCGATACGCCCCAGGAATCGCGGGAGATGCAAAGCGTCGAGGCGCGGCTCGCCCACATGGACGAGCTCGGAATCGAAACGCAGGTGCTTTATCCGACGCTCTTTCTCCGGCCGGTCGTGCAGGAAGCGGAGCGCGAGCGCGCCTTGTGCAAATCCTATAACCGCTGGCTGGCCGATCTTTGGCGTGAGGCGAAGGGCCGGTTGCGCTGGGTGGCAAAACCGCCGCTGCGCCTCCTCGAAAAGGCGCCGGCCGCGGTGTCTGACGAGCTCGAGTGGGCCAAGAGCCACGGCGCCTGCGGCATTTTCATGCGGGGACTGGAATGCGAGCGGGCGCTCGGCGCCGCTTATTTCTACCCGCTCTGGGAGATATCCGGCGATCTTGACCTACCCGTCTGCATCCATTCCGCAAACGGCAGCTTCCTCCATCATGACTTCTTCGCCGACGACACAACTTTTACCAAGTTCAAGCTGGCTGTCGTCGGCGCTTTTCATACGCTTCTCGAAAAGGAGATCCCGAGCAAGTTTCCAAGGGTCCGTTGGGGCTTCATTGAAGTCAGCGCGCAATGGGTGCCTTATGTCCTGAACGATCTGGCCGACCGCTTCCGTCGTAAAGGTAGGTCGTTTCCGACGGACGCGCTCGCCGCCAATAATATGTGGGTCGCCTGCGAGAACACGGATGATCTGCCCTACGTCTTGAGCCACGCGGGTGAGGACTGCTTGATGATCGGCACCGACTACGGTCACCACGATCCATCGACCGAGCTCAATGCCATTCATCTGCTGCGTAACGATACACGGATTGCGCCCGCGGCCATCAGCAAAATTCTCGAGAGAAATCCGCGAAATTTTTATGGCCTCAACTGAGGCAGGGCGAACTATCGCTTCGGTATGAGAAGCTCTTTCAATTTAGATATGAGTGCAGGACTGAGCTCATACAAACCGGCAAAAGTTTTTGCTGTTGTCGGGCCATCGATGGCGTTAACCTCCAACTGCGCCTTTTTGGCTTCGGCAAGCAACTCCGGATCTCTCAGCGTTTTGGCGAAAGCCTGCTGAAGCGTCTGCAGGCGATCAGGCGGAGTGCCCGGAGCAACGGAATAGGGGAACTGGTAGACATGAACGTTATCCGCGACCTTGAGGAGGGTGCGAGCCTCGTCCGTCTTGGCATAGCTGTTGGCCAGGGGAACGTCTTTCAAGTCGGAATGCGATTTCAACGTGGCCTGGAGCACGACGCGAATCTTTCCCGACTCCATCTGACTGCGCCATGATACCTTCGTCGCTTGCCAGGACGCGCAAAGGCCATCGACTTCGCCGTTTTCCACCGCTATGCGAGCCTCGGCTCCGCCCTTGTATCCCTCGACGACTTCAAGCGGCAGGCCGAGCGCTGCTTTAAGAAGCTTGGGAACATCCGACAGGCCCGTGCCCGGGCCGATGGATGAAATCTTCACCGGCTTCTTGGCGGCAAACCAATCGTCCGCTGTTTTGATGCCGCTCTCCCGGTTGAAGTGGCAGGCTGTATCGTAAGGACCCGGTATGCCGACCCAGCCGACTTTGCGCGCGTCGAACTTGGTCGCTTCGTTTCCCATGATCTGCTGAAGGATCAGCGGCGAGGCCCACGCCGCAACGGTAAGCCCATCCGGTTTCACTCGGTTGTAAAGATGATTGGCGGCGATAATCCCGCCGGCTCCCGTCATGTTTTCTACGATGGTGTTCGGCTGGCCGGGAATATACTTGCTGATGTGACGGGCGATCATGCGGGTGTATTGATCATAGATGCCGCCAGGCGAATAGCCGACGATAAACGTAATCGTCTTGTCCTTATAAAATTCTTGTGCCTGCGCGGGTCCGAAACCGACTGCCATCGTCACGATGATGCTAGCGACAAAGCATCGTTTAGCTCCTTTGATCATGATCGTCTCCTCTCAAGTTTTACGCATTTCTGCGGGCGCGAAGTCGCCAGTTTCCAGACCACGTGGCCAAGTCGGCGTCTGTGATGTTCAGCCTGCCTCGGACCGTACTACATCTATTTGTTTCGTTCCACAGTCGACCCGAGAGAGAGCGCAGACCTCTCGCGTGAAGGGGCCAACTCGAAACACGAGACCCGAGACCCGAAACCGAGAAAATGGACAGGCTTTACAAAAACCATACTTAGAGATAAGCGAATATAAGCAATTTGGCTTATCGCGTATGGCTTATGGCGTATGGTTCCAACCATATGCGGACTTCGCGCGCAACGTTTTTGACAGCCGTCAAAAGAGAGTTTGTTAGACTCTGTATCGCACTGAAATCATGTCACCGTCATAGGAGGACTTAGTCGATGGAATATACCAAGGCGACGGCTAAAGAGTGGGCGAAGGGAGTTTTTCACGGCGTCTGCAACGTCATTATCCCGAGCTATACGGCGGACCTCAAACGGCTCAACGAGAAAGGCATCCGCCACGACGTGAGGCGCAATATTGAACTCGGCTTCTGGGGCGCGCTGCTCGTCTCCGAGGCAGGAACAACGATGGCGGAAATGAAGCAGTTCATGGAGATCGCGGTGGACGAAGCCAGGGGACGCCACCGCTTCTTGCTCCATGGAACCTTCGATACGGCGGATGACATCGTTCAGATGGCCCGAGAGGGGCAGACCATAGGCGTGGACGGCTTGCTGCTCGGTCACCCGAATTCGTTTTATCCGAAGGACGCGGACCAGCTCTACGAATACCTCGCCTACGTTTGCGAACGCACGGATCTCGCGACTGTGCTGTTTGCCGCGCATCACTGGAATTTTGAAAGACTCCATCCCAGCGGCTACCCGCCCCAGGCTTTGTTAAGGGCCGCAAACCTTCCCAATGTCGTTGCCATCAAGCACGAGGTAGGGCGGCCCGGCCTTGCCGCCGCCTACGAGTTCTGGAAACTGATCCGGGATAAAGGGGTGCTCTTTTCCGATCCCCTGGAGGCCAACTCGCCGCTCACCGTAGAAATGTTCGGCCAGCAATGGATGGGGACAAGCAATTACGAATACTGGGGCGGTATGGTGCCGCAGTATTTCAAGCTCCTCCGCGAAGGCCAGTTCGACAAGGCCATGAAGATTTACTGGCAGATCCAACCGGCGCGCGCCGCGCGCATGGCCGAGCAGAATACTTTCGGCGGCGCCAATTTCATTCATCGCTACATGTGGAAGTATCAGGCTTGGCTCAATGGTTATAACGGCGGCCCCGTACGCCAGCCGGTGATGAAGCTAAACAATGCTCAGATGAGGCGGCTTCGCGAAGCGCTCAGCCGGTCCGGAATGGAACCTTCACAGGAGGATCCCGCGGCATTCTTCGCCGGTCGCCATCCAGCCTAGAAAATCAAAATGGCTCTGTTTCTTAATCACGAAGATGTCTGCGCCAGCGTAACCATGCTGGATGCCATGGACGCAATGGAGGGCGCGTTCCGCGAGCAGGCCGAGGGCAAGGTCACCCAACCGCACAGACTCAACCTGAAGGCCGGCAAAGGATGGCTCCGTGTCGGACCCGCGGTTCTGGAAGGCTCCGGCTATATGGGCTTCAAGGCGATGAATTTGGCTCCGGGCCACGGAGTCCGTTATCAAGTTCATCTCTATCGGATAGCGGACGGCGAACTTTTAGCCATTATGGATGCGCTCCATCTCACCACTCTGCGCACCGGTGCCACGAGCGCGGTCGCGACCCGGCGCCTCGCCTGTCGTGAGCCGACGACTATAGGGGTGATCGGGTCCGGAGTCGAAGCTCGGGCGCAACTCGAAGCGATGCACGCCCTGGGGCTCGTGCGCTCGGCGCGGGTCTATAGCCCGACTCAGGCCAATCGTGAGAAGCTCGCCGCCGAGTACAGTCGATCTCTGGGAATAGAGGTGTTAGCGGTAGGCCGGGCGAAAGAAGCGGTGAGCGGCTGCGGCGTCGTTGTGGCCGCGGTCAAGTCGACCGAGACGGCCCTTTTGGGCGAATGGCTGGAGCCTGGAACCCATGTCAATTCGGTGGGCACCGCGCGCCCGGAGCAACGAGAGATCGATCCGGCGACATTCCAGCGCTGCGCCGTGATCGTGGTGGACACGCGCGAAGGGGTGTTTGGCGAGGCGGGGGATGCCATCGCCGCCAAAGACGTTGTTTCGCCTGAGCAAGTCTACGAACTGGCAGAGCTGGTCACCGGCCGCGCGCCGGCGCGGAGCGACGACAAGCAGATTACGTTATTCAAGTCGGTCGGCTCGGCGCACCAGGACGTTGCAATCGCGGCCCGCATCTTCGAGCGTGCCCGCGAGAAAAATCTCGGCTTGGAAATCGACGGATTTCCGATCAAGAAAAAAACCTAGGCTGATTTCCGGCGGAATTTTAGATCAAGGAAATCTAAAACACTATGACTCGCGCAAAGACGCGGAGACCGCCAAGGTCCGGAAAATAGGAAGTTTTCTTTGCGTGCTTGGCGCCTTGGCGCGATAAAATTTCTTTTGAAATCTTAGGAGAAGGGAGCATTCATGGTCGCAATAGACAATGATGAGATAGCACCGGACGTTCCTGCGGGCCTCGAGAGCGGTCTCAGGAACTACTGGTACCCCATTTTGCTCTCAGAAGACCTAACGCAAGGAAGCCCCGTAGCCATCCATTGTCTCGGCGAGAGCCTGGTTGTTTGGCGTGACGCGGAGGGCCACCCCGGAGTGCTTTTCGATCGATGCCCGCATCGAGCGGCG
>DASTOD010000724.1:0-2622 GCA_035762645.1 Binatia bacterium | reverse complement strand
CTTGTCTCTTCTGTCCTTGTCTCCCTAGCGGGTCTGGGATAAAAGACCGTTAGTTAATCTATCCCGTGAGGTCGTTGGCACAATTCCGACGGTTATTCCGGCTGAGCGTAACCCCCTCTTTCTCTCCCCCTTAGCAAAGGGGGAGATTGAGTGGGGGTTCTGGATTTTCGGTTCAGCCTGAGGCTGATCAGTCATTTGGCGGCTGCGCGGGAATGATGATTCGCGGATAGAAACGCAAACGAGGAGGTAAGTATGCCGAAAGAACACCTGCAAGGAGATGCCCGGCAAAGAGAGCGAGCTTATTCAGCAGCCGTCAAGGTGAAGGGTGGCACAACCATTTATGTTGCAGGCCATACCGGCTTCCAAGATGATGCCGGAAAGACATATCCCGGTGATTTGGACGCTCAGGTGAGAGTGTGTTTCGAGCGGATGGGAAAAACGCTCGAGCGCGCCGGAGGCTCTTTGGATGATATCGTCACGATGACCGTTTTTATCACCGACATGGCGCACGGCACGCGCTTCACTCAGCTACGGCGAGAATTCTTCCAGGATGGCCGCTATCCGGCCAGCGCGCTGATCGGCATCAAAGAGCTGGCGCGACCCGAAATGATGATTGAAATCCAAGCCATTGCGGTCATTGATTAGCTCGAGTACTGAAATCGAAGGAGGTAAACGACCATGAGCGCCCCCCTAAAGGTCAACGGTATCGATCATGTGGTATTTCATGTCAAAGATCTTCCCCGCTCGAAGAAGTTTTACGTAGAATTCCTCGGCATGGAGATAGACCACGAACGCGCCACCGAATGCTTTCTCAAATGCGGCCGCCAGGGCATCGCACTTTTCGAAGTCGATAACGATGTCCACGCGGGCAGCGAGATCAATCACATGGCTTTGCGACTTACCTCCGGCGACTACGAGCGCGTTAAGGGCGCGCTCGAAAATGCCGGCATTAAGGTGAACGGTCGCCAAGGGGACCCGCGCTGCATCTATTTCTCGGATCCCGACGGCCATCGGCTGCAGCTATTGATGCCAAGCGAATAAATCCGCCGGAGTTTCGAGTCTCGGGTCTCGAGTTTCCCCTGAACCCACTCACGCTCAAATCTCCTAACGGGAGGTGTTTATGAAGATCAAAAAAACCAAAATAGTGGTAGTTACAGCCGTCATGGTCATTGCTTTCTCAGCTGCGACCAGTCGAGTGCACGCTGCTGAGAAGCGGATCTCGATCGGCGTCACGGAAACCATGGAGACGTTCAATCCTTACGGCGACAGCGTCGCGCTCATGTACAGCGTCTGGTGCCAGGTGCTGGGTTGTCTCGGCACATATGATTTTGACAAGGGACAGCACGTGGGCCTCCTGGTCGAGCGCTGGGAAGTCAAGGATCCTCACAATTGGCACTTTTATCTCCGTAAGGACATCAAATTCCACAATGGCGCCCCGCTCACGGCCGCGGATGTGGTCCATTCCATCAATCGGATTCGCACCGATAGATTCAGCAAACAACGGCAGAACATAGCGGCGATTGCCAGTGAGGCCGCAATCGATAAATACACCGTTAGGATCACGACCAAGGAACCGACGGCGCCGCTGCTGGAGTACCTCTTCGACCGGATCATGATCACGAACAAGGCGATCTACGACAAGTATGGAGCGGACATAGCCGACCGCCAATATCCGGTGGGTGCAGGCCCTTACAAGTTTCGAGAATTGATCCCGGGTCAACGACTGGTCATCGGCAAAGACCCAAGCCATCCCATGTGGAGGCAAAACAAGCAAGCGCCGGACGAAGTCGTGTTCCGCATTATGCGTGAGCCGGAGCAAAGAGTCACCGCGCTCCTCAACAATGAGATCCAGATCGCCCAGTTTGTTCCTCCCCATCTGCGCGATCGCGTGGCGAAAAGCCCGAATCACAAAATAGTCAGTTTCCACACGGCGGAAATCATGTTCCTGGCGATGAGCCCGAAATTTAAACCCTGGGATAACAAACTGCTGCGACAGGCGGTCGCCTATGCCATCGATCGCGACACCATCATTCGCACTTTGCTCAGGGGAGAAGCGACACGGCTCGATGGTCCGATTGGTGTTGGGCAGTATGCTTACGATCCAAATTTGCAGCCCAAATATACCTACAACCCGGAAAAGGCCCGCGAGTTGGTCAAGCAGGCAGGCTTTCCGAACGGCGTCGATGTCGAGCTCGGGACACCGGTAGGGCGTTATACGTTGGATAAGCAGATTAGCGAGGCCATGGTACCGATGCTCACGGCTGTGGGTATAAGGACAAAGCTGTTAACCCCGGAGTGGGCGACGCTGTGGGCCAATGTTCAGGTGGGCAAGGTTCCCTTTTACTATATGGGACGTGGTGGGGTGGTCGATCCGAGCGCGGCGTTGTCACAATATTTCGAGACCGGTGGTTCACCCAGGATCGGTTATTCCAATGCCAAAGTGGACGAGTTTCTATCGGCGGAGCGGCAAGCTTTCAATACTGAGAAGCGCAAGAAACTACTGGGTCAAGCGATGAGTCTGATCACGGAAGATGCGCCGGCGCACTTCTTGTGGCGTCACCATCTGTTGTTCGGCTTGGCCAAGAACGTCGACTATAAGCCGCTCCCGAGCGACCGCATTTA
>DASTOD010000723.1:0-3211 GCA_035762645.1 Binatia bacterium | reverse complement strand
CTGTTACTTTCTCATCGATTCTTTTCTTTGACGCTCTCCCTGAGCGCAGTGATAGCCTCCGTGAATCAAATTCATTCAAGGAGGCATTTATGGGAATCTTACGTGACCGAATGATTGAGGAGATGAAGCTGCGGAACTTCTCTCCAGCCACGCAGCAGTCTTACGTCTACGCGGTAAGGAGACTGGCCAGATATCACAACAAATCACCGGATCAGCTCAGCAAAGAGGACATCCGAGCTTTTCTTGTGTATCTCACGGTGGAACGGAGGTTATCGCCGAATAGTCTGACGGGATACTGTTCTGGATTACGGTTTTTCTACAATGAGACGCTGGGGTGGGATGAGACCAAGCTGTTTATCCCTCCGCGCAAGAAGCCTTCAGTCCTGCCCGAGGTGTTCAGTCCCGACGAGGTCGTGCGATTGATCGGCGCAGCTCGAGGTCTCAAGCAACGTGTTTTACTGATGACCGCCTATTCGGCAGGACTCAGAGTCAGCGAGTTAGTGAATCTCAAGATCGCAGACATCGATCCAGCCCGCATGACCCTTCGTGTGAAACGGGGTAAAGGCGGGAAAGACCGCTATGCCATCCTTTCTCAGAACCTGCTTGTGGAGCTGCGTCAGTATTGGAAACGTTACCGGCCTTCCGTCTGGCTTTTCCCGAACCGAGCCAAGAACGGCCCGTTAAGTCGAGGAGAAGCGTGGCACATCTTCCGCTCGGCGAAGAAAAGAGCAGGGCTTAAAAAGGGCCGTGGTATTCACAGCCTTCGGGCGTGCTTCGCCACGCATCTTCTGGAGGCCGGTGTGGACTTGCGCTCGATCCAGTTTTTGATGGGCCACACCTCCCTTCTTTCCACCCAGCGGTACTTGAGGTTACGGCCACAGAACGTGGATTCTGCCGTGAGTCCTCTGGACCGGCTCCAGTTATAGATGGCTTAAGTCGTGCTGGCCGCCTGTCAGCGGCCGGGGGCGGCAAGAGGCGGCGTTGAACTGGCCGATATCTTTCGCGCCTATGGCGAGTCCTATCGCCGCAACCATCCGTTGCCGGTTTCACATCTCAAAGTCATCGCGGCCGTGGAGGGCTGCCGTACAGCGGCCCTGGGCGGTCACATCGAGCGGTGTGACTCCTGTGGCTTTGAGCGTCCCGCCTACAACTCCTGCCGTAACCGCCATTGCCCCAAGTGCCAATCGTTGGCCAAGGTAAAGTGGCTCGACAAACAAAAGTCAGAACTCTTGCCGGTGGGGTACTTCCATCTTGTGTTCACCTTGCCTCACGAACTCAACGGTCTGATACTGACCAATAAAAAGCTCCTGTTAAGTCATCTCTTTAAAGCCGTTGGCGAAACGCTCGTTGAGTTTGGCCGTACTCGTCTTGGCGGACAAATCGGTTTCATCACGGTGCTCCATACCTGGGACCAGACCCTGTTGGATCATTTTCATCTCCATTGTCTGGTCCCCGCTGGAGCTCTGTCGTTCGATCAACAGCGCTGGAGTCCTGCCCGCAAAAACTTTCTGTTTCCGGTTAAAGCCCTGAGCGTTGTCCTTTGTGGCAAGTTCCTCGACTTGCTTAAAAAGGCTTTCGGTCAAAACAAGCTCCTCTTTGTAGGTCAAACTGCTTCCCTGGCTAACCCTGCGGCCTTCCAGCTCCTCATCAACGCGTTACGAAAAAAACCCTGGATCGTCTATGCCAAAAAACCTTTCGGATCTCCCGCCCATGTCCTCGACTACCTCGGCCGCTACACCCACCGCGTGGCGCTCTCCAATGATCGGATTCTCTCAGCCCATAACGGAGGCGTTACCTTCAGTTACCGCAACCGAAAAGATCAGAACCGAAAAAAGACCATGACCCTCGATGCCCACGAATTCATCCGCCGCTTCCTGCTTCACGTGATTCCCAAAGGCTTCGTGCGCGTGCGTCACTTCGGCTTTTTGGCCAACCGATCCAAAGATCTTCTGTCAAAGTGCCGTCAACGCCTAGACCTCGATCCTACTGTGCCGAAGCTTCCTCAAAGATCGGCTCACGAGAGGATGCTCGCCCTTACCGGCATCGATCTCACTCGCTGCCCTCTATGCCAAAAGGGAACTCTGGTTTTCCTTGCGAACTTGCCCGTCCCTGCACCATGGGATTCTTCGTGATGATCGCTCAACGAACAAAAGACCGTGCAGTTGCGCCGCTCTGTGCCAGAGCCCACGCATCGGTTCGACCTGTTTCATTACTTCACGGCTTGTTGGCCGACTCCCTATTGAGTTTCGCCACCCGGTCGCAACCAATCGTTGCGTCAACGACGGCCCGGTGTTCTTATGACCAACCGTGGCCGTATGTCTGCTTTGCCCAATGTCCTTCTTACAATCCCCATAGACAACCGTCACTGCTTCACCCAACGCTTTAGTCCAACGGGTTTTATCCTGAATGCGTCTGACTGCAACTGCTGTCACCCAATCGCTCTCGCTCGCATTCAGGTTAAAACCTATCCGTTCGGCGTGATAAATATCGCTCGAAACGAGGTGCGTAATGAACAAAGCCGTGGCGTCGTCAATGCTCTGTGCGGTGATGTTGGTCGCTATTTCGCTAGGCGCCGAGGCACAACAGACGACGAAAATTCCGCGGATCGGTTATATTTCAGGTCCCGGCGACGCATCGAATCCCGGGCCTTATGTCGAGGCATTGCGACAAGGACTGCGAGAGCTCGGTTATGTTGAGGGCAAAAACTTTGTAATCGAGTACCGTGGTGCCGGCGGAAAGACAGAGCGTTATTCAAGCCTCGTGGACGAGCTTTTACAACTCAAAGTAGATGTTCTTGTAGTACCTACCTTACCAGCAATCCTCACGGCCAAGCAGGCCACTAAGACGATCCCGATTGTGATGGTCTCTAATCGAGATCCGGTTGCAACGGGTGTAGTCGATAGCTTGGCGCGCCCGGGCGGAAATATCACTGGACTCGCCACCCTAAGCACAGATTTAAGCGGAAAGCGTTTGGAGCTGCTTTTGGAGGTGGTTCCCAAGCTCATGCGCGTCGGAATCCTCCTTGCGCAATCCGGTCAATCCACAGCTATTTCTTTTAAACAATATGAAGCAGCAGCCCATGCGCTGAAATTACAACTCCACACGATGGAAGTGGACCGCCAAAAACCGGATTTGCAGGCTGCCTTCCAACCTGCGTTGAAATCCGGCGTGAGCGCGATAGCAACAATTACGGGGAGCCTGCTCTGTCGTC
>DASTOD010000722.1:0-3698 GCA_035762645.1 Binatia bacterium | reverse complement strand
CCCGCTTTTCTGCTTGGCCAGCCATTGCGCGGCGCGGACGGCGCCGCGGGCGAAGGTGTCGCGGCTGTGGGCCCGGTGAATGAATTCGATTCGCTCGCCGATGCCGCCGAAGATGACGGTGTGCTCGCCGACGATATCGCCGGCGCGCACGGAGAGCAAAGCAATGTCTTTTTTGCCGCGCTCGCCGGAGATTCCTTTGCGCCCATGAATGGCCACCTTGTCCAAGTCCCGATTGAGGGATTGCGCGATGGAACGGCCGAGAGCCAATGCCGTTCCGCTCGGAGCGTCTTTTTTGAACCGGTGGTGCGCCTCGATGATTTCAACGTCGTAGTCCTCGCCAAGCACTTTGGCGGCTCTTCCCAATAGGCTCGCGAGTAAATTGACCCCTAGACTCATATTGGCCGACAGCAAAATGGGCGTGCGCCTCGACAGTTTTTTAATCTCCTCGCAATTCGCGGGGCTGAAGCCGGTCGTGCCGATCACGACCGGAACTCGCTTTTTTGCCGCTGCTCGAAGATAACCGAGAGAAGCGCCCGGGTTGGTGAAGTCGATGATGATCGTATTTGGCTTTAGATGCGGGGCAATGTCGTCGCCAATTACAACGCGTAGGTGTCCGGCAGCGCAAATTTCACCGGCGTCCCTCCCAAGCCGCGGACTGCGGGGTTTGTCGATGGCTGCGACAAGAGTCACGTCGTTTGTCTGCTGCAGCGCGCGCACGACGGCGCCGCCCATGCGACCGCCGGCTCCGCACACAACGATGCCGAGCGCCATCGGTGCTAGAGAAGACCGAAATCGGTCATCGCCTGTTTGAGTTTCTTAAGATTGCCCTCTGACATGGGCGTGAGCGGGAGGCGGAGGTCGCCAGAGCACTTGCCCATCAGAGAAAGCGCCGTTTTGATCGGAATCGGATTGGTTTCAAGAAAGACGGCGCGAATGAGGGGAACGAGTTTAAGTTGTAGCTCGCGACCTCTCTGCCAATTTCCCTTTAGACAGGCGTCCGTCAATTGCGACATCGCTTGCGGGGCAATATTGGCGACGGTCGAGATCACTCCTTTTCCCCCCAAGGCCATGAGAGAAAAAGTCAGCGAATCCTCTCCCGAGTAGACCCCGAAGCGATCGCCGCAAAGGCGGATGACATCGATCGCCTGATCCACCGAGCCCGTCGCCTCCTTGACGCCGGCGACGTTTTTGATCTCGGCGAGGCGCGCCAAAGTTTCCGGCTCGATTTTTGAACCCGTGCGCGCGGGGATATTGTAAACGATCAGCGGAATGCCCACGGACTCGGCGACTTTTTTATAGTGTTGATAGATTCCTTCCTGAGTCGGCCGATTATAATAAGGCGAGATCAACAGCG
The DNA here is from genome assembly GCA_035762645.1 of Binatia bacterium. GTDB lineage: Bacteria > Desulfobacterota > Binatia > UBA9968 > UBA9968 > DASTOD01. Next base: position 2,344 of record DASTOD010000722.1, on the reverse strand, counting down.
CGCCGTCGGCGCCGGCCTTCTCAGCGCCGCGCGTGAGCTCGATCGCCTCGGCGGTGGAGTTGGATCCGGTCCCCGCGATGACGGGGACGCGCTTGTTGACAGCCTTGACGACCGCCTCGATGACCCCATCGTGCTCCTGATGATCGAGCGTCGCGGACTCTCCGGTGGTACCGCAGGGAACAATCCCGTTGGTGCCGTTCTTGATATGAAACTCCACCAGCCCATCGAGGCTTCTCCAGTCGACCTGGCCATCCTTGAAAGGCGTTACCAATGCGACCATGGATCCGGCAAACATGGCATTTTCTCCTACTAAACCGTAACAGTTCCGTGGAACACTTCCTCGGCGCCACCGGTCATATACACGCGGTTGTTATCACGCCACTCCACGAACAGCTCCCCGCCCTTCAGATGCAGCGTCAGCTCTCTTTCGGTCTTGCCCGCGAGCACGCCGGCAACCGTGACGGCGCAGGCGCCTGTGCCGCAGGCCCAGGTTTCGCCCGCGCCCCGCTCCCAAACCCGCATTTTAACTTCTTGGGGGTTTAGGACTTTAACGAACTCGGTGTTCACCCGCTTCGGGAAAAATGGGTGATGCTCGAAGCGCGGGCCGAGCTTCTCCAAGTCGAGCGAGTCGATGTCGTCGAGGTAGAGGACGCAATGGGGATTTCCCATCGAGACACAGGTCACCTCATAGGTCTTTCCGTCGACCGTCAATGGGCGATTGACGATGGTGCCTTCTGCGTCCACAGGTATTTTTCGGCCCTCGAGAATCGGTTCCCCCATATCGACTTCGACCAGGTTTCCCGTAATGCGCGGCCGGACGATCCCCGCCAGCGTTTCCACTTCCAAATCCCGTTTGTGGGTAATGCCATGATCATAGACATATTTGGCGAAGCAGCGGATGCCGTTGCCGCACATTTCCACCTGGCTCCCGTCGGCGTTGTAGATCTCCATCTTGAAATCGGCCACCTTGGACGGATGGATCGTGAGCAGCTGATCCGCGCCGATACCGAAGCGCCGGTCGCAGAGCTTTCCCGCCAACGCGCCGAGATCCGAAATGTCTCTCTTGAGGCAATCGACAAAGATGAAATCGTTGCCGCAGCCATGCATCTTGGTAAACGAGATTTCCATGCTTGCTTACTGGTTTCGAGTTCCGAAATCCCCCGGCCTTCGGCCTGCCCCCTTTGTCAAAGGGGGCTAATGGGGATTTTACACTACGGACCCCCGAAGCCGAGCCTACTCGGTCGTCAGCCCCGCGTGTCTCTATCGAGGTCCAGTCCGAACATCCGCTGGGTTCCCGCTAAAAGCATGCGGGAATGACGGACCTCCACTGCTGAATGCCTCTTTAAAACTCCCGTTTCGGTTTTCGCCTTGAACACGAGACCCGAGACGCGAGACCCGAAACCCTATTGGAGCCCCGCCGGTATCGTCTCGCCTCGGATCAGATCCTCGAAGCTCTCGCGCGCGCGCACGACATGATAACGGTCGCCATCGACCAGGACCTCGGGCGGCTTGGGATGGGAGTTGTAGTTCGATGCCATGGTGAAGCCATACGCTCCCGCGCTCATGACGGCGAGAAGGTCACCGCGTTGGGGACAGGTCATTTCCCGATCTTTGGCCAAAAAATCGCCGCTTTCGCATATCGGACCAACCACGTCCGCAACGATTCTATCCCCGTTGGTTTGGACCACCGGCTGAATCGCCTGGTACGATCCATAGAGCGCCGGCCGGATGAGATCGTTCATGCCGCTGTCGACGATAACAAACCTCTTTTCATCGGTCTCTTTAAGATATTGAACTTCGGTGACGAGGATGCCGGCGTTGCCGACAATGACTCGGCCGGGCTCCAAAATCAGCGTCACGTCCAACCCTTCCAATCCTTGAATGATCGCGTTGGCGTATTCCTCCGGGTGCGGCGGCACTTCATCTTTGTAACTGATCCCCAGTCCGCCGCCCAAGTCGAGATAGCGGATCTGCGCCCCCTCTTTTTGGAGCGATCCGACAAGCACTCGATCCAAGTATTCTCGAACTCGCGCCAACGCATCGACAAAAGGGGAGACGGTCGTCAGTTGCGAGCCGATGTGGCAGTCCACGCCGACCACTTCGAGATTCGGCAACGCCGCCGCCCTTCGGTAACTTTCCACCGAACGCTTGATGTCGAGGCCGAATTTGGCCTTTTTCATGCCGGTGGAAATATAGGGGTGGGTTTGCGGGTCGACGTCCGGATTGATCCGCAGGCTGATCGGCGCCTTTTTGCCGACGGCGCGGGCGATGTCGTCGAGCGCAAACATTTCGTCCTCAGACTCGACGTTGAACATCAAGATGCCGGAGTCGAGTGCGTACTCGA
>DASTOD010000721.1:0-2676 GCA_035762645.1 Binatia bacterium | reverse complement strand
CCCGCTTTTTATTTTTGCCACCTTGCGCGGCGTGATCGGCGACCCGCGGCCGCACCACATTTCGAACGGTCTATACCTCACCAGGTTGATGGATTCCATCAGTCTTCCCTACTTGATCGTAGAGGAGCAAAAAACGATCTCGCGCATCCCGGCCGCTTTCAAACACTGCCAGGCGATGAATCGTCCGGAGGTCGTGGTGTTTACCGAAGCCGTCCTACGCGGCGAGGCATAGGAGAGGGCGTTGGATCTGAGAGAATGTTTCAAATACCTCGCGAGCCGCCAAGGAGAGAGCGTCGTGATCACATCAGCCGGGGTCACCTCGGGCACGTGGTGGAGAACGACGCACGATATGGATCAGGTCTTTTACCTCGGCGCTTCCATGAGCATGATATCGATGTTCGGCGCCGGCATCGCCATGGGCGCGCCGAAACTGCCGGTGTGGGTATTCATGGGCGATGGGGCTTTCGTGATGAATCCGGGCATGTTGATGGTCGAACGCGATCTCAATCTGCCCAATTTGAAGCATTTCCTGGTTTCGAACCGCGTCTACAACGCAACCGGCGCCGTTCCCTTGGCAAACGCGCGCCGCAACGACTACGCGGCGATTGCGCGAGCGGTGGGTATCGAACGCGTTTTCGAGATCGACTCTGTCGAGGCGCTGCATGGCCAATTCGACAAAATCGTCTTGGAGCCCGGCCACACCTTTACTGTCCTAGAAGTGGAGCCTCTGCGCGAGAAGCCCGGGGGCGTGCCGATCGACGACGTCGAATCGAAATTTCGCTTTGGGCGCTATATCGAGAAAAGAACTGGGATCAAAATTTTCCGGCATCCCGCGACCGAGCCCCTAAACCGCTGACCTCGCCTTCATCGAGAATTTCAAGATTCGCCACGATCCCAGTAAAACTCCATGGTCGAAGTCGGCCTGAGTTGCGAGAATAATTCTCAGGCTGCTGTAAGGCCAGTTATAATGATGGTGCGATGCCCCAATGATGGCCTGCTCCCGGTTTGCGAGACCGGGACGATGACGAGACGCGAGTTCCTCGAGCTAGGCGCTAACGTGGTCACGACGGGTACGGTGGCGGCCGGCTGTAGCCTGAGCGTTTCGCCGGTAATGGAGGAGACCGCGCACCGGCCTTGGCCGCTCCCAAAAGCGTCGTGGCTACTGTTCATGCGCTGGCACGATCTTCTGTTCCTTCATTGGCCGGTTCGCCCGGAATTGATCCGGCCCTTGATTCCGGTCGCGCTCGAGCTGGAGACCTTCGACGGCTCGTGTTGGATGGGTGTCGTTCCATTCCGGATGAGCGGTGTTCGGCCGCGCTATCTTCCCATCCCGATGGCTTTCCCGGAGCTAAACGTCCGGACTTACGTGAGGACCCCGGGCAGAAGCGGCGTTTGGTTTTTCAGCCTCGACGCTACGAGTTGGCTCGCGGTCAGAGCGGCACGCTGGTTGGGGCTGTCCTATTACGACGCCCGAATGACCGTGCGGTTGGAAGGCGAGGCGGTCCACTATGAAAGCGTCCGTATCCACAAGAGATCTCCGCTCGCAGAGTTCACCGCGTCTTATCGACCGACCGGTCCCGTTTATCATGCCATTCCGGGCTCGCTCGATCACTGGCTAACAGAAAGATATTGCCTCTATGGCGCGCTCAAGCCCAACGAAGTCGTCTACGGCGAGATCCATCATCCGCCATGGCCGCTTCAGCTCGCCGAAGTGGAGCTGCGCAGAAACACGATGACGCAGCCGCTGGGGATCGAGCTACCCAATACCAAACCGATCTGTCATTTTGCTCGCTACCAGGAGGTGGTTGCCTGGCCGATTGTGCCTCTGGAGCGAAAGTAGTGGAGCGCCATCGTTTCTATCCTACCGCTCACGGTTGAATAATGCTCGATCCCAGGCACAGCAAACTGACCCGAACTCCCTCTAGCTTGATCAGATGAAAAGCGCAGTTAAGATGCACCTCCCCAGGGGTGTTGTCATCTTTTTTGCAATCACGATCGTGGTTCTCGGCTTCTTGCCGATCAACAATTACTTCCGTGGACGGACGAAAGACTATGCCAAGTGGTTCTGGGTGGGACAGACCGTCCTCGAAGGGGGTGATATCTACGCGCCGAGGGACGACGGAACGTTCCAATTCATGTACCCTCCTACGGCGGCGGTGCTTTTCGCGATTCCGAGCTATCTGGGCGAGCTGCCCCTCATCATCGTTTTAGTCCTTTTGTACTCGGTTGCATGGATCGCCTCGCTTCTCCTTTCTGTCTTCCTCGCGACCGGCACCACAGGGCGCGATCACCCTCTCCTCTATCTCATACCTGGCGTCTGTTGCCTGCCGTACGTGGCAGAAAATTATCTCCTGGGACAACCCAACCTCCTTCTCCTGGCGCTCATGCTTGCCGCTTTTGTCTGCTTGAGCAGCGGCAAGAACTGGCGGGCCGGAGCCCTGGTCGCGCTCGCCATCGCCATCAAGGCTTTTCCCGTTCTCACGCTCGGCTACCTGATATACCGAAGACGCTGGAAAGCAACTATTTCGACTTTGGTGTTCCTGATCTTGTTTCTGGTCGCGCTTCCTTCTCCATTTCGCGGCATTGAGCGCAACCTGGAGGATCTCGATACCTGGACCAGAGGAATGCTCCATTATGACGCGGGGTCGATCTCCCAGCGTCAGCAGCGCGGCTTTA